>JAYRTJ010000035.1:0-31650 GCA_041919675.1 Rhodospirillaceae bacterium | reverse complement strand
AAGTCATTTTGCGAAGACAAGCCCACCACCAAGACCGCGGGCATGATGAGCCCGTGGCCGGCCGGGCTCGATCTGCCGGAACTCGACCGCCGCAAGTCCTGCGCGGCGACCTGGCCGCCGCTCCTTGCGCCCGAGGGCGCCAAAGCCCTCGGCCAGTGGACGATTGTCGAGCGCAGCGACGGCAAGAAACAATGGGCCTACAACAAGCAGCCCGTTTACACCTCCGATCTCGATGACCGCGCCGGCGACACCAACGGCGCCGCGACCGTTCTGCGCCGCGGCGGCGATGAGCCGGCCGAACGCGACGTCGTCGGTCCGCCGCCGAACGTGCCGCCGGGCTTCAACGTGCTGACCACCCGCGCGGGCCGTCTTGTGGTGAATGAAGCGCGTTATTCGATCTATACCTGGGACAACGACGCGGCGGGCAAGTCCAACTGCACGGGCGATTGCGCGCGCGTGTGGCTGCCGGTGCCGGCGCCGTCCTCGGCCCAGCCGCAGGGCGAATGGAGCATCGTTCAGCGCGCCGCCGGCATGCGCCAGTGGGCCTTCCGCAAGAAGCCGGTTTACACCTTCAGCGAAGACACCGGCCGCGCCAGCCTCGCGGGCGCGGAAGTTCCGGGCTGGCACAACGTCTACACCCAGATGGCCCCGCCCAATCCGGCGGAGCTGCGCGTCGAGATGACGCTGGCCGGCGACGTTTTGGCCGATGCGAACGGAAAAACGATCTATCATTATACCTGCGGCGATGACTCGCAGGACCAGATGTCCTGCGATCTCATGGACAGCCCGCAGGTCTACCGCGTCGCGATTGCCGGCGGCGGGAACTGGGACCGCGCCTTGAAGATGTGGCCCTATGTGCAGGCTTCGGCGAACGCGAAGCTGCCGGCCAATCAGCTATGGTCGATTGTGTATGTGGACCCGAAGACAGGCCGCGAAGCGCAGGCGAACGCGCCGGGCGCCTTGAGGGTTTGGGCCTATCGCAAGCGTCCGTTGTACACCTACGCGGGCGACAAGGAAGCCGGCGAGATCGAAGGCAATGGCATCGGCGAGTGGCAGGGCTGGCGCAACGGTTTCCGCGCCTTCTTCGTCCGCGATGAATTTGGCCGGCGCTATTAATCAGCGCCGGTGACTACGTTTGAGTGTTACGTGAAGGTGAGGTCACGGGAGATGAGACAGTCGTTTAAAGCTTTCCTGATTGCCGGGATCGCGGCCGCCGGTTTTGCCGGTGCGGCGCAGGCCCAGCAGCGCATGGTGGAAGACTATGTGAAGGCGCCGATGCCCGCGGGCGTGCAGGTGCGCCACACGGACCTCGAAGGTCCAGTGTTCACCACGTCCACGGGCATGACCCTCTATGTGTGGCCGCAGAAGGCCATGCGCGTGGGTTATTCCGGCGACGGCAAGGGCAAGTCCACCTGCACCGATAAGGTCACCACGCAGACCGCGGGCATGATGAGTCCGTGGCCGGCGGGCATGGACCTTCCGGATCTCGACAAGCGCCTGTCCTGCATCGCCACCTGGCCGGCCTTCCTGGCCCCGGACGATGCGAAACCCATGGGCCTGTGGACGGTCATCACGCGTCCCGACGGCAAGAAGCAGTGGGCCTACGACGAACTCCCGGTCTACACATCGATCTTGGACAAGGCGCCCGGCGAGACCAACGGCGGGTCCGGCACCCTTCCGGAAGGCGGCAGCGGCAACGCGCCCGCGCGCCTGCCCGTCGGTCCGCGCCCGAACGTTCCACCCGGCTTCAACGTCGTCACCACGCTTCAGGGCCGCATGGTCGTGAACGACCGCGGTTACTCGGTCTACAGCTGGGACAATGACGCCGCGAACAAGTCCAACTGCACCGGCGATTGCGCGCGCATCTGGATTCCCGCGGTCGCGCCGGCGTCCGCTTCGCCCCAGGGCGAGTGGACGATCATCCAGCGCGCCGCCGGGGTGCGTCAGTGGGCTTTCCGCAAGAAGCCGGTCTATACGTTCTCGGAAGACACGCAGCGCGAGAGCCTGAACGGCGGCGATGTGCCGGGCTGGCACAATGTCTACACCCAGGTGGCGCCGCCGCATCCGTCCGAGTTCACCGTGCAGAACTCGCTGACCGGCGACCTGCTGGCCGACGCCAAGGGCAAGACGATTTACTTCTATACCTGCAACGACGACTCCCTCGACCAGCTGTCCTGCGACACCATGGACAGTCCGCAGGTCTACCGCATCGCCATCGCCGGCGGCGGCAACTGGGAGCGCGCCCGCAAGATGTGGCCTTACGTGCAGGCGCCCGCCAACCCGAAGCTGCCGAGCCAGCTGTGGTCGGTGGTGTGGGTCGATCCGGCGACGGGCCGCGAAGCGCAGGCCAACCAGGCCGGCGCGCAGCGCGTGTGGGCTTATCGCGGACGTCCCGTTTACACCTATGCCGACGACAAGGAGCCGGGCGACATCGAAGGCAACGCCATGGGCGAATGGCAGGGCAAGCGCAACGGATTCCGGGCGTTCTACGTTCGGGAAGAATTTGGCGGACGCCGCGGTTAAACCGCGGGTCCTTACGAAATTTGAGTGTGGAGGAAGAAATGAAGGCTATGTCGAAACTGCTTCTGGGCGCCGGCTCGCTGCTCGCGCTCGGGCTTGCGACCTCGGCCCAGGCGGCCGAAGGTGAATCGATCATCAAGGATCGCCGCATCGGTTACGTGACGACCGAGCTGCACTGGACCATGTACCAGACGCCGGACGGCAAGGCGGAGTGCCCGAAGGGCCTGTCGCCGAACGGCCCGCGCGAGATCTTCAAGTCACTGTTCCCGAACCTGGGGCCGGTGGCCGACACGCAGCTCGCGCGCGAAGCCATCAAGATGTATCCCGATGACCTTCCGGGAAATCAGTTCGACTACATTCCCGTCACCGGCACCATCGCCAACGGCCTCAATCTCGACGGCAAGGTCGATGCCGACGACTTCACCAGCCCCACCGGCGAAAAAGGCATCGATAACGCCTTCTTCCATGTCACGGGATGCAATTCCCAGTTCCGCGGCCCGGAAGGCCAGCTCCAGCTGTTCGCCAACAAGCAGATCCCAGGCTTCGGCTATATGCGCATCCTGCTCGAACTCACCGACGTCGACAGCCTGTCGGACGATCCGGATGTGACGGTGACCATCTATCGCGGCCGCGATCCGCTTCTGCTCGACGCCACCGGCGAGAAGGTCGCGCCGGGCGGCACGCAGCGCGTGGACATGCACTACGGCACCAAGATCATCCAGAAGTTCAAAGGCAAGATCGAAGGCGGCGTGCTGATCTCGGAAGCCAAGGACGGCAAGTGGCCGTGGCAGATCTTCCCGGGCGCGCCCTATTCGCTGCAGATCCGCGACATGCGCTTCCAGATGAAATTGACGCCGACGGCCGCCAACGGCCTCATCGCCGGCTATTACGACGTGAACTCGCTGTACAAGTGGCTGACCGGCTGGTCGACGCACCACCTGTCCTACGGCCAGCTGGAAGCGGCCGAGTTCCATCAGCAGGTCAAGAAGTACGCCGACGCTTATCCGGACGCGAACGGCAAGAACACGGCGATCTCCAGCGCCATCACCCTCGACATGGCCCAGGTATACATCGTGCATCCGGACCGTCCGGTGGCCGATGCGACGCCGGCGCAGCCGGGCAAGGCCGGCGTGGCCACAGCCCAGCAGCGGTAAGCGAAAGCCGACGCGAAAAGAAAGGCCCTGGGGTGACCAGGGCCTTTCTTGTTGGAAGATTAAACCAGGATATCCACGCGCCTGCTCCAGGCCTCAAAGGCCCCTGCGGGTTAAGACAATGCAAACGAAGGGCCGGTTCCGGTGGTAGACTGCCGCAAGAGGGGCCATCTCATGCGCACACTTATTGTCGGTATCGTCACCACGCTTCTGGCGGCGCCATCCTGGGCCGCCGAATTCAATGACATCTCTTTTATGTCCGGCTGCTGGAAGACGGCGCCGGGCGTCTCGCCGGAATACCGCGAGTGCTATACCGCGCCCAAGGCCGGCATGATGCAGGGCTCCAGCCAGACCATCGAGAACGGGAAGACGACCTTCTTCGAATTCAGTCTCGTGCTGGAAGACGCCGGCAAGATCGTCTACCGGCCGTTCCTCAAAGGCGTGCAGAGCGTGGACTTCACGCTGACGAAATTAGCGGCGGGCGAAGCCGTGTTTGAGAATCTCGCTCACGACTTTCCCCAGCGCGTCATTTACCGCAAGGGCGCCGACGGCAAGCTCACCGCGCGCATAGAAGACGCCGCCGGCAAGAAGTTTGAACAATGGGTCATGCAGCCTCAGTGAGGCCTATCCCACGTAGCGTTGCGCGCGCGCATAAAGCTGATTGAGCCCCGTTTCACCCGTCACGTCGGAGTCCTTGAACAGACAATCAACGGCTTCAAGGCCCAGCGCACGATAACTTTCCATCTGCGATTCCGAGAAGAACTGGTCCGCGGTGCTCTCGTGCGGGAACTCTTTCGAAAGGCTCCCGTATGACGTAATCGAGGGCGATAAATCGCCGTACAGACCTGGCTTGAAATAGATCAATTTCCCCGCCGCGGCGGGTGCGCCGCCGTCTTCCGGATAGTGGATGTGCGCAATGGCGCAGAATCGTCCGCCGGGGTCTTGCGGCGCGCATCGCGCGCGCGCCGTTATTTTTTGAAAGACAATATCGACTCCGAAGTCGATCTTTATCTTGCGCACGGCATTGCCGAGGTCTTCCAACGTACAGGTGGGATCGCACCCGGCGTCGCTGACCACGATGAATTTACAGCGCCGCCTGATCATCTCGTAAAGCGCCAAGTTCTCGAAATGGCCGCCGTCCGAGAGATAGATATGCTTGTCTTCCGAAGAGGTGCGGCCCAGCATTTCCTTTATGAGCAGGAGGAAGCTTGAGCGCGGCCCGCTCTCCTTCCAATCCTTCTCGCTTTTCGGATTACCCAGCCACCAGCCAAGCCGGACGTTGAACAGCATCATCACGAAGCTGATGAGGCTCGAGGAATGGTATCCCATGTTGGGGCTGGCGGCCGCGCCGGATATCGTCACCGCCGTTCCCAACGAGATTTCATGGCCGTATTCGCGGCTGGGCCGATAGCCGACGTTCGGATTCCCACAGTGCAGCGGCGTAATCGTGAAGGTCTCCGCCTTTCGTTGCTGCCAAGCCAAGTTGCTCGTGTTCACGACGTTCAAAGCCGTATTCACAACGTGGAATAGCCCGGCCGAATCCTTACCGGCCTTCGCCATCGGGGCGAGTTCGTGCATCGCCAAATTGTCGGCCTCATCGAAGCCGGTAAATGGATCTGCGCGCCGCTCGCTTGGCCTGGCTCCACCGATAAAGGCCCGGATGAGCCTGTTTCGGTACAATGCATGCGGCGAAAATCTGTTTATGTTGATGAATGAGGAGGCGAGATACGCCAGCGCCCAACTGACGGCCACAACGAGGAATGAAGCAAGCACATGTATCGAGGGCAGATTGGGAGGCAGAAGCTGGAGGACTTTTTTCACGCCGAGCGCGACGGCAACACCGAGCGCTACGATGAATATTCCCGCGAGCGCCGGCAGGACCCAATCTTTAGGAAGCTTGCCGACCGCGTTCTTTGCGGCCGGAAACACCTTCGTGACCGCGGAGCGTCCTACCCACGCGCTTCCAGCCCCCGCGGCGGCCCCCGCTCCGAGTAGGCCGGTGGCGGCTGTGGTGCTCATGGCTTCCATGACGACCGGCCCCATGAGAGCAACGAGCGATAAAAGCATCCATCCGATTGCGACCGCGAGCAGCATGCCGGACGACCGCGCCAGCCATTCGCGTTCGGCATCGCCGTCGCGGGCGTAGCTCGACAATCCGATATAAACCGTTTCGGCGAGCACAACCGAGAGCATGAACCATGTAATGCCGAATGTCGTCAGCATCACGTCCGCGGAGAACGTGATGCCGGCGATGACCACGCCATGCTCGTAGGTATCCCATAAACCGATACCCACCGATCCAAGCGCGCCAAAGACCGCGCCGGCGATCAGCCAGCTTATGATCCGGCGAGACATCGCCCAAGATAAGCGCGCCACTGTCGTTGTCGCCGCGCTCAGCAGATACATCCCCATGCCCGCGATGGCGGCCAAGTACCATGGCGGAGAGGTGAGAATCGCGACCATGATAAAGAGAAATCCGCTGACATATGCGGGATAAAGCACACGCCATCTGAAGCGCTGATCCGTTATCTCGCGGTCCGCCTGTCTTGCCGTGCTTTCCACAAGGATGACCGACAGCACGCCGGTCAGCAGCAAACTGGCGAATGCGGCGGCGATCATCGCCGGCACGTTCTGAAATATGTCGCGGCCCCGAGCTAGAAACAGGCTTTCGATCCAGAGGTGAAAATCCGTCACGAAGATGGGCAATGAAACGATCGTCACCAAAAGCGGAAAGAAGATCGTCCAGTTGAGAAGCAGATTGCGGACGTAGAGCGATGCCAACGTCCATGTATCGCCGGAAAGAGCGCCGAGTTTCGGGGTTAAGAAGTTGCTGTATTTGCGCAGGTGTTCGACCTGCGGAACTTCCCGTCCGAGGATCGCATCCTCGGACCTTCCACCCAAGGCTTCGAATACGACGCGGTCATTTTTGACATGATGGCGGAGGGCCGAAAGCCACGAGCCGATATACCCGCCGCCCGATACCGTGGACAGGTAGTTGAACTCGGACAACAGTTTGTACTTTGCAAGCCCCTGCAAGATACCCAGCGCGAAAGACGCGCTCCTGATCCCGCCGCCGGACAGGCAAAGCGCGGCCAACGGCTTGGATAGTTTTCCGACGGCTTGGCGCAGTTCGAGGAGGTTCTTCACATCGCTAACGGATGCACCTACGCCGAGATGCTCGAACTCCTCGCGTAACATCAGCATTTCCGCGGCATCACGAAGTGTTGCGTCCGTCTGGAGCGCCACTTTGTCTTCAGCAGCGTTCAAGACCGCCTCTGCGGTCATCGGCCCTGTTTCCGTCATACGCGTCGCCCCCGCTTTCACGCAAAATAATCGTGCCAGCACCGCCTTTCTACCAGAACTGGTGTTTTTAACCCCTGTCAATCCTGGCAGGGTGAGGTGGTTTAGGCTTGGACGCTGAACGACAGCGATCCAAGCCCATCCAGCACGATTTCGGTGTTGTCGCCGGGCGACAGCCACTGCACGGGCGTAAAGCTGCCGAGGGAGATGATCGTGCCCGCCGCCATATCCTTGCCGCGCGCGGCGCAGTGATTGGCGAGCCAGACGAGGCCATTCAAAGGATTGCCCAGGAGGTCCGTGCCCTTCCCGCGCGCGATCTCAATGCCGTTGACCTTCACGGCGCCCGACACCGCCGGCAGATCGAGCTGCTGCCAGCCTTCCACCGCCGGGCCGACGATGATGCCGGCGTGGAAGAAATCATCCACGATCATGGTTTCGGCGCCCAGGCTGCGCCAGTCCTCGTAGCGTTCATCCACGATTTCGATGGCCGGATGCAACGTGCCGATGGCCGCGCGGATGCGCGCGAGATCGAAGGGCGCATCCTCGGCCAGCAAGGGCTGCGCCAGCGTGACCGCGATTTCGCATTCCACGCCGGGGCGCACGAAATCCTTGCCCGCGAGGGTGGCGCCGTTCGGGGTCAAACTGGCGCGGAACATATAACCGCAGCAGGGATGATCGATATTGAGATAGCGCTGCATCACCGCCGTCGTGCAGCCGATCTTGTAGCCGATGACGGGTCCGAATTTTTCGCTGAGAATTTCGCTGGCCTCGTCGTTGGCGATGTAAGCAGCCGCTTCGTCGGCGAGACGGAGCGGCGCGGGCAGATGCCCAAGCTTGCGGTGGGCAAGCCGGGACGCGGTGACGAATTCGGCGGCGCTGCGAAGGGCGTTCATGGGAGTTAGTTGCGATAGCCGGGGTCTTTGGCGTCGATGATGCGGCACAGGGCGTCAAAGACGTCCCGCCCGGCGCCATATTGCGGTTTGGTGTGCAGCGCCTCGCGGCCGGATTGCGCACAGACCTCCGGCGGGATCTCGAGATCCTCGCCCGGCATGGCGCTCGACGCGACCTGGATTTCGCAGGCGCGGTTCAGGGTCCAAAGGTTCATGAAGGCCTCGGGGATGGTTTCACCCCAGGAGAGGAGCCCGTGATTGCGCAGGATGAGTTGGCGCTTATTACCCAGGCTTGCCACCAGCCGCGGCTTCTCGTCCGGGTTCACGGTGATGCCTTCAAAATCGTGATAGGCGACTTTCCCGCGCAACATCGCCGCATAGAAGTTCGTCATCGTGAGGCCGCCCTTCTTGCAGGCCACCGCCATGCCGGCCGTCGTATGCGTGTGCATGATGCACAAGGCTTCCGGGATCGCTTCGTGGATCGCCGAATGCGCCGTAAAACCGGCCGGGTTCACGGGATGGCGCGACGCGCCGATGATGCGGCCTTCGAGGTCGATCTTCACGAGGTTCGACGCCGTCACTTCCCGGTACATCAAGCCAAACGGGTTGATGAGGAAGTGCCGGTCCGGGCCGGGCACCTTCACGGTGATATGGTTGTAGATGAGCTCGACCCAGCCGAGGTGATCGAAGATGCGGTAGCAGGCCGCGAGATCGCGGCGCAAGTCCGCTTCGGTCTGCGGCGGTGCGGAGATGTTGGCGGCACTCGCGGCTCTCATGCTCGGCTCCCTCGGCGCTAGGGCCTTAGGATCGCTTAGGCCCGCCGCCACATCAATATGCTTCGGCTACTTCGCCTGTTCCAAAGGTGGGACTTTCTGGCCGAAGGACACGTTCACGCGCACTTTCCCATCGGTATTACGCGAGCAGACGACGCGGTTGACGTTCGAGGTCGCGAGGTCCGGAAGCGTGTAGTCCGCCCGCAGCACCGTGCCCCAGGTCGGCGAGTGCGTGAAAAGCATCGCGGTATAGGCTTCCTCGGGGATCGCCATGCGCAAGGAGGCCAAACACTCCTGACGGAAGGCTTCATCGGCGGGGATCGGCGTCTCGTTCTCGGGCGCCAGCGGCGCATACTCCTGCACCACGGCCGGCGCCGCCTGACGCGGCGGCTCCCGGCGCACCCACAGGATCATGCCGACGACCATCAGCAGAAGAACCGACAAACCCAGGACGCGTCCGTACCCCATCGCAACTCCGAATTTCGATGTTAGGAGGGCAGTTTACCGCCGATTTAGCCCGAGGCCATCGGCATTCGCGCTACATGCTGATCCGCACGCCCGTACGGAAGACCCGCCCGAGCGTGTCATAGAGCGTGGGATTCCAGGGCCCGCGCGTGAAGTCGGTGCCGGAGTTGCCGTAGGCGACGGTCGCCGGGTCGGTGTTCGCGAGGTTCTTGATATTGAGGAAAACCTCGGCATCGAGGCCGTCCTCGGACTTGATCTTATAGGCCGCGCCCAAATCCCAGTAGAGCGCGCCGGCCACGCGATTGTTGTCGATGGTCTGATGATTGATGGTCGAGGCGGGGCATGCACGCGTGCATTCAATAAAGGACGTATCGCGATAACCCGAACTGATTCCGCGGGCCGTCAGCGTGAGATTGAGAGGATCCGCCGCATAACCAATGGACCCCACATAGCGCCACTTGGGAGGTCCGCTGCCGCCGTGATCGCCGACCGTGTCCGTCGGATCGTCGTCCGGAATGCCGCTGTTCGTGAAATTGCGGAGATAGCGCGTGGCGAGTAGCCGCAGGGCGACGCCGCCGGTCCAATCGTCGTTCAGTTTATCGAGCGAAAAGCGATAGCCCATTTCCAGATCGAGGCCGCGCGCCTGCTGCGTCACATAGTTGAAGGGGTGATTGATAATGGAGCTGATGACGTTGACGCCGTTCGACACGCCGCGCGTGATCACGCCGCAGAACGTCTGATTTCCCAGGTAACAAAGATCGACCAGAGTCTGCGCGCTGAGACTGCCGATCGCGTTGTTGATGTGAATGCTGTAGTAGTCCGCCGACGCCTGAAAGCCCGAGACGAACGACGGCTGGAACACCACGCCAAGCCCGGTGGTGTCGGCCTTTTCAGGCACGAGATCGAGGTTGCCGGTCGTGGTGAAATAAGCTTGAGTCGCGGCGCCGTTGTTGAAGGGATCGCGGATATTGCGGATGTTCGTCGTTCCGGATTGAAAGAGTTCGGCCAAATTGGGCGCGCGGATGTCGCGCGAGCGCGTCACGCGGAACCTCACGTCATCGATCGGTTGATAGGTGGCCCCCACCTTCCAGGTCGTGACATAGCCGGACACGCTATAGTCCGTCGCACGCAGCGCTACGTTGAGATCGAGAAGCTTGCCGATGGCGTTGCCGCTGGCGAGCGGAATCACCGTTTCGAAGAACCCTTCCGTCACCGTGAACTTGCCGATATTCGGCAGGAAATTCCCGACAAACAGGTCCTGCGCCTGATCGATGGCCGACGACAGGCCCGTGACCGCTTCGCGGCGGCGCTCGACACCCAGCGCAAGCGAGACCGGGCCGGCCCAGACAGAGAACGGCTCGCCCTGAACGGTGACGGCGGCGACATCCTGATTGAAGCGTTGATACCGATAGGCGTTGCGGCTGATGTAGTCGATGGCCGACGCGGAATTGACGCCAATGCCCATCAGATTGTAGGGCACGCACGGCGTCCTTGGATCCGTCAGCGCAACGCGGCAAACAATCGCGCCCGTCAGCGGATCGCGGACCGCATCGATGGCGGCGGCATAAGCGGACCGTTGCGTCGTGCTGACGCGCTCCGACGAGCGGCCGATCCCCTTTTGATAGTAGGCGTCCCAATCCCAATCGGCCCCGAGCGCGCCGAATTGTCCGCTGGCGCCGGCCACATAACGATTTACCGTGCGCCCGTTCATTTGCGAAATGCGCTCAAGATCCGCGTTGGTGGTCCCGAGGGTAAAGGAGAACAGCCCCAGCGCCGTCATCCGTGCCTGCACGTCGGCGGGAATGAAGGGATTGCCGGAGCGGACCGTCAGATTCGCGATGTTGTACTGCTTGGCATTGAAATTCTGCGCGAAGGTATAGCCCCAGGAGGCCTGCACATAGGCGTTCACGTCGTCGGTGATGTCGTAACTCACCCGTGTGAAGACCGACTGATGGTTCATCCGGCCTTCGAGCGAACTGTTGAAATCGGTATTGGACGATTTCCAATCGCCGCCGACCTGATAAGGGTCGCTCACCAGGGTCCCGTAATTGTACTGACGGGGCGTCCCGCCCGGGCCGAAATCGATGCCGCGCAACGCGGTGTCGGTGATGATGCCGCCCGGCGTCGCCACCCCAAGGCCGGTCTGGCTGCGGACGATGAGGCGCGGCAGGCCGTTGGCCGGCGTGTAGTTCGGATTGTCGAAGATCTTCCAGCCTTCCTGGTTCCATTTTCGCGGGGAATTGAGAATCCCCTGAACATGGAAGATCTCGGCGCTGACCAGAACGTGTCCGCGCTCGCTGCCGAACGGCGCGCCGCCCGTGAGGGAAGCCTTCCCCGACGCATTATCGCCGTACGTGGTGATCCCGCCGGAAACCTCGCCCTTCACGCCGGTGTAGGTCTTGTCCAACACGAAGTTGACCACGCCGGACAAGGCATCGGAGCCGTAAGCGGCCGACGCCCCGCCCGTGACCACATCGATGCGCGACACCAGTTCCTGCGGAAAGTTGTTCACGTCGACCAGTCCGGTCACCGTCGTCGGAACCGACCGCTGCCCGTCCAGCAGCACCAGCGTTCGCATCGTCCCGAGGCCGCGCAGGTTGAGGGCGTTGATGCCGGCGGTGCCGGAGCTGGTGGATTTCTGTGAATTGCCCGGTGTCGCGCTGCCCGCCAGCGACGGCAGCGTGTTGACGAAGTCCGCGATGTTGATGGTGCCGGCCGAACGGATCTCGCCCGTTCCGGCGACGGTGACCGGCGTCGGCGCTTCGTAGCCGTTGCGGACGACGCGCGATCCCGTCACTACGATTTCATCGATGTCGATCGACGGGCGCGCCGCCGGCGGCGCCGGCCCCCGGGCCCGCGGCAGCCGGCTGACCGCCGCGCGGCGTTCCGGCGCAGGCTTCGCCGCGAATCTCGGCGGCGGAACGGCGTCGCGAAGCACGAAGGTTTCGCCGTTGAAAAGCGCGATCTCCAGCTTGGTGTGCTCAAGGAGTTTGGCCAGAGCCTCGCGCACGTCCATCCGGCCCTTGATCGCCGGCGACCTGACGCCTTGCAGGTTCGCCGCCGGCGCAAGGATTTGCACGCCGGCCTGGCGAGCGAATTCCGGAATGGCGTCGAGGACGTAACTGGGTTCGAGATCGAACGTGCGCTGCTGGGCCTGCGCGGCCGCCGGCAGCAATGCCGCGGCCAGCACTATCCCGCTATGGCGCAAAGCGCGCCGGAGCGATGATTCGTCGAACAGGCGCATTGCTCCAGATCAATCCCCCCCGAGAAAGTCCGGCTCGCACGAAAGATCGCGACGGCCTTGGTGCGCGTGAACCTATGTAACGGCGCAGCCCAGACACCGATTATGCGGTCTATTGGAGGACGACGCGATTCCTAATCTTGCCGACGACGGCATTCATAAAAACGAGCCGCCGCACCGGATCGGCGCGGCGGCTTGAATCCCGGTCACCCGCGGGCGCCTTAAGGCGCCGCGATGCTCCAATAGAGGGCCGACGACCCGTCCATCTGGGTCCCCACGTCCACAAGCACCATCGGGTCATCACTGACCGCAATGTCGTAAGCGTCATGACCATTGATGTCGCCGGGCTTCTTGTCGCCGGCAAAGGTCCACAAGGCGTAGCCCTGATACACCCACTGCTTGCGGCCGTCGCGGCGTGTCGCCACGTCCCAGAAGCCGGACGGCTGGGCATTGTCGGGCGCAATGAACGGCTGCCACACCACTTCGCAGTCGCCGTAGGCCGCCATGCTGTCGAATTGCTGGCCGCAGTGGCGTTCGGTGCCGAGGTCGCGTCCCACCGCCGGCCGGGCCGATTGGCCGCGCGGGAAGCTATGGCCGCCGCCGGACTGATAAAGCCAGCCGTCACGGCGATACAAGGTCATGCCGGCCTTCGTCGCCAAGGTCTTTCCCTGGCTGGCGGTGTTCTGGATCATCGCTTCCGGGGGCATGTAGTACCGCGCGACGAACGCGACGTCCCACGCCCCATCAACGCCTTCGCCGTCAGCGACGTTCGGCTTGTAGTCGCCGGCATAGCTGTACAGCGGCAAGCCCTTGTAGTGCCATTGGCTGGCGCCGTCGGCGCGCGGTTTGATGGTAAAATCGCCCATCGGCAGACCGATGCGCGGCGCCGCGAGCGGCGTCCAGAATTCACCGCAGCGGCCCTGTTTGCAGGCCCGCTTTTCCTGGGCGATATCGCCCTTCATCGTATAGAGCGTGTGACCGCGGCTATCGACCAGCGCGATGCCGGCGGCATCTTGCACTTCCTTCACGCCGAAGCCCGCGGGCAACGGCATGTTCTGCACCGGATACAGCAGGGCGACGTTCCAGCCTTCCGCCGGCTTGGGCGGCTGCATACGCTTGCCGTAGTAGGCGCCGCGATGGCCCGCGAGAGGACCGCGATTCATGTTGTAGAAGACATTCGTTCCGCCCACGGAACCCGGCGTAACGTCCTCGATGAAACGATAGAGGGGCTTGCCCTTAAGCGCCCACTGCCGCGAACCGTCGTCACGCTTGATGACCGTCCAGTCACCGAAAGGGACCGCGTTGGCCTGCGCCGGCATCGGCAACCATTTCTTCGCACACTCCGCCACGCAGGCCGATTTGCCGGCCGGATCCTTGTCGTACGTGTAGAGGGTCATGCCCTGCAGATCGGTATAGGCGATCTCGTCGCGCGGAATGGTCGCGGCGACGTCCTTGCCGAGCCCCCACCCCTGCGCGATGCCAAGCGGCTGCAGGGTAATGCCCATCGGTGTGGAGAACACCGGCGCCGGCGCACCGCGGTCCGCGCCGACGGCTTGCGGCGCCGAAAGGGCCGTTACGCCCGCCGTAACCGCGACACCGGCAAAACCAAGCGCCAATCGAAGTGAAGTCATATCGTTGAGCTCCTCCCGAAACGGCCCGGGCTTAGGCGAGAATTTCGGTGATCGTCTTGGACGTTTTATTGGACTGCTGGCCCCATTCGCTGACCTGCACGCCGAAGACCTGCTGCAGGGTGAGGCCGACGCGCGTCGCCGGGTCGCCGACCAGGGAGAGGTGTTGGCCGGTCTTGAGGCGTCCGCCCGCGCTGCCGAAAATGATGACGGGCACGTTGTCCATCGTGTGCGTGCGCGCATAACCGTGGTCGGTCATCCACATCACCGCCATGCGGTCGAGGACGGTTCCCGCGCCTTCCTGATAGGTGTCGAGAGCGTTCAGGAAATCGGCCAGCATCTTGGTGCTTTCCGTGATGAAGTACGTGACTTCAGGCTGATAACCGAGTTTCTCGTCGATGGCTTCTTCGTGAGTCCAGCCGTGCCACGTCTGCGAAGACCCTTCCTTGCGCAGGCCCTGTGAGCCGACGCCGACGTTGAGCACGCGCGTCTGGCCGCAGGCCACCGCATGGGCGAGCAGCGGCGCGAAGATCTTGTTATTGGCGCTGGCCGCGGTCACCAGACTGCTGGGCTTGGTTTCCTCGACAGCCCCCGGCACGCGGCACTGCGGCAGCGGGTCGGGTTTCTGGAGCTCGAGCGTGAGCTGATGTTCGATTTCGCGGATCGAGGTGAAGTACTGGTCAAGGCGATTGCGATCGGCGGCGCCGATGTCGCCCATGACCTTCTTGCGCTCCTCGGTCACGTACGACAGCACGCTCTTGCGCGCCAACACGACCGGATCCGGCGTGAACTCGGCGGCGTTCGGATCCTTGAAGTCGGGCCCAAAGATGCGCGTATACAGGTTGACCGGCGAACCTTCGGCCGGATTGCTTGCGCTGGCGGCGCGCTTGCTGCGGCTGCGGCTGCCGCCGCTGAGCGAAACTTCGAGCGAACGGAAGCGCGAGCGCGTTCCGATCACGTCCGCGATAAGGCTGTCGTGGGTCGCCAACGCGTCGGCCTGTTGCGCGATCGCGCCGGTGGTGACGATCTCGACACCGGTGGTGTGCGTTTCGAGGGGCTTTCCATCCAGGAAATACTGGAAGCCGCTCATTAGGATCGTCTTCTTCTTGAACGGATCGAGCGGCACCAGCTCGACGTTGTTCTCATAGCCGAAGCCGGTGGTCTTCGGCATCCACCGGCCGGGATTGAAACCAAGGTCCTGGAACCAGGTTCCGAAGACGACCGGCAGCTGCGCGCCCGTCGCGGCCACCGCCGTTCCGTTGCCGTTCAAATAACAATCGAGGAACGGAATACCGACGGAGACAAAACCCGCTCCCATCGTGCCGCGCAGTACGGCGCGTCTATTCATTTTAGCGATCATCCTGATCCTCCCGATGCCCGGTGGCCGTCTTCACTAATTTGTGCTCGTCGCCGGCGTGACGCTCGGCTGGGGCGCGCTCGCTTTATAGAAGGCCGGATCGGTCGCGACCCGTTCCATCAGCTTCAGCACGCTATAGCCCTCGCCGGAAAACTGTTTTTCGAGGTCTTTCACCCACGGCATTTCGTTGCGGTCCGGTGAGCGGCCCAGTCCGTAGGACACCATGCGATTGATGACGCAGGTCGTCGCCGCCGGGCTCTCTGCCACGGCCTTGCCGAGACCGGCCGCGTTCGTGAACTGCGAACGGTCGAGCCCGCCGCTGGCGTCGATCTCAACGCCGTTCTCCGTCGTGCGGTACGAGCCGAGGCCGTCAAAATTCTCAAGCGCGAGACCCATTGGATCGGTGAGCTTATGGCAGCCCGCGCAAACCGGGTTGGCGACGTGCGCCGTGAGGCGCTCGCGCGCGGTCTTGTTTGGCGCGTTGGGGTCATTGAACAGGCTGAAGTCCACGTTGCCCGGCGGCGCCGGCACTTTCTGGCACAGGAGGATTTCACGGATGGCCTTGCCGCGCAGCGTCGGCGAGCTGCGGCCGGGATGCGAATGCAGCGCCACGAAGCTCATCTGCGACACGATCCCCGCGCGCGGATCGTCGGGGCTGAAGGTGTACTCCCGCCACAGCTCGGGCCCGCCGTTGGCCGCGTTATTCACGATCGGCACGTTGTAGATCGCACCCAGGCGGCGCGTCAGGAAGGTCGTCGGCGTCGTGAATATCCGCCGGTAGTCGCCGTTTTGCTTGTAAACGACATTCATAATCGTGCGCAGCGTCTGCTCCTTGGAGTCCTGCGCGATCATGGTGTCGAACTTCGGATAGATCACCGAGTCCTTGGCCATGGCGTCGATTTCATCGAGGCCCAGCATGTCGGTGAAAAACGCGCGCAGCCCCTCCTCGATCCGCGGCGAGGCCATCATGCGCTCCACCTGGCGGTGAATCCCGCGCGGGGAGTCGAGATCGCCGTTCGCGGCGGCCTTCAGCAGGTCGTCGTCGGGACGCGAGTTCCACAGGAAGAAACTGAGACGCGAGGCCTTCGAATAAGAATCGAGATCGTAAACGCCGTCTTTCCCGGACTTCTTCTCGAGCGTTTCGTAGCGGAAGAGAAAATCCGGCGAGGACAGCATGCTGGCGAGGCTCAGCCACAGGCCCTGATAAAAATCCTTCAGGTCCTTCGCGCCCATGTTGGCGGCGTTGACCTGGACACGAAGCTCTTCCTTGGTGAGCGGGCGGCCATAGAGGGCGCGGCCCGTGCGTTCGAGGAACTGGTGCGCGCAGGCGTCGTCGGGCGCGTTGGCCGCCTTGGGCTTGCATGAGATCAAAAGGTCGCGGTGCGCTTCGTCGACCACCTGGGAGGCGATCGCGCGCGACATGGATTCAAATTGCTGCATGCCGGTCGACGTCACGCTGGCGTAGCCGGCGCCCACCGCAAGCAGACCGTCGCGGCGCAGTTCGGGCTCAAAGCGCCCGCCCAGGGCGACCGTGTCGCCGAACACGTCGCGGATGACGGACCTATATTGCTGCGGGCTCAAGCGCCGGGTCACGGGCACGCCCGGCGTGTGCGAGATCGCAGCGCCTTTATCCGCCGCCGACGTCTCCGCGGACGGCAAAAAAGATCCGACGACGAGCGCAAGCCCAACAGCTCCGGCGAAGCCAATTCCGAACTTACGATTCATCGTCTCGAAACCCCTGTCTCCGCGCGTTGATGCTTAGCGGCCGGCCGGAACCGGACCGCCGACACTGGCGACCGGCTTGGGCGGCGTCGTCTTGGGCGGTTCAGGCGGCACGGCGAATACCGGAACGGCTTTCATGTGATAGCTGCTGGAAATCGCCCGGTTCTGACCCGTCTTCGGATCGGGATCGGCGTCCGCGTTGTTCTTCAGCAGGTGATAAATGCCCGCGAGGCTGCCCGTGGAGGTCTCGCGGCTGAGGCCGCCGTGGGCGAAGGCGAAGTAGAGATGATGCCACGGCTGATAGCCGCCAAGGATCGCTTCCATCGAGCGATCCTTGTTGATCTTCATGCGCATATGGAAATTGCGGATGTTCAGCTCCGGCACGCCCCAGGAGTTCTGAAGCATCTTGAAATTGCCATGCTCCGTGACGTAAGCGACGCCGTTCTTGATCTCGCCCTTGAAAACGTTGTGCGAGCGCGGATCCGGATCGATGCGATAAGTGACGTCGGCGCGCGCTTCGCCGCCGGAATTGGACACCATGTACTCGAGCGCGCGGTCAAACGTGAACGTGACCGGACCGTCTTTCGTCAAATCGTCGCCCGAGACCGTGACGAGCCACGCCGGCTGCGAATCGCGGATGGTCTGCCAGATCCAGTACCAGAAAGTCGGATGGTTCGCGAGCGACCCGCGGAAACCTTCGAGACATCCCACGGCGCGGAACAACTGATTGTCGACGCCCTTCTCGAGCGTTTCCGGATCCTGGAACGCCTTGGGGTCGTCGGCGCCCTTGCCGTCGAGATTGAAGCCGTAACCGGCCTTTCCGACGACGGCCTTCATCTTGGGATCGGGGATCGTCTGCGGATTGTTGAAGACATTCACCGGGCGGCCGTTGTAGCGGCCGCGATAACGAATGGCGGTATCGACGTCGTGGCCGTTCTCGTTGTTCAGATAATCCTTGATGACCTTGTCGGCCTGCACCGGCAGCATTCCGGTCAGAAGCAGTTCCTTGTGAAACTGATCTTCAAGCGGGGGATTGATGCCGCCGACGCAATTGTCGGGCTGGGTATTCGCGGCGCCGGCAAACCAGTTGACGACGTAGCTTTGCGACTGAACGGCGTAGGCCGGAGCGCTAAAAGCCAATAGGACCGCGCTCGAAGCGGCGCCAATAACGGCCAGCTGAATTCCGCGAAAGACCATCGACATCCTCCCAATTCCGGCCGGAGGCCGCCAGCCGGCGCCTAAAGGTACCTGAACTGGGTGACGGCGTCTGCCCAGCACACTTTTCTCCCCGGCTATTAGGATGCATGGCGGGGGTCTAACCCCACCACCGTTACCCAAAAATGCCGCGCTGCACTGCAGCGTGGCGTGCCGTTAAAAAATCGCCGAAAACCAAGGCATTACAAGGCTCGGCGGACAATGACTCGGTCGGACGTCCGCTCAACCTCGATCTGCAGGTTCAGGCTGAGCGCGACGGTTTCAATGAACTCGCGCGGCTTGTAGGCGGAAAACAGGCCGGAGATCGGAAGCTTTCCAGTCGCGGGGTCCGCGATCACGATCTTGCTGTCGCCATAGCGGTCGAATTGACGCACCGCGTCAGCGAGCGTGGTGCCGCGGAACGCGAGCATGCCGCGCCGCCACGCAACTTCGCTTTCAAGCACCGCGGGTTCAAGGGCCGCTGTAACCAATGCGCCGCCCGCGCCGGCGGCGTAGGAGATCGCACGCATGTTCGCCATGAGCTTTGTCGAACGGATTTCGGCTCCCGCCGTCTGCGTGACGTCCACGACCCCTTCTTCCACAACAACGGTGGTCGGCTCGGACTTCAAATTGCGGACCGAGAACTTCGTGCCGCGAGCGACAACGACCGTTTCGCCCGAGATCACGCGGAACAGCCTGTCGATATCCTTGGCAACGGTGAACAGCGCCTCGCCTTCGAAAAGCTCGATTTCCCGCGCGCGGCGGCCATAACGCACCGAGGCGCTCGACGCCGTGTTGAGCATCATGGCCGAACCATCGGGGAGTTCGACGGTGCGGATCTCGCCCCGTCTCGTCGCATATTTGGCGGCTTGGCCTTCGAAAGTTTTGACGGCGGCAAACCCAAGGCCGGCTGCCGCAGCCGCGCCGGCGGCGCCCCAGATCAACCGGCGGCGTGAAACGCGCGGCAAAGGGACCACCTCGGCACCCGCGCCGACCGCAAAACCGGCGCCCAGATCGCGCGCACGTTCCGTATGAAAATAAATCGCCTGCGCGCGCACGAAGGCGCCGCGATGGCGGCTGTCGGCCGCCAGCCAGTCCTGCAAGTCCTGCCGCTCAGCCGCCGACAAAGGATCGCCGTCGCCGCGCGCAACCCATGCTGCGGCAACGTCATAGATCTCTGCGCTGCCAATCTTTCGCACAGACTCCAACAAAACCTCCAACCCTCACTCTAAGTCCCACCCGGCGTGTCATTGTCATCCGGATGGCCTGAAACGTTTGGCGCCGGCAGATGGTCTTCAGCCGCCGCTTTATTTGTCTGTCCCTCTATAGACGCACGACCCGGGCCGGAGCCCCCACGTCCAAAGCTGTCGACCAGCACGCGCACCGCCTTCGTAATGTGCTTTTCGACTGTTTTCACCGTGATTCCAAGGCGCTCGGCAATTTCCCGCTGCGACAGGCCGTCGATGCGCCTCAGAACGAAGACCTGCCGGCAGGTGGGTGGAAGCTCGGAAATGGCGTCACCGACGCGGCGCAGGTCGTCCCGGTCGGAAACCGTCCGCTCAACGGACGGGGTATCGTCCGACGCGCCCAGGAAGTCGACGTCACTGACCGTCATCATCGGGACAATCCGCGCGCGGCGGACATGGGACAAGATGACCGAGTACGCCACCCGTAATGTATATGACTTTGGATTTCTTATGCTTTCCACGGAGTCCAGGGAGGCGAGGATCGCGTAGGCTTCTTGGACAACGTCGTCGACATCAAGCCCCACCGGCACTTTCTTTTGAATCCACGCGCGCAAGGCGGCATCGTGCGGCAGCACGTGCTGTTCCAGCCACCGCGCGCGAACCTGAAGCTCCTCCAGCTTGGGGGAATGCTGCTGCGTCATCGCGACGATTTATCCGCGATGCTTTTTTACGATACGGGAATCGGCGATCCCGCTCGTCTTATAGGATGGCCGTTTTCGCGGCGGCATGTTCATATGAATCGAAGAAGTTGGTGAGGAACGAGAGAATGAGCATCTTCAGGTTTTCGCGTTGCGTCTCCGCATTTGCGCTTGTCGCCGCCGCGTCTATTGGCGCTCAAGCGGCTGAATTGCCTTGCGGCCATCCCGACAGCGCGCCGACGGCCTCCGCGAAGATCAAGATCGAAAACTGGAAAGAGCCGCGCCTGGTTCAGGCGTTCAAGCAGTTCGGCCAGCAAGGCGACTACGTATACTTTGATGGGCCGCTTTACGTCCCCGTCGCCGGCAAGCCCGAACAGCCGAAGATTTTCAAATCCTGGCAACTCCAGAAGTCGTTCGAATCGCCCGCTCAATTTTTCATCCTCGATGTCAGCAACTCCCCCGGAGACGGGGTGTATACGCTTCGCATGTACCGCTGCGCGACAGCACAGGCCTGGGAGCCTGTCTGGAAGAGCTTGATGGACGTCGTTGATACGCAAGTCGGCGTGGAACGCGTGCCGTAGCCGTACGGGGGCGACGCCCCGCGGCGCCGCTACTTCTGGCGATAGATCACTAACCGCTCGCTGCGGGTCGCGGGCAGGATCGTCCCGTCCGCGCCAACACCGACCTCATGCGCACGCACTTCGATCTTGCCGAGGATGCGACCCGATTTGAAATCGAACTTGAGCAGATTGAACTCCTCGTCGAGCGACACGCCCTTCGCATGAGTCGCGGCGTACATGTTGCCCTTGGCGTCGAAGGTGATGTTGTAGAACTGGCCGCCGAGCTGACGTTCGCCTAAGAACTTTCCATTGAGGTCAAACCACTGCAGGCGGCCGTTTTCGCGGTCCGCGACATAGAGGTTGCCGTCGGGACCAAGAGCGATCCCATGCACATTGTTGAACTCGCCCGGGCCCGTACCGCGCTTGCCCCACTCTTTCACTTTCGTGCCGTCGGCTTTGTATTCAAGCACGCGCCCGTTGCAGTAGCCGTCGCCGATATAAATGGAACCGTTAGGCGCGAAAGCGACATCGGTGGCGCCGCAGAATTCGCGCTTGGGGTCCGGGACGCCGCCGACCTTGATCTCGAGCAGTTTTTTGCCCTCGGCGGTGAATTTGTAGACGTCCGAAGTGTTTGCATCGACGGTCCAGACATTACCCTCGGCATCGATGCGGATGCCGTGCGGCGTCCTGTACATGCCGCGTCCCCACGACCGGATGAGCTTGCCGGTCGGATCAAGCACCACGACGGGATCGCCGTCCGGCGTCGTTGGCCGGTGCAGAACGTAGATGTTTCCGGCTTTATCCGCGGCGATCGATGAAATGCCTTCAAGCTTCACGCGCGGATCGACCTTGATGTCGACACGTTCGGCGGGAAGCGGCGGGATCGTCTTGATTAATGCGCGGAGCTTTTCGGTACTCGGGTCCGGCGCGTTCGCGGCGATCACCGTTGTCGCGCTGCACAGAAACGCCGCAAGCACTGGAATAATGACGCCGCGCATGAACTCATCCCCCCCTTTTGCGCGGCAACCGTCATCCGATGACACGTGTCGCCGCATGAGTTGACTTCCCCATCACGTCTCCCCGTGATGACGCGATGTGATCGCGTTGAACCCGGACCTCCCGCAACTGCGAAGTCGATGCAAGCTGCGCCGGCGTTCCCAACTATGATGATCTGAATCGCGAAATCCCCCCCTCGACCGCGATTAATATTCTTGTTGAACGAGTGATTGTATTGCCACTTCAATGCGTTCGGCAATCGCGGAGGCACCGCTAACAATCCAACACACTAGCTTTGAATCGGTCTTATTCCTGGGGAGGGGGGACTATGATGACATTTTCTCGTTTGTATCGAGCGTCCGCTAAGAGCGTTCTTATCGGCAGCACGTTTCTAAGCGCATCCACACTACCCATGATGGCGCAGGCTCAACAGAAGCCGCAGCCGCCGGGTGCGCCGGTGGTAGAGGAAGTGGTCGTCACCGGTTCGAGAATCGTGCGCGACGGCTATGAGGCGCCAACGCCTGTCGCGGTCCTCGGTGTCGAGCAGATCGAATCGAGCGCCTCTTCAAACATCGCCGACTTCGTCAACACGATGCCCGTGTTCTCGGGCAGCGACACGCCACAGACGTCGCAGCCATCCGTTTCCGGCGGCACGGCCGGCGTCAATGCGCTGAACCTGCGTAATCTCGGCGAAAACCGGACACTCGTGCTTCTCAACGGCCAGCGATCCGTGCCGTCGCTTGCAACCGGGATTGTCGATATCAACGGTTTTCCGCAAGCGTTGATCACGCGCGTGGACGTCGTCACCGGCGGCGCGTCCTCGGCCTACGGCTCCGACGCCGTGGCAGGGGTCGTGAACTTCATTCTCGACACGGAATTCACCGGTCTCAAAGGCGAGATCTCGGGCGGCATCACGACCCACGGCGACAACGAGAACTGGAAGATCCAATTGACCGGCGGCACGCGGTTCGCCAATGACCGCGGCCACTTTCTCCTCAGCGGTGAAGTGTCGGACAAGGCCGGCATCATGGACGGCAACCGCGATTGGAACCTGGAGCCAGGCTGGGGAACAATGACCAACCCGGCCTATGGCACCGGTGCCGGGCAGAGCACCAGCGTGCCCGAGCGTCTCGTTCTGGCTAACATCGGCGGCGCCGGCTGGGCGGACGGCGCCTTGATCACGTCCGGCCCCTTGAAAGGCATCGCCTTCGGCCAGGGCGGCACGCCGTATAACTTCGTTTACGGCGATCTCGTGAGCGGTCTGGAAATGCGCGGCGGCCAGTGGAAGGCCGGTCAGGTGCGTGGAACGAAGGGCAACTCCATCGACAGCAAGCAGGACACGCAGGCCGTCTTCGGACGCGCGAGCTACGACGTCA
The DNA here is from genome assembly GCA_041919675.1 of Rhodospirillaceae bacterium. Taxonomy (GTDB): domain Bacteria; phylum Pseudomonadota; class Alphaproteobacteria; order Rhodospirillales; family Rhodospirillaceae; genus SHVO01. The sequence continues at coordinate 8,592 of JAYRTJ010000035.1, read as the reverse complement.
CCGAGACCGTCAATATCTTCCTGCAAGGATCTTATACCTATAGCGGCGTGCTGACCCGCGCGCTGCCGCAGATCAACCCCGCGAACCTCGCGATCCGCGTCGATAACCCCTACCTGCCCGCCGAAATCGTGGCCCGCGCGCAAGCCTTGAACGTCACCGGCTTCACGCTGGGAACCCTGCACCCGGACCTTCCCGGCAACTACACCGACAACCGGCGCAACGTCGTGCGCTGGGTGACGGGCGCCAACGGGACATTCGACGCCCTCGACACCGCCTGGACCTGGGATGCCTATTACCAGTTCGGCATCGCGCGCAGCCTCGAAGACATTCCCTACACGCTGAGCAAATCCAAGTTCGCCCTGTCGATGGACTCGGTCCGCAATGCGAATGGGACAATTGTCTGCCGCTCGACGCTGACCAACCCCGGCAATGGTTGCGTTCCATACAATCCGTTCGGGATCGGCATGAACGGCCAGGCGGCGATCGACTGGATCGGCATCTATATGTGGCGTCACCAGAAGATGCGTCAGGATGTCGCGGCGGTGAACTTCAGCGGGGAAGCATTCGAACTCCCGGCGGGGCCCGTCTCTCTGGCCTTTGGCGGTGAATGGCGCCGCGAGCGCATCAGCGGCGTCGCCGCAGATGTCGCCCTGGCCAACGATGGGTTGTTCGGCAACTCGCTGCCGAGCTTCGGCACCTACAACGTCAAGGAAGGCTATCTCGAAACCGTCGTGCCCCTCGTTAAGGGAGCGTCATGGGCCGATTCTCTCGAATTGAACGGCGCCGTGCGTGCGACCGACTATTCGCAGTCGGGCTTCGTGGCCACGTGGAAAGTCGGCGCGGTTTACCAGCCGATTCCGGATATTCGCTTCCGCGCCACGCGGTCGCGTGACATCCGCGCGCCGAACCTGAACGAATACTTCGCCGGCGGCACGTCGAACACCAACACGGTGCTCGACCGTTTCAACAACAGCTCGCCGGTCAGTTATCAGGGTTTCAATCAGGGCAACTCATCACTCAGCCCCGAAAAGGCCGACGCCATAGGCCTCGGCGTGGTGTTGCAGCCCACGTTCCTGCCGGGCTTCAGCGCCTCGGTCGATTACTTCGACGTCAAGATCAAGGACGCGATCGGAACCGTTTCCGCGCAGACGATCGTGGACTACTGCTTCGAGGGCAACACGGCGTTTTGCGCCGCCATTACACGCGGTCCTAACGCCGGCGGCGTCCAGGTGATCCAGCGTATTCGCATCCAGCCGTTCAATCTGGCCCTGCAACAGGTCCGCGGCTACGACCTCGAAAGCTCGTACCGCTTCGACCTTGCGGACGTGGTCGACAGCTGGACCGGTGCGGTCACCATCCGCGCATTGGCGTCCCGCGCACTGAAAGACTACCAAGACAACACGGTGAACCCGCCGGAAGAACGTGCCGGCGCCGAAAACCCGAAATGGCGGTACAGCGCGCAGGTGAACTACAACCTGCATCCGTTCACCGCGACACTCGCGGCGCGCGGCCGCAGCAAAGGCAAGTGGGACGATGACTGGATCGAATGCACGACGGGTTGCCCCGTTTCGAACGTGACGAACATCACGATCAACCAGAACCTTCGCGATGCCACGTTCTACATGGATGCGTCTTTCAGCTACGAGCTCGCGGCGGAAGACGCCGATTGGAAAGCCACGGCCTTCCTCAACCTGAGAAACCTGTTCGACACCGATCCGGCGCGTCAGTGGCCGGGCCCCGCCGGCAACGGATTCCGCTCGATCCTGGCGGAGTGCGGGAACGGCTCGGACTGTAACGGTCGGACCATCCGCGTCGGGCTTCGCTTCAACCGTTAGATAAGCCTTCCCCAAAGCCCACCGCTCTCTCACAAGGAGAGCCGGCGGGCCTTTTTTTCAGGGTTAAGATTCTAACGCGCCGGAAATCCGTCCTTGTACGCGGCGGGCGGCGCACGGCGCTTTGCCGCCTGTTCATAGGCATGCGCGTAGGCCAGCAGCGTCGATTCCGACCAGGCCGGGCCAACAAAAGATAACCCGACCGGCATGTTTTCAAGTTGGCCCATCGGCACCGTGAGATGCGGCAAACCCGCAAGGGCGGCATTCTCACCGATGGACGGCGGCGCGGTACCTTTCTGCATGGCGACGTTCGGCGACCGGTCCAGCAGCGTACGATCGGCGGCGAGGAATTCTCCCGGCCCGCTGGTCACGCCGACGACCGCGCTCACGCCGAAATCCGTGAAAGCTTTGCCCAGACCGTCAGGTCCAGCCCGCTTCCGCGCGGACGCGAGCATGCGCAGGTAGTCCGGATCCTTCCGGCCGTCGCGGGCCTGGGAAACTTCCAGCGCCTCCTGGTCGTGCATGTTCTCGCGCGGGTCGAAGCGATTGATCAGGATGATGTCGGCGAGCGTGCGGGCATCTTGGGAGGACGGCGCGCGGGCCAGATAGTTTCCGATATCCTCCTTGAATTCGGCCGACTTGATCGTGATGATTTCCGGGCTGACGTCCTCGATCAGGTCCAACGGCAGTTCAACCATGCCGGCGCCCTGCGCGCCCATGACCTTCAGCGCGTCATCGAGAAGCTTTTCGGTCTCCGCATCGTAGCCGCGGGTTCCGCGCAGCACACCGAGGCGCTGCCCCTTCAAGGCGCGGGCATTCAGCCCTTTGCTGTAATCCGATTTATGCGCATCCGCGCTCTGTGTGACGGCATCGCCGGGATCGGACCCCGCCATCACCGTGAACATCGCCGCGACATCCGCGGTACTGCGCGCGATGGGTCCGGCCGTATCCAAGGTCATACTCAGCGGCACCAAACCCCGCCGCGAAATCAAGCCTTGCGTCGGACGCAAGGCGACGACGCCGTTCACGGACGCGGTCTCGATGCCTGTCCCGTCCGTGTCGGTCGCAACGCTGGCCGCGGAGAAGCTTGTTGCGACTGAAATCGCCGATCCGGAGCTCGCACCCGCCGGAGAGCGCGCAAGATTATAGGGATTGTGCGGGGCGTGCCCCACCGTGCTGCCGTTAAGCACCGCAACCGCCCGGAAACCGGAGAACTGCGCGAGATTATTCTTCCCGAGAATGACCGCACCGGCGTCCCGCAGGCGTTTCACCGCTTCGGCATCAGCTGCGGCGACGTTCTTCTCGAGAACAAAAGATCCCGCCGTCGTCGGCAGACCCGCGATATCGATATTGTCCTTAAACAGGACCGGAATACCATCCAAGACGCCAAGTGATTTTCCGTCCTTGCGCCGCAGATCGGAGGCCGCCGCTTGCTCCAGGGCATCGGGTGCAACCGCCATTACGGCGCGCAGCGGCGCGTCATACCTGTTGATGCGCTCGATATACGCGCGCGTGACCTCCACCGCGGTTGTCTTGCCGTCCGCGAGATCCGTCGCAAGCTGCGTAAGCGCGACTTCCTCGACCTGATAAGGCCCCGCGGGCATTTCGTCGCGCGAGCAGCCCGCGATCGTCAGGAGCGCCAGCCCTGAGAACGCAGACCACGTGTATTTGCGCATACGAGGCATGGACGCGAACATCCTCTTTCGAACCGCTACTGCGGCAGCTTGCCTTCGATTTCCTGATAGACTTTGGCGATCGCGAGGCGCGCCTGACCCTCATCCCACGCCCAGCCCATGTACGGGCCCCAATTGGCCTGCTTCAGCGCGTCGCAGCTGGGAGGCTTGCCGGTATTGGGACACGGCGCGCCAAGGGCGTGCAAACGTTTTCCTTCCTTGATGACGTATTCGAGGGCCACGCGGTACCCCTCGAGGTCGGCTTTCATCGAGGCCATATCGTCGACGAAGCCGTGACCGGGGATATACCAGAATACGTCCATCGCCTGCGCCTTCTTGATCGTCGCAAGCCATTCGGAGGGGAACCCGCTGCGCAGCGCCGGGAAGATGTGGCGCATGTAGAGCTCGCCCATGAACAGCACTTTGCTTTGCGGCAGATAAGCCACGAGATCGCCGCCCGTGTGGCCGCGGCCGATGTTGAGCACCTGGATCTCCGTGCCGCCCATGGCGATGACGCGCTTGTCGGCAACGGTTTCCGTCGGCGGATTTTCGTTCTTGGCCAGATTGCGCTGAGACACCGGCGAGGACATGAACACGACGTTGGGATAAGCGGCCTTGAAGGTCGCGTTGCCGGCGACGTGGTCGATGTGATCCGAGGCGACGATTACATAACGCAGCGGCTGCGCGGTGCGTTTCTTGATGCCGTCGATCATGTCCTGGGTCTGGCGTACATCGCCCTGCCCGTCCACGACCACCACACCCTCGGATGTGATCACCACCAGGCTGACCGTCGTGACGACGATCTCCGCCGTATCGGGGAACTCCAGGCCCTCATAGGCGAAGACGTTCGGCGCGAGTTCGATCCAGCGCGGGAAATCGGCCTTCGTGAGGCCGCGCTTGGCGATATCGCCCGACTCCGGGAATCCCGCAGCGGCCGCCGGACCGGCAAGCCCGGTCACGATGCAAATCCAGGACATAAGCGCCTTCATGAGGTCCTCCATCAGAATAATGCGGGTCATAATCGGGCTCCACTCGTAGGAAGTCCATGCCAGTATGATACCGTGAGGGATCACGGGTGGGGAGCGCCGCGATGGAAAGCCTGGTTCAGCTGTTTGCGCCGATTGCCGCGGCGCCTAGCATCACCTGCTGTCAGCCCCGGCGCCCGGCCATGGCGGTCATGGCGGGCGGGCAAAGCGGCGACGCCGAGGACCGCTTGCGGCCGGTCTATTTCTATGCGGATGAGCTGGAAGGGCCCGTCGCGAAGCGCTACCGGCCCGGCTAGAGCGGCATTCAGACGAGGGAAACAGACGATTCAGGAAGGCGACCTCACATGAACATCACACGCAAGATCACCGCGCTTCTGGTCGCAAAACCGGGAAAGGCGGCTGAGTTGGAAGCCCTGATCCGCGGCATGGTGGCCGCATGCCGCGCCGAAGCGGGTAATATCCGCTGGGACATTTGGCAGGACCGCGACGATCCGGGCCGCTTTGTACTCGACGAGTTGTATGTGGATGACGCCGCCATCGCCGCACACCGCGCAAGCGCGCACTTTCTGGCTTACGCAAGCAAGATCGGTGAGTTGGCGGACCGCACGCCGATTATTTCGAAGCCGTTTGATGTGGAAAGCGCGGACGCGCGTTGACGGCGATCAAGGGCCGCAAACGGTTGTCCGCGATCAATGCCCTGGCTCAACGCTCCGGGTGAAAGTGCGTCCGCAGGAAAGACATGAACGTCATGATCGATCCCTCCCATCTCCAGAATGTCCCGGCTCCGGCCGCACGCTATCTCCGGCGCGTCCTGCGCGACCGGCATTTGTACATTGAGCATGTGGAACTGCATCAGTCCGGAAAGCTGCGCACCAGCCTGAAGCGGGAAAATTGGATGCCGTTCCAGGCGCGGCACACCGTCGTTCCGCCCCGAACCGAGTTTGTCTGGGAGGCGCGCGTGACGCCCTTCCCCTTCTTCCAATTGACCGTCAGCGATACGTTTATCGCCGGCGAAGGGACAGGCGAGGTGAAGCTTTTCGGAGTTTTCACACTCGAACGGCAAAAAGGCGGCGAACCCATGAATGCCGGGTCGCTCCATCGCTACCTGGCGGAAGCGGTGTGGTATCCGACGGCCTTGCTGCCGAGCGACGCATTGGCCTGGACGCCTATCGACGATACCAAGGCGCTTGCCACCCTCACTCATGCCGGCATTTCGGTCTCGTTGGAATTCCGCTTCGGCCCGACCGGCGCGGTGACGTCCATCTACACGCCCGGACGCTGGGGCGCCTTCCCCGAGGGCTTTAGAGAAGTCGCATGGGAGGGACGCTTTCACGACTATCGACTTCACGGCGGCGTGCTTGTGCCGACACGCGGTGAAGTGGGCTGGTACGTGGGCGATACATGGACCTGCGTGTGGGATGGATCCATCGAATCCGCACGCTACGATTTCGTGCTTTAAGTCGCGGCCCGCGGAACGCGCCGATTTTAGCGCCTGGCGCGCGCCGGTTCGCCGTTCTCTTCCAGGCTGCCCAGGTACGCGATGAGCGCGGAGATCTCGCGTGGGGTCAGCTCGAACGGCGGCATATCGGAGTGTCCCACGACGATGCCTTCGGCGAAGGCTTCGGCCAGTTGCTCGATCGGATAACGTTCGTGCAGGCGGCGGAAAGGCGGCGCTTGTTCAAGCGGGCTTTCGTCGAGACGCCCGACCCCGTGACAGCGCGCGCATCGGCTTGCGGCGAAAGCGCGTCCTTCTTCGACGATCTCCGGATTCCGCGGCGGCATGCGGGGATTCCCGCATGCCGCCAGCGAAATCAGGGTTAGGGCGACAACAAGCGCGCGGCCGCGCATCGGCTCTCACCCCTACTGTTTGAGGCTCATGATATAGGTCGTGATGTGCCGCAGCTGGTCTTCCGAAAGTTTCAGGCGCGGCATGGTCGGATGGGGTCCCGTGAGGAACGAGATGAGCACCGCCTGCGACATGCGGCCCGTGTTGGCGATGGCGACGAAGTCCGGCGCGGTCGTGAAAGCCGGTCCTTTCGCGCCTTGCGCATCGACCATATGGCACACCGCGCACATGGCATTGGCGATTGCGTGGCCGCCGGCCGGATCGGCTGCGGCCGTGCGGACAGGCGCCGCGGCCGCGCTCTTTCCGCCAAGCGTTTCATTCAAAAGAGCCGCAAGCCGCACGCCGGCCTTGCTCATTTGGATTCCGAGCAGCTTCTGCGCCCGGTCGAGTTCCGCCGGCTCGATCACAAAATGACCGTCCTCGAAGCGTGAGAGCATCGTGCCGTAAGCATAGTCCGTGCCGACCTGATGCGATTCGAGCGCCCAGAAATGCGTCACTTGGCCGCTCCACGACGCCACGTCGGCCGGCGAGATCTTGGCGATGAGGGCTTTGGCGGCTTCGTCGCGCTGCCCGAGACGGCGCACCACCGCGGTTTCCCAATAACCAAAGAGCGATCCCGGCGTGATGCTTTTGTCGCCCGCTACGACCTGAATGATCCGGCCATTTTGATTGTGCATATCGGAAACGTGGAGCGGCGCATGAATGTCCCCGACAAGATGGAGAATATATTTCAGCGCGAGCAAACGTTCCGCGGGCGTGGTCGACTTGTCCGCGAGTTCAGAACGGAATTGATCGATCTTATCGATGATACAGGCGTTCGCGGGTCCTCGCGACGCCGGGGCGCCCGCGGGCAGAACCGTGTGACCGAAACACGCTTCCGGGATATTCGGGCGATTGGCATAGATGGACGCAAAGTGCCAGTTGGCGGTGTCCGCGTAATGTTGGGCCACACCGTCATCGCGATAATGGTCCGCCCAGGTTGCCGCGCCGGCGATATCGTGCGGCGTAAGGGGATCGGTATCGGCCTTTAGCATCGCGTCCACTTGCTTGCGGACCGCCGGCGTTAAATAGTTGGCGGCGATGGTCGCGATAATTTCATGGCCACGGTCGTCGAACGCCGACGCCGAATGCATGAAGCCAACGGTAAAAGCGGCGGTGAGGAGCAATGCAGAGGCGCGCATGGGGGAGTCCTTTACTGCCGAGGGTTTTGGAAGATTAAGAAAGCGCCTCCGCCGCAGCGTTGATTTCGGTCAATATGTAGCGACTCGATGCGAGTTTTCCAAGGCAAACCCTTGGCGCACCGGCAACTCTTTGAAGCGGCGGGGATTTTATTAAAAGTCCTTCGCGCCCTTAAACCTCCAATCGCTCGTATTCCGCGATGACTTGAGCCCCCGCGAGCAGAACGAGCGCACCGAATTCCGCGCTCAGGAGGACGCCGACGGATGTGGCGAACGTGCCATAGACCAGCTGAATTTGAGACACGGTCGCATAGTACCAACCGAGGCCGTGCCGTGTGATCTCCCAGAGCGCGGCCGCGACCGCGCCGCCCATCAAGGCATGACGAAACGATAACCGCCCGACAGGCATGACGAGATAGATCGAGGAGAGCAACAGGGTTTCCCCGATGACGCCGAGGCCGTAAAGCGTGCTTCGCGACATTGGGTCCAAGGAGTGGGAAACCCCGAACAGGGTCACGTTTCGCGTCCCCACGGCCTGCAGCAGGCCGGATGCAACCGTCACCACGATCAGGCCCGTCGTGAGGAAAAGAATGAACAGGTAAGGCAAGATCGCCGAGATCAGGAAGTGACGGCGCTTGATCTGCACGCGATGGAAAAAGATGACCGACATGGCGTTTTCGAGGGCGGTGAAAGCGAGCGAACTAAAAAAGAGCATACTCGCGAGCAGGAATCCGCTGACCGTCGCACGATGATCGAGAAAAGTGCGCAAGCCGTCGATCAGAGGGCGGGACTGCCCGGGCACGACAAATTCGAGATATGCACCCAGGACCGTCAGCACACGTTCCTCGGCAAAGACATGCGAAAGCGCCATCAACGTGAGAATGAGGAGGGGTACGAGCGAGAGCATGGCGTAATACGCAACGGCCCCTGCGAGCAGAAGGCCCTGATTCTTTCGGAAGGCGCGCAAGACGCGCAGGGCAAATGCGGGCGGGTTCATGATGACGGCGGCCGCGCGCCGCGTGTCCAACGGCGAGGGACGCCACCAGGCGGATGGGACCTGTTCTCTCATCCGCGAAT
>JAYRTJ010000034.1:0-31666 GCA_041919675.1 Rhodospirillaceae bacterium | reverse complement strand
CGCGAAAGGGAGAACGACCGGCGGAATTCCGCTTGTGAATCCGTCATCGTGTCGTCACGGGGTGCGGTGCAGCGCGTTGGTATCATTGCGTTTTGCATTGACCGGAGCGCTGCGGCACAATGGTTATCAACAGGGCCGATGAGAGCCCTGAGCGAACGTAAATTGAAGGGGAGCACGATGGACAGCAACGCGCCGGCAAAGACGGGTGTGGAGCAGAAGAAGCGGCCGGTGCGGCGCAACTTCGATCAAGAGTCCCTGACGTTCCACGCCACGGGCCGGCCCGGCAAGATCGAGATCACCGCGACCAAGCCGCTGACCACGCAGCACGACCTGTCGCTCGCTTATTCGCCCGGCGTCGCGGCGCCCTGCTTAGAGATCGCGCGCGATCCCAACACCGCTTACGACTACACGGCCAAGGGCAACCTCGTGGCCGTGATCTCAAATGGTACGGCGGTGCTCGGCCTCGGCGACCTCGGCGCGCTGGCCGGCAAGCCGGTGATGGAAGGCAAAGCGGTTCTGTTCAAAAGATTCGCCGACGTGGACGGCATCGATCTGGAAGTCGATACCCGCGACGTCGATGAGTTCATCAACAGCGTGCGCTATCTGGGGCCCAGCTTCGGCGGCATCAACCTCGAGGACATCAAGGCGCCCGAGTGCTTCATCATTGAAAGCCGCCTGCGCGAGATCATGGACATTCCGGTGTTCCATGACGACCAGCACGGCACGGCCATCATCTGCGCCGCCGGCCTCATCAACGCCTGCGACCTCACGGGCCGCAAATTCTCCGATGTGAAACTCGTGCTGAACGGCGCCGGCGCGGCGGCGATCTCGTGCCTGGAGCTCGCCAAGGCTTTGGGCGTGCGCGCCGAGAACGTGATCATGTGCGATTCAAAAGGCGTCGTGTACCGCGGCCGCGCGGAGAACATGAATCAGTGGAAAGCCGCGCACGCCGCCGAAACCAAGGCGCGCACGCTGGCCGAAGCCCTTGAAGGCGCGGACGTGTTCTTCGGCCTGTCGGTGAAGGGCGCGGTGACGCCGGCCATGGTCAAATCCATGGCCAAGAACCCAATCATCTTCGCGATGGCAAACCCGGACCCCGAGATCACCCCGGAAGAAGTGGCCGAAGTGCGTGACGATGCGATTGTTGCGACGGGCCGCTCCGACTACCCGAACCAAGTGAACAACGTCCTTGGCTTCCCGTTCATCTTCCGCGGCGCCCTCGATGTGCGCGCGCGCACCATCAATGAAGAGATGAAACTAGCCGCGGCCCGCGCGCTGGCGGACCTCGCGCGCCAGGACGTGCCGGAAGAAGTCGCCGCCGCTTATTCGGGCCGCAAATTGAGATACGGCCGTGAGTACATTATCCCGGTGCCGTTCGATCCGCGCCTGATCGCAACCGTGCCGCCCGCCGTCGCAAAGGCGGCGATGGATACCGGCGTGGCGCGCAAGCCGATGACGGATATGCCCGGCTACCGCAAGCAACTCGCCGCGCGCCTCGATCCGGCGGCGGCGACCTTGCAGACCGTGAGCAACGAAGTGGTGCGTTCACCGCGCACGGTTGTGTTCGCGGAAGGCGAGGAAGAGCGTTCGCTGCGGGCCGCTATCGCCTATCGCAATGCGGGCTACGGCAAAGCGATCCTGGTCGCGCGCCGGCGCAAGGTGGAAGAGATGATCGCCAACCTCGCGCTTCGCCCGGAAGACCTGGAAGGCATCACCATCACCAATGCGCGCGAGAACAAGTCCGTCGCGCAGTATTCCGACTTCCTGTACCGACGTTTGCAGCGCCAGGGCTTCTTGCAGCGCGACGCCGAGCGCATGGTGAACCAGGACCGTAATATCTTCGCGGCGTGCATGCTGGCGTTCGGCCATACGGATACGGTGGTCACGGGCCTGACACGCAACTATCACAGCGCGCTGCGCGATGTGCGTCAGGTGATCGACACCACCCCGAACGCGCCGATCTTTGGATTGACCATGATTGTGGCCCGCGGCCGCACACTGTTCGTGGCCGACACCGCCATTCATGAACGCCCGACGGACGCCGAGCTCGCGCGCATCGCCATCGAGAGCGCGGCGGCCGTGAAGCGGCTGGGCCATGAGCCGAAAGTCGCGCTTCTGTCATATTCCAATTTCGGCAATCCGCGCGGCGTGATCCCGGAGCGCGTGCGCGGCGCCATGACGCTGCTCAACGACGCGGCGGCGGCGGGCGAGATCGACTTCGAATTTGACGGCGAGATGAACGTCGACGTGGCCCTGGACCCGGACCGCAAGCTGTATCCCTTCTGCAAGCTGTCGGGCGCGGCCAACGTGCTGGTGATGCCCGGCCTGCACGCGGCCACCATTTCCACGCGCCTGGTCCAGCGCTTCAGCGCGGCGTCGTCCATCGGTCCGATGCTCATCGGTTTGGAGAAGCCGGTGCAGATCGTGAATATGGACGCCTCGGTCACGGACCTTGTACAGATGGCGTTGATGGCCGCGCACTCCTGCACGCCGAAACTGATTTGATCTCTTTTTTCTAGGACTTAGATCCGGGACAAATGGCGCCGACGAATTTTGCTTCCCTGCGCCGACTGACCGCATGGGCCATGGGCCCGTGCGTTCCCGCCTGGAGCGTGCTTTTGGTGTTGGGCGGAACGGGGCGCCTGTCCTGGACGGAAGCGCTGGTCTCAAGCGCCGTCGTCTTTGTGTTCATGGCGCTGCTGGTCTTCACCCGCCTCGCCGACTTCGATCTGATGATCGATTACGCTGAGCGCATGCTGGCCGACCCGGACGCGCCGCCGCCGCAGCTCAATAGATCGGCGACCGCGCGGCGTTTGCTGGCCGCCATCACGGCGTTGCGCAAACTGTGGGCGGAACGGCGCGACGAAGCCGGCGCGCTGGCGAAATCGCGCCAGAACATTCTCGACAGCTTGCCGGACCCTTTGTTCATCCTCGACAACCGCCGGCGCATCGTCAGCACCAACGGTGCGGCGCGCGAACTGTTTGAGGCGGAGCGCACGGCGGGACCGCTGGTGGGGCGCGATCTTGCCGGCATCATCCGCGATCCCAAGGTACTGGAAGCCGCCGACGGCGCCCTCGTCCAAACCAAGAAAGCCGAAGCGGAATTCACCCTGCCCTCGCCGGTGGAGCGCACCTTCCTCGCCGCCGTGGTGCCGCTGTCGAGCCCCGTCCATGACGGCCGCGCCGCGCTTGTCCTTTTACATGACCAAACCGAGCGCCTGAAGATGGATCGGATGCGCGCCGACTTTGTCGCCAACGCCAGCCACGAACTGCGCACACCCTTGGCCAGCGTGCTCGGCTTCACCGAGACCCTGATCGGCCCCGCCAAGGACGATCCCGAAGCTCAGGCCAAGTTCCTGCCGATCATGCTGGCCCAAGCCGAGCGCATGAAGCGGCTGATCGACGACCTGCTCTCCTTGTCACGCATCGAGCTGCACGAACATACGCGGCCCACAGAGGCCGTGGACGTGATGCCCACCCTGCGCAATGTGATCGAGCTGATCGAAAAGCAGGGCGCGGACAATAAGCCGGTGATCCGCGTGACGGCGGCGCCCGACGCGCCCAAGGCCGTCGCGGATATCAACGAGCTTTATCAAGTGTTCTTCAACCTTCTCAGCAACGCCGCGAAATACGGCGGCGAGAAAGGCGTGGATGTGGAAGTGGCCTTAAGCCAGACACGTCCGAAAGATATGCCGGGGCGCGGCGCTTGTCTGAAGATCGCCGTACGCGATTATGGCGAAGGCATCCCGCGCGAGCATCTCGCGCGCCTGACCGAGCGCTTCTACCGTGTCGATAACGCCCGCTCCCGCCAGCTGGGCGGCACGGGGCTGGGGCTGGCTATCGTCAAGCACATCACCATACGTCACCGCGGCGTATTGACCATTGAGAGCGAGATCGGCAAGGGCTCGACTTTCGCCGTGTTCCTGCCGATCCCGGGTTAAGTCCTTGTGGCGCGGCGCGCGACGATGAGCGCCACGGGCACCACGGCCAGACCGATCAAACACGTATAAACGAAGAACCCGAGATAGCCCGCGCCGAGCGCTTCAGGCGCCAGGGCCACGCGGTCGGCTCCGACCGCGAAACCGCCGGCCGGCATATTCGTGAAATAAGCTTTGAGCGGTGCGAAGATACCGTCGTCGGCCGCCGACTGCGCGATGCCTTCCACGATGCGGCCCGACTGGGTCATGAGGAAACGGTCCGGCAATGCATAGAGCGAGGTGAACAGCGCGTATTGCGTGGCCGTGAAGCCGGCGCTGGTCAGGCTCGACATGTAGGCGATGAGGCACACGCCCGCGAATTGTTGGCAGATGTTGTTGAGGCCCAGCACCAGCATGAAGGCCGGAACGCTCGGGCCTTGGGTCGCCAGGAACGCGTAGCCGAGATTGCTGAGCGGCGCGGCGATGGCGCCCGCAACCAGGCACCGCATCATCCCCCAGCGGGTGATCGCGATCCCGCCGATGAGCACGCCCGTCATGTCCATGGCCGCGCCGTAGAATTTGCGCACCCCGGCGACTTCGCTCAAGGAGAAGCCGAGATCGAGATAGAAAGGATTGAGCATCACCGCCATGACGAACTGCGAGACGCGGTAGAAGCAGATGAGCACGATCATCAGCGCCGCCGCCCGTCCAAAGCGGGCGAAAAAATCTTTCAGCGGATCGCCAAACGAATGAGCGAGATAGAGACCGGGCTGTGTCCGACGGCCTGGGAGCGGCCAGGCGCACAGGACGATGAGCGCGAAGCCGGCGACGACGCACGCCGTGTGCACGAGGGTGCCGAGCGTGGGCAGCATCCAGAGCGCGCGGAGCGGTGCGGCGATTCCTTCGGGCAGCAGCGCCACCAACGCGGTATCGCGCGTGGACAAGCCCGAGCCGAGAAACAGCGCGCCGACGGCGAGGATCGCGAGACGGATCGTCCACTCGCTCCGCTCGGCCATGAGGCTTGATTGGCCGGGCGCGCGCGGGATCGGCGCCAGGGTGTGGGGCGGTTCCTGCGGCGCGAGAAGGGTTGCAACAAGCGCGAGTCCCATCGCGCCGGCCATGGCGAAGTAGCCGACGCTCCAGTTCATGAAGTCGGCGAGATAGAGCGGCACGGCGCCGGCGACAAGGAAAGCGGTGCGATACCCCCATTGATAGGTGGTGAGCATCGCGCCCTGCTGGCTCGCAGGAACAACTTCGATGCGCCAGGCGTCGACGACAATGTCCTGGGTTGCGCCGGCGAAACCGATGAAAACCGCGACAAAAGCGGTGACGGTAAAGTTGGCGGAGGGATCGGTGAGTGAGATCGCCGTTAAACCCAGCACGACGAAGACTTGCGCAATGAGCATCCAGGAACGCCGATGACCCATCAGCCGCGTCAGCACCGGCACGTGGGTGCGGTCGAGCAGCGGCGCCCAGAGGAACTTGAACGCGTAAGGCAGGGTCGCGAGGCTGAAGAATGCTATCGTATCGAGGGACAGGCCCGCTTCGCGCAGCCAGGCGGTGAGCGTGTCGTAGATCAGCCAGAACGGCAAACCACAGGCGAAGCCGAGCCCGTACATGGTGAGGGTCGATCGTTCGCCGTAAACAGTGAAGGTTTGGCGCCAGGAGCGGGATGGCGCCATGCGCTACGCCGTCTTGCGGCGCACGAGGATCCACGTCAGCACGATGGCGACGATCCCGACCAAGAATGTATAGATGAAGAAGGAGACGTAACCCGCGCCGAGCGACGCGGAGGACACGTCGATGGCCGCGGCGCCCTTGGCCAGGGCCTCGGGCGGTACGGTGAAAAGCTCGCGGAACGGCGCGGAGAAGCCGCCCTCTTCGGCGGCGCGCGCCGAGGCTTCAACGATGCGGCCCGACTGCGAGCCGACAAGCTTGCCGGGGATCGCATAGAGCGAGGCGAATAGCGCGTATTGCGTGGCGGTGAAGCCCGTGGTCGTGAGGCTCGACATATAGGCGACGAGACAGGCGCCGGAGAACGCCTCGGAGATATTGTCGATCGCCATGGCGATCATGAGCGCGGGGATATCGTGACCTTGGGTCGCGACCCAGGCGAAGGCAAGGTTGCTCAGCGGCCCCAGGATGGCGCCGACCATGAAGGGCTTCATCAACCCCCAGCGCGCCATGGCCGCGCCGGCGATGAAGACGCCAAGCATCGACATGACGGTGCCCCAGACCTTCCGGACTTCGGCGATCTCGACGAGGGAGAAACCCAAATCGAGATAGAACGGGTTCATCATGTTGAGGGTGAAATCCGAGACCCGGTAAATGCAGATGACCGTAAGAATCAGACCCGCTTCGCCCCGGTGATGGCGAAAAAAATCGGCGAAGGGGTCGATAAAGGCGCGGGCGAGGAAGAAGCCCGGCCGTGTCTCCTTATGGGGCAGCGGTGTCGCGGCCAGGAAAAAGAGCACGAAGCCAACAACCACGCTTGCCAGCTGGACGAAGATGCTCGCGCGCCACATAGCCTTCAGCGCCACCCCCTGTTCGGGCGGCAGGAAAAACGCGAAGAGATCGGCGCGCGCGGAAAGGCCCGAACCTAATGCAGCCGCGCCAATGGCCAGAAGCGCGATGCGGATCAACCATTCGACGCGGTCGGCCACGGGCCGAACCGGCACGCTGTCGTCGGCGACCGGACGCAACGCCGCCACCTTCTCGCGCGGCGCGAGCAAGGTCGCCGCAACGCCAATCAGCATCATCGCCGCCATCACGAAGTAGGACAGCGACCAGTTGAAGGCCTGGGCGACGATCAACGGCACGACGCCGGCGATCAGGCGGGCAATGCGGTAACCCCAGGTGTAGGCCGCGACCATAGCGCCCTGCTCGCGGTCGTCGGACACCTCGATGCGCCAGGCATCCATGGCGATGTCCTGGGTCGCGGAGGCAAATCCCGTCGCGACCGCGAAAACGGCCATCATCGCGAGATTGGTGGTGGGATCGGTCGCCGAGATCGACCAGAGGCCGAGAATGATCGCGAGCTGGGCCAGCAGCATCCAGGAGCGGCGCTGGCCGAGCAGGCGCGTGAGCACCGGGATCGGCGCGCGGTCCACGAGCGGCGCCCAGACGAACTTGAAGGCGTAAGAGAGCGTGGCGAGGGAGAAGAAGCCAATAACTTCGAGGGTCAGCCCCGACTCCCGCAGCCACGCCGACAGCGTGTCGAAGATGAGCATGAACGGGAGCCCGGCCGAAATGCCGAGCGCGAGCATGATGGCCACACGCCGGTCGAGATAGACCGCGAGCCCCGCGAACCCTGATTTAGTGGTGGCCTCCGCCATGGACGGATTCTCGCAGAAGGACGCACAAACAGAAAGGGCCCAGTCCAGTGGACCGGGCCCTTTGAAGTTGCCTTCGCGGCTCAATCAGCCGACTTGGATCAACCGGCGGCCGCGAGCTGCTTGGCGTAGCGCTTGCGGTCGTTGACGTCGAGGTAGCGCTTACGCAGGCGGATGCTGGTCGGGGTCACTTCAACCAATTCGTCGTCCTGAATGTAGGCCAGCGCCTGTTCGAGGGTCATGATGCGGGGCGGCGGCAGGTCCTGCTTGTCGTCCTTCATTACGGTGCGGAAGTTGGTGAGCTGCTTGGCCTTCAGCGGGTTCACTTCCAGATCGTTGTCGCGGGTGTGTTCGCCGACGATCATGCCCATGTAGACCTTCGTGCCCGGCGAGACGAACTGCGGGCCGCGGTCGATGAGGTTGAAGAGACCGTAGGTGTTGGCTTCGCCCGTGTCGGTCGAGATCAGCACGCCCTGGCGGCGGGCCGCGATCGAACCCTTGTACGGACCATACGAGTGGAACAGGCGATTCATGACGCCGGTGCCGCGGGTGTCGGTGAGGAATTCGCCGTGGTAGCCGATGAGGCCGCGCGACGGGGCGATAAACACCATACGCGTCTTACCGCCGCCGGCCGGCTTCATTTCCTGCAATTCGCCCTTGCGGATCGACATCTTTTCGACGACGACGCCGGAGAACTGCTCATCCACGTCGATGACGACTTCTTCCATCGGCTCGAGCCTGGCGCCGTTTTCGTCGGTTTGGAAAAGGACGCGCGGGCGCGAGATGGAAAGTTCGAAGCCTTCACGGCGCAGGTTTTCGATGAGCACGCCGAGCTGGAGTTCGCCGCGGCCGGCGACTTCAAAGGCGTCGCGGTCTTCGGATTCGGTGACGCGGATGGCGACGTTGCCTTCCGCTTCACGCGCGAGACGCGCGCCGATCACGCGCGTCGTGAGCTTGTCGCCTTCCTGGCCGGCGAACGGCGAGTCGTTGACGCCGAAGGTCATGGCAAGCGTCGGCGGATCGATCGGGCGGGCCTTCAGGGGCTGCTCGACTTCTGGCGCGCAGAAGGTGTCGGCGACGTTAGCGTTTTCCATGCCGGCGAGCGCGATGATGTCGCCCGCTTCGGCGCTGTCGACGGGGATGCGTTCCAAACCGCGGAACGACAGGAGCTTCGTCGCGCGGCCGGTTTCGAGCACCTTGCCGTCACGCGAGAGCACTTTGAGCGGCATGTTCACTTTCGCGATGCCGGTTTCGATGCGGCCCGTGAGGATGCGGCCCAGGAAGTTGTCGAATTCCAGGGTCGTGGCGAGCATCGAGAACGGCTTGGTTTTGTCGCGGTTCGGCGCCGGCACGTGGCTGACGATGGTCTCGAACAGCGGGGTGAGGTCCTTGCGCTCGTCCTTCTCGAGGTCGCGCACGGCCCAGCCTTCACGGCCGACGGCGAACAGCGTCGGGAAGTCGAGCTGCTGATCGGTGGCTCCTAAGTTGGCGAACAGGTCGAAAATTTCGGTGTGCACTTCATCCGGACGGGCGTCGTGGCGGTCGATCTTGTTGACGATGACGATCGGGCGCAGGCCGAGGCCGAGCGCTTTGGACAGCACGAACTTGGTCTGCGGCAGCGGGCCTTCCGAGGCGTCGACCAACAAGCACACGCCGTCGACCATCGAGAGGATGCGTTCGACTTCGCCGCCGAAGTCGGCGTGGCCCGGCGTGTCGACGATGTTGATCTTGATGCCGTTCCACTCGACCGCCGTACACTTGGCGAGAATGGTGATGCCGCGCTCACGCTCCTGGTCGTTCGAGTCCATCGCGCACTCGTCCATGCGCGCGTTGGCGCGCACGGCGCCCGACTGCTTCAGGAAGGCATCGACAAGCGTGGTCTTGCCATGGTCGACGTGAGCGATGATGGCGATGTTGCGCAATTCCATAGGGGCACATCCACTACACACAGGGGAGCCGCGCGAGGCATCGCCGCGGCGGGGCTCCGAAAAGGTCCAAGGGGTATAAAGAAGCCGGGCGCCTCTTCTGGGGCCCCGGCTCGCTAAAGTTGGCCGCTATATATACTTACGGCCCTGTTTGATCAACGGTGCAGTGCAGCAAAAGCCCGTCAATACGGTTAAATCCCAGCAAGCGGCCCAGGAAATGAGAAAATTGGGGTCAGAGTAGAGGCGGAAAATGGAGTCTGACCCCAATTACCCTTATGGCTAGAGGCCGTGCTTGATGATGAGGTCGCGGAGCGGGGTTTCGGGCCGGGCGCCCATGTGGGAAATGACCTCGGCGGCGGCGATGGAGCCGATTCGGGCACAGGACGAGAGCGAGCGTCCGTGGGTATAGCCGTAGAGGAAGCCGGCCGCGAAAAGATCACCGGCGCCGGTGGTGTCGATCAGCTTCTCGACCGGCGTTGCATCCACGGCGGTCGTCGTCTGGCCGTCGAACACCACCGCGCCCTTGGCGCCGCGAGTCATGATCGCGAGCACCTTGGCCCCGCGGAGGCGTTCCACCGCCGTCGCGACGTCGCCCGCTTCGTAGAGGCGGAAAATCTCGTCTTCATTGCCGAACAAAATATCGACTTCGTCCTTGATGAGATCGAGGAGATCGCCGCGATGGCGATCGACGACAAAAGGATCCGAGAGCGACAGCGCGACCTGGCGGCCCGCGCTTTTGGCGGCTTTGGTGGCCTTGCGGATCGCGGCCTTGGCTTGCGGCGTATCCCACTGATAGCCCTCGATGTAGAGCACGTGGGAGTCGGCAATCTTATTTTCATCGATGTCGTCCGGGCCGACTTCGGTGCAGGCGCCGAGGAAGGTGTTCATCGTGCGCTGGCCGTCAGGGGTGACCAGGATCACGCAGGTCGCCGTGGGCAGGGTGCCGGCCGAGCCGGCGAAATCGACGCCGAGGACTTCGATGTCGTGGATGAAGATCTCACCCAGCTTGTCCTTGCCGACCTTGCCGATGAAACAGGGTTTGCCGCCCATGGAGGCGATGCCGGCCATGGAGTTGGCCGCCGAGCCGCCGGAGATCTCCACCGCCTTGCCGATGCGGTCATAGATGAACTTGGACCGGGCCGCGTCGCACAGGGCCATGGTGCCCTTCACCATGCCGTGGGCATTGATGAAGTCGTCCTCGGTGCGGGACAGAATGTCGACGATGGCCGAACCGATACCGATGACGTCGTAACGTGCCTCAGGCATTGCGCAAGTCCTGTAATTGAGATGCTGAAATCAAGTGTAACCAAGGCTTTAGACCACAGAAGCTTCGCCCCTTAAAGCCCACCATGGTAGATTTTTCAGGGGTTTTTAACCGTCCAAGGCTAAACTCGGCTGCTTTGCTTGACCAAAGACAGGACAAGACACCGGTGCTGGAACAGGACAAACAGGACAGTGGCGAGCAAACGGGCGAGACCAGCCCGCGGCTCGATCTGTCGAAAATGACGCGCGGCATCCGCCCGCCCGCGAAGGCTTTCACCGCGCGGCCTTTGAAGCGCGGCCTATTCCGGACCAGCACGCTCACCACCTCGCTCTCTAAGGAGACTTCGATGTCGGATAGATTCACCTCGGACCGCATGGCCGCGTTCAATCCGCAGATTCCGCGCCGTGTCGCGGACATCCCGGGCCCCGGCGCGGCACGCGGCGGCGACGACATGGAAGGCAAGCGCCTCACCGTCGGCAAGCAAGTGCGTATCCATGGTGAGGTGTCGGGCTGCGAACGCCTGGTGGTCGACGGTCATGTGGATGCAAAAGTTTCCGGCGTGAAAATCCTGGACGTGACCGTCAACGGCACGTTCAAAGGCTCGAGCGAAGTCGACAGCGCCACCATCGCCGGCACCTACGACGGCGATCTCAAGGTGAACGGCCATTTGGAAATCGCCGCCAGCGGCGTGGTCACCGGCAAGGTGAGCTACAAGACCATCGCCGTCGCGAACGGCGGCCGTCTGCAGGGCGCGATCGAAACGCTTTAATCCCGTTTCGTTTTCCGCACGGCCTTCTTCGCAGCCTTTGCTGAGATCTTCGCAACGGCTTTCACATTTTTCTTTTTCTGCATGACCGCTTGGGGCGAACCAGGTGGCGGTGTCTTTGGCTTGAACGCGCACAGGTCCGCCACGGGACAGCGCCAGCATTGGGGCGTGCGCGCGACGCAGATGTAGCGGCCGTGCAAGATAAGCCAGTGATGGGCGTGACGCTTGAATGCGTCCGGCGTCACCTTCTCGAGTTTTTCTTCCACATGCAGCGGTGTCTTGCCGGGCGCTAGGCCGGTGCGGTTCGAAACGCGGAAGATATGCGTGTCCACCGCGATGGTGGGTTGATCGAACACAACGTTCATCACGACATTGGCGGTCTTGCGGCCGACACCGGGAAGCTGCTCGAGCAAATCGCGGTTCGCCGGCACTTCGCTGCCGTATTGTTCGACGAGGATCTTCGACAGCGCCATCACGTTCTTGGCCTTGGTGTTGAAGAGGCCAATGGTCTTGATGTAGTCGCGCAGCTTCTCCTCGCCGAGGTCGAGCATCTTCTGCGGTGTATCGACGACCTTGAACAAGGGGCCCGTCGCGCGGTTCACGCCGACGTCGGTGGCTTGCGCCGAGAGGACGACAGCGACGAGCAGCGTGTAGGGATTTAAGTAGACGAGCTCCGTCGCGGGCTCCGGGTTCTGGTCCCGGAGCCGTGTGTAGAACGTGACGATGTCGTTCGGCTTCATAAACCGAGCACGTCTTTCATGGAATAGAGGCCCGCCTTGCGGCCCTTGGCCCACATCGCGGCGCGCACGGCGCCGCGCGCGAAGACTTCGCGCGAGGACGCCTTGTGCGTGATCTCGATGCGCTCGCCGTCGGCGGCGAAGATCACGGTGTGATCGCCAACGACGTCGCCGCCGCGCAAGGTGGCAAACCCGATCTCACCCTTGGGGCGCGCGCCGACTTGGCCATCGCGTGTGCGGCGTCCGGCCTTTTCGAGCGCCACGCCGCGGCCTTTCGCCGCCGCTTCGCCCAAGCCCAGCGCGGTGCCGGACGGCGCATCGACCTTGTGACGGTGATGCATTTCCACGATTTCAATGTCGTAGTCGTCTTTCAGCACCCGTGCGAGCCGCTCGGTGAGCGAAAGCAGGACATTCACGCCCGTGCTCATATTCGGCGCCTGGATCAGGACGGTCTTCTTCGCGGCCGCCGTGATGGCGCGCTTCACCGGCGCCGGCAGCCCCGTGGTGCCGATGACCAGCGCCGTGCCGTGCATGCGGGCAAGTTCGATATGCTTCGCGGTCGCCGCCGGCGTCGTGAAATCGATCACGACATCACACGCGGCGAACAACGCCTTGGCGTCGCTCGTGACCTTCACGCCCACGGCCTTTTGGCCGGCGAGGACGCCGAGATCCGTGCCGAGGGCCGGCGACTTCGCCGGCTCCGTGCCGCCGCCGAGCTTCGCGCCCTTGGTGCGCAAAACCTCCGCGATGAGCATGCGACCCATGCGGCCCGCGCAGCCGACGATTCCGATTTTCATGTGAGTTAGTCCCGCCGCAAAATGTGCGGCGGAGTATCGCTTACTCAGCCGCGTCCGTGAAGAACTCCTTCACCCGGTCGAGGAAGGACGTGCTTTCCGGCGAGTAGGTCCGGCTGTCGCTTTCCTTGGCGAATTCCTGGAGAAGCTTCTTCTGCTTGTCGGTGAGGTTCACCGGCACCTCGACCGCCGCTTCGAGGAACATGTCGCCGCGCGCGGTCGAGCGGAGCACGGTCATGCCCTTACCCTTCATGCGGAAGCGGTGGCCGTTCTGGCAGCCTTTAGGCACGCTGACCTTCACGCGTCCGCCGTCGACGGCGGGCACTTCCACATCACCGCCAAGGGCGGCGACATGCATCGGGATCGGCAGGCGCATGAACAGGTTCGCGCCTTCACGCTGGAAGATGCGGTGCGGTGCGATGGCGAGGAAAATATAGAGATCGCCCGGGGGCGCGCCGTTGAGACCGGCCTCGCCTTCGCCGGCCAGACGGATGCGGGTGCCTTCCTCCACACCGGCCGGGATCGTGACGTCGAGGGTCTTTTCCTTGCGCACGCGGCCCGCGCCGTTGCACTTGCCGCAGGGGTCGGTAATCACCTGGCCGCCGCCGTGGCAGGTGGGGCAGGTGCGTTCGACGGTGAAGAAACCTTGCTGGCTGCGCATCTTGCCGGCGCCGCGGCAGGTGGGACACGTGCTTGGCGCCGCGCCGCCCTTGCTGCCGGAGCCTTTGCAGGACTCGCAGGCGATCGAAGAGGGAACTTTAAGTTCGGCCTTTTTGCCGAAGAAGGCTTCTTCGAGGGAAATTTCGAGATTGTAGCGGGTGTCCTGGCCCCGGCCCGCGTTCCGGCCGCCGCCGCCGCGCCGGCCCATCATGTCGCCGAACATCTCGTCGAAGATGTCGGCGAAGCCGCCGCCGAAACCGAAACCACCGCCGCCGCCGCCACCGCCTTGCTCGAAGGCCGCATGGCCGTAGCGGTCGTAGGCCGCGCGCTTCTGTTCGTCGCGCAGGATCTCGTAGGCTTCGCTGAGGACCTTGAACTTGTGCTCGGCGTCTTTATCGCCCGGGTTCTTATCCGGGTGATACTGCATGGCGAGCTTGCGGTAGGCCTTCTTCAAATCTTCGGCCGAGGAGGTCTTCGCGACACCCAGGATCTCGTAGAAACACTGCTTCGCTGCTGTCGCCATCGCGTAACTAAACTCTTGCCCGCCTGCCGTTTCGCGCGACACCCGGAACCTTTGGAGATCCCGGGTGTCGGCCCCGATCGATTTATATCAGTTTACTTCTTGTCTTTGTCGACTTCCTCGAAGTCGGCATCGACCACGTCGTCGCTCTTGGCTTCTTCGCCGCCGCCCGCTGATCCACCATGAGCGCCGCCGCCGGCCGCCGCGCCCGGATCCTGCTTGTACATGGCTTCGCCCATCTTCATGGACGCCTGCAGGAGAGCATCGGTCGCCGCCTTGATCTTCTCGGCGTCGCCGGACTCAAGCACGTCCTTCGCCGCTTGGAGCTTGGATTCAATCTCGGCCTTGTCGCCGGCCGGGATCTTGTCGCCGTGCTCTTTCAGATTCTTCTCGACCGAGTGGATCACCCCATCGGCCTGGTTGCGCGCTTCGATGGATGCACGCCGGGCTTTGTCTTCCTCGGCGTGGGCTTCGGCGTCCTTCACCATCTGCTGGATGTCGGCTTCAGACAGGCCGCCCGAGGCTTGGATGCGGATCTGCTGTTCCTTGTTGGTCGCCTTGTCCTTGGCCGAGACATTCACGATGCCGTTGGCGTCGATGTCGAAGGTCACTTCCACCTGCGGCACGCCGCGCGGCGCCGACGGGATGCCCATGAGGTCGAACTGACCCAGAAGCTTGTTGTCCGCGGCCATTTCGCGTTCGCCTTGGAACACGCGGATGGTCACGGCCGTCTGGTTGTCCTCGGCGGTCGAGAAGGTCTGGCTCTTGCGCGTCGGGATGGTGGTGTTGCGCTCGATGAGGCGCGTGAACACACCGCCCAGGGTTTCGATGCCGAGCGAGAGCGGCGTCACGTCGAGGAGCAGAACGTCCTTCACTTCGCCCTTGAGCACGCCCGCTTGAATGGCGGCGCCGATGGCGACAACTTCATCCGGGTTCACGCCCTTGTGCGGCTCGCGGCCGAAGAAAGTCTTCACGACTTCCTGCACCTTCGGCATGCGGGTCATACCGCCGACGAGAATGACTTCCTGGATTTCGCTGGCCTTCAGACCGGCGTCCTTCAGGGCCTTTTTGCACGGCTCGACGGTGCGCTGGATGAGATCATCCACCAGCGCTTCGAGCTTGGCGCGCGTCAGCTTGATGTTGAGGTGCTTCGGACCGGAAGCGTCCGCCGTGATGAACGGCAGGTTCACTTCGGTCTGCATGGAGCTCGACAGCTCGATCTTGGCCTTCTCAGCGGCTTCCTTCAGGCGCTGAAGGGCGAGCTTGTCTTTGCGCAGATCGATGCCGGCTTCCTTTTTGAACTCGTCGGCCAGGTATTCGATGATGCGCGCGTCGAAGTCTTCACCGCCCAGGAACGTGTCGCCGTTCGTGGACTTCACTTCGAACACGCCGTCGCCGATCTCGAGGATGGACACGTCGAACGTACCGCCGCCCAAGTCGTACACGGCGATGATGCCGTTGCTCTTCTTGTCCATGCCGTAGGCAAGGGCGGCAGCGGTCGGTTCGTTGATGATGCGCAGCACGTTGAGGCCGGCGATGCGGCCCGCGTCCTTGGTGGCCTGACGCTGGCTGTCGTTGAAGTAGGCCGGCACGGTGATGACGGCTTCGGTGACCTTTTCACCGAGATAGCTCTCGGCGGTTTCTTTCATCTTCTGGAGGATGAAGGCGGAGACCTGCGACGGCGAATACTTCTCGCCGCGGCTTTCGACCCACGCGTCGCCGTTGTCGCCCTTCACGATTTTGTAGGGCACGAGCTTCTTGTCTTTCTCCACCATCGGATCGTCGTTGCGGCGGCCGATGAGGCGCTTGATGGCGAAGAGGGTGTTCTCAGGATTTGTAACCGCCTGGCGCTTCGCGGGCTGGCCGACGACACGTTCACCGGATTCGGTAAAAGCGGTCATCGACGGCGTCGTGCGCGCGCCTTCGGCGTTTTCAATCACGCGCGCGGTCTTGCCGTCCATCACCGCGACGCAGGAGTTCGTCGTACCGAGGTCGATGCCGATAACTTTAGCCATACTTTCTGTTCCTTCCATGAGGCGGACACAGGCGGGCCCATACTGGCGCCCGGGGTGTCCCCTGCTTATGTTCGCTTCTTCTGTTCGCTCAGGGCCTTAGCGCTGGAATTTCTCCGGAGCGAGAAGGCCTTCAAACCTGGGGCGTATATAAGGGGGGTCAGATAGGGCCGCAACGGGCCAACTGACTCTTTTGTTACCGGTTTTCGGGGTTTAGGGCCTGCTCGGAAGCCACTTTGGGAGCCTGGACCCCCTGAAAAACGGGAACCTGAGCCTTTTTGGGGACTCGAATCCCCCTCCCGCACTACCGAAAGGGGTGATTTTCCGCCCCAAGGTGGCCTCTGCTGCATTGCAGCAAGCCCTCGTCGCCGCCGTCGGGGACATTGCCCGGGCGGCGCCCTTCCAACATCCCCGCACCCGGGGCGGCGGGATGACTTCGGCCGCCATGACCAATACCGGCGACGCCGGCTGGTGGAGTGACGCGAAGGGCTACCGTTACATCACAACCCAGCCCGGATCGGACCAGCCTTGGCCGCCGATGCCCGGCGTCTTTCTTGAGATAGTGCGGCTTGCCGTAAATGGGAGTCCTTGGCCCGCCTTTCAGCCCGACGCCTGCCTCATCAATTTCTATGCCCCCGGCGCCAAGATGGGCCTGCACCAGGACCGGGATGAAAAGGACTTCCGTCAGCCGATTGTCACCCTCTCGCTGGGCGACGATGCCGACTGGTTGATCGGCGGCGAAACGCGCACCGGCAAAACCACGGCCTTCGTCGTCGAAAGCGGCGACGCCATCCTCATGGGACCGCCAAGCCGCATGCTGTTCCACGGCGTACGCAAGATCCACCCGGGCACAAGCCCTCTGCGCGATCTTCAAGGACGCATCAGTCTGACGTTCAGGAAAGCGCTCTGACTACTTCACCGCGCTCACGCGGAAGATGGTCTGCGAACCGTCATCGGCGATGAGCAGGCTGCCGTCTTTCGCGACAGCCACGCCGGCGGGACGGCCCCACACTTCCGGTTTGTCGCCGCCGGTCCAGAAGCCGCTGGCGAAAACCTTGTAGGAATTCGAGGCGGGTTTGCCGCCTTTGAAGGGCACGAAGACCACGTGATAGGCGCGCGGTTTTTCCGCGTTCCACGAACCGTGCAGCGCGACGAAAGCGCCGCCCTGATATTCGGCTGGGAAACTCGTGCCCGTATAGAAGGTGAGACCGAGCGGCGCGGAGTGCGAGCGGAACAAGACGTCGGGCACGATCGCTTTTTTTACGAGGTCGGGTTTCTTGTCGGCGAAACCCGGCTGCGGGTTCTGGCCGAGATAACTGTAGGGCCAACCGTAGAAGCCGCCGTCTTTCACGCTCGTCAGGTAGTCGGGCACCAGTTCATCGCCGAGACCGTCGCGTTCGTTGACGACGGTGTAGAGCGTGTTGGTGCCGGGATAGAACGCGGTGCCGACAGCATTACGTAAGCCGCTCGCGAAGGTGCGTTGCTTGACGGCCTTGCCGCCTTCGAGGGTGAATTCCTGGATGGTGGCGCGCTGTTCTTCTTCCTCGGCGATGTTGCCGCGCGAGCCGATCGAGACGTAGATCTTCGCGCCATCCGGCGCCAAGGTCACGTTGCGCGTCACGTGACCGCCGCCGCCGCCGAACGCGCCGTCGGCGCTGATGCGTTCCTGCGGCGCGCGCGCCTTGGCATCGCCCGGCGTATAGGGAATGCGCCAGATGCCGTCTGTATCACCAACAAACAGCGCGTCCTTACTGGCCGCGAGGCCGTAGACGATCTTGAACCCTTCCGCGAAGGTTTGTGTGAATTCGGCTTTGCCGTCGCCGTCAGCATCGCGAAGAAGCGTGATTTTGCCCGGACGCTGTTCGGCGAGAAGCACGTCGCCGTTCGCCGCGACGAATATGTTGCGCGCGTGGGATAGGCCGCTGGCGAACACATTCACGTTGAAACCCGCGGGCACCATCGGCATCCGCTCGGCGCGCGGTTTGTTGTTCGACGTGTTGGCGCGGCTGGGCGTGGCGTAAGGCTTCGCAAGCGTCGTCGCGGCGATTTCGATTATCGCGCCCGGTGTCTGCTCGC
The DNA here is from genome assembly GCA_041919675.1 of Rhodospirillaceae bacterium. GTDB lineage: Bacteria > Pseudomonadota > Alphaproteobacteria > Rhodospirillales > Rhodospirillaceae > SHVO01. The sequence continues at coordinate 13,663 of JAYRTJ010000034.1, read as the reverse complement.
GCTTGTTCAGGTTATCGGCCTGCGCCCACGCGAGACCGGCGGCGCCGACGACGCCAAGCGCCACCGCAACTTGTCCGAGCCGTTTCATCGCATCTTCCCTTCGCTACTGAGTGCCACAGTGATGATAACGAGCGGCGGCGCCGAGAGTTTTAAATCTTTGTGTCGACTCCGGCCTGAGCGGTTTGCGCCGGCGCGGCTTCACGCTTCGGACCGCCGCGCGACACGACGACCATCGCCGGACGCAGCAAGCGGTCGTGAATCAGGTAGCCGTCCTGGAACACCTGAACGACCGTGCCCGAAGGAACCGTCGTGTTCTCGACTTCCTGGATGGCGTTGTGCAGGTTCGGATCGAACGGCTGATTGAGCGAGGTCACGCGGCGCACGCCGTTGTTCTCTAAGATGGTGTGCAGTTCCTTTTCGGTGAGTTCGACACCCACGGCGAGGTTCTTGAGGGTCTCGTTGGCAGCGCGCGTTTCCGCCGGCGCGGCAAGCAGCGCGCGCGACAGATTGTCGGCGACTTGCAAAAGCGCCTTGGCGACGTTGGTCACCGCATATTTTGCATTGTCCGAGATGCGCTTGTCGGCGCGCTTGCCGGCATTCTCGGCTTCGGCGAGGGCAAGCAACTTGTCTTTCTTCAACTCCTCGATCTGCGCTTGGAGTTCGAGAATGCGCTTCTGGGCATTCATCTCCCATTCCGTCGGCGCGCCTTCGGGGGCGCCTTCAGCATTCGGGGCGGATTCAAACGGGGGTTCTGCGTTGGTCATAAACTTTTCTCTTCCGATCTCTTCTTTTAACGGTCCAGGACCCGGCCCACCAGCTTGGCGGTGTAGTCGACCATGGGAATGATGCGCGCATAGTTGAGGCGCGAGGGGCCGATGACCCCAATCGCGCCCACGATCTGCTCGCGGGAATTTTGGAACGGCGCCACAACCATCGAACATCCGGCCATGCCGAAAAGCTCGTTCTGGGCGCCGATGAAAATCTGCACGCCGTCCGCCTTGCCGACAAGATCAAGCAGACGGACCATCTGTTCGCGCGCTTCGAGGGCGCTGAACAATTGGCGGATGCGCTCCAAGTCTTCGAGCGCGGTGACATTGCTGAGAAGGTTCGACTGGCCTTTGACGATGAGCGCGCCGCCAAGATCGCCGGCCCGGTCGCCGCTCCAGGTGGCCAAGCCCGCCTGCACGACTTTCGCCGTGAGTTCGTCGAGCTCGGCGCGGCCCGATTCAAGTTCGGTCAGGATGCCGGTGCGCGCTTCGGCGACGGTCTTTCCCGCGAGGCGCGCGGCAAGGAAGTTGCCCGCTTCCACCAGCGCCGAGGGGCGCAGTTCCTTCGGCACTTCGAAGACACGGTTTTCGACATTGCCGCTTTCATCGACCATGACCACCAGCGCGCGGCCGGGTTTCAGGTTCACGAATTCGATGTGTTTCAGTGGCGCTTCGAGTTTCGGCGCCAGCACAAGGCCGGCGCAGCGCGCGAGACCGGCGAGCGCGCCGGTGGCCTGGCTGAGCACTTCTTCCGGCGAGCGTCCCGCCGCCTGGCAGTGGGCGTCGATGGCGCTGCGTTCGGTGGCGTCCAGGCCGCCGACCTGAAGAAGGCCGCTGACAAACATGCGAAGGCCCGCGTCGGTCGGAAGACGGCCCGCCGAGGTGTGCGGGGCGTAGAGAAGGCCCGCGTATTCGAGGTCGGCCATCACATTGCGGATGGTCGCCGGCGAGAGAGACCCGCCCAGCTTGCGCGCAATGGTGCGCGAGCCCACAGGTTCGCCCGTTTCGACATAGGCGTCCACCACGTGGCGGAAGATCTCCCGCGAACGTTCGTTCAGTGCGACTACGCTGTGGCCGTCGGGCTGAAGCATGGACTCCAAAGCCTTGGAAAGGATGGCCGGTATGTAAGACGGCCCCAGGGGAGCGTCAATGCGCTCTACCGTTGATTTTCTTTGCGATTTTGAACCTATCGCCCGGGATTCCTCCCGGATTCCCATGGCTTTACCGGCATCGCCCCAAGGTGTAGACGGACGCCCACATTTGGAGCGCATAACTTATGACCGAACCTCGCCGTCCCTCGGGACGTCCCGCCGATGCCCTTCGCCCCGTATCCCTCGAGCTCGGCGTAAACAAACACGCTGAAGGCTCCTGTCTGGTGAAATTCGGCGATACGCACGTCCTGTGCACCGCGACCATCGAAGAGCAGGTTCCGCCCTGGCTCAAAGGCGGCGGCAAAGGCTGGGTGACGGCGGAATACGGCATGCTGCCGCGCTCGACCAACACCCGCACGGCGCGCGAAGCGGCCAAGGGCGGCCAGTCGGGCCGCACCCAGGAAATCCAGCGTCTGATTGGGCGTGCGCTGCGCGCCGTCACCGATCTGCGCGCCTTCGGCGAGATCCAGATCCGCCTCGACTGCGACGTCATCCAGGCTGACGGTGGCACCCGCACGGCAAGCGTCACCGGCGCTTACGTCGCGCTGCATCAGGCCTTCGGCACCATGAAGAAACTGGGCGCCATTCACCGCATCCCCTTAAAAGAGCCGGTCGCAGCCATCAGTGCGGGCCTCTACAACGGCATGGCGGTGCTCGATCTCGATTACGCCGAAGATTCCAAAGCGCAGGCCGACGCGAACTTCGTGCTGACGGCGTCGGGCGGCATCGTGGAAGTGCAAGGCACGGCGGAAGATCATCCGTTCACAGAAGCCGAATTCCACGCGCTTCTTGATCTCGCCAAGAAAGGCATCGGCGAACTCGTCGTGCTGCAACGCGCGGCCCTGGCCAAGATTGGACTTTAAAGAAAATGCCGCGGCGTTTTCCCGGCGGAAAGCTCGTCCTCGCGAGCCACAACCAAGGCAAGCTGCGGGAGATCCGCGAGCTCTTGGCGCCGTTCAACGCCGATGTGATCTCCGCCGGTGAACTTGGATTGCCCGAACCGGAAGAAACGGGCCTGTCGTTTGTCGCCAACGCGGAACTGAAGGCGCTTGCCGCCGCCATGGGTGCGCAGATGATCGCGCTATCGGACGACTCAGGGTTGGCCGTGGATGCCTTGAACGGCGCGCCGGGGATTTACTCCGCGCGCTGGGCGGGGCCGGAAAAAGATTTCGATCTCGCCATGCGCAAAATCCACGCCAACATGGGCGACAACCCGGTGAAAACCGCCCGGTTTATCTGCGCTTTGACCCTGGCCTGGCCCGATGGTCACTGCGAGACCGTTGAAGGAAAAGTCGAAGGCACGCTGACCTTTCCGCCGCGAGGGGCCCACGGCTTTGGCTACGATCCCATCTTTATTCCCGACGGCTTCGACATCACTTTTGGCGAGATGGATCCGGTCAAGAAACACGAGATGAGCCACCGCGCTGATGCTTTTCGTAAGCTCGTGGCGGCGAGCTTTTCTTGAGCATGCAGGGCACCGAAGGCTTCGGCCTTTATGTCCATTGGCCGTTCTGCATTTCCAAATGCCCGTACTGCGACTTTAACAGTCATGTCGCACAGAGCATTGATCAAACCGCATGGAAGACCGGGCTTCTGACGGAGCTCGCTCACTTTGCCCGCCGCACACCCGATAAAATCCTGACCAGCATTTTCTTCGGCGGCGGGACGCCCTCGCTCATGGATCCGGCGACGACGGCGGCGATCGTCGAGGCCGCGCGTAAAAGCTGGCGCACCGCCAACGATCTCGAGATTACGCTGGAAGCAAATCCCGGCACCGTCGATGCGGATCGTTTCAATGCGATCCGCGACGCCGGTGTGAACCGCCTGTCCATGGGTGTGCAGGCACTGAACGACGCCGATCTCAAATTCCTCGGGCGCCGTCATGGCGTTGAAGAAGCGCGGCGCGCGTGGCGCACGGCGGCGAAGATATTCCCGCGGGCATCCTTCGATCTGATCTACGCGCGCCCCCAACAATCACCCGAAGCGTGGCGCGGTGAACTAGGTGAAGCGTTGCGCGAAGTCAAAGACAACGGCATCACGCATCTTTCGCTCTATCAGCTGACCATGGAGCCGGGCACGGCCATGTTCGACGCCCATGAGCGCGGCGAATTCGCGCTGCCGGGCGAAGACGACGCGGCGACCATGTTCGAGGACACGCAAGATTTGTGCACGAAGGCGGGCTTTCCGGCCTACGAGATTTCCAACCATGCGGGTGACGGCGCCGCCTGCCGGCACAATCTCACCTACTGGCGCGGCGGCGATTACGTGGGGGTCGGACCCGGCGCCCACGGCCGCCTGACTTTAAACGGCGGCGCGGTCGCGACCCGGCAGATCAAGGCGCCCGCCCTGTGGCTGAAGAAAGTCGAAAGCGCCGGTCAGGGCACCCAGGAAGAAAGCGCCATCGCCCCGGAGGACAGGGCGCGGGAGCTTTTGATGATGGGCCTGCGGATCGGCGAAGGGGTAGAGAAGGCCCGCTTCGCCCGGCTGGCGGGGCAGACCCTTGAAGCCCTGGTCAACCCGGGCTCCATCGCACGGCTCGCGGCGGGGGGATTCCTGGAGGACAGCCCGGAGACCCTAAAAGCCACGGCGCCGGGCCGGATGGCGCTTAACGCCGTGCTGCGGGAACTCCTGGCATAGGTTAGCGGACGGGGCTCGGTTTTAACATTTATTAAGGCTATTAAAGCTCTGAAATAACAGCGAAAACCACCCCAAAATGCCCCCGAATGGTCCCTCAAGAAAAATCTGAGGATAGCTCCCGATACTCCTGAAATTACGAAGCTTTTTGCCTTTTATTTACGCTTTGTATACCCTGCCGGGTGAGGATGGGCCTCGAGTTCCTGAGTTCGGCGGACCTAGATGTACAACGCGCGTTTGGATGGGCTGACGGAGTATCCGTTTCAGCGCCTGGCCGCCCTCTTGGCCGGGCTCACGCCCCCGTCTGAGCAAACGATTATGTCCATCGGCGAGCCGCAGCATACGCCGCCGGCTTTGCTGCACGCCGCGTTGGCCAAGGCTCAAGGGGACTGGGGCAAGTATCCGCCTAATGCGGGGACGCCCGCCTACCGAACGGCCGTCGCCGCCTGGTGCACCCAGCGCTTCAATCTTCCGGCCGGATACATCGATCCGGAAACACACATTCTTCCCCTCGCCGGCAGCCGCGAGGGCCTGTTCATGGCCGCGCAGCTGTGCGTGCCGGCGACCAAGAACGGCCGCACCCCGGCCGTCCTGATGCCGAACCCCTTCTACCAGGTGTATTTCGGCGCGGCGGTGATGAATGGCGCCGAGCCCGTGTTCGTGGCCGCGACGCGCGAGACCGATTTCCAGCCCAACTACGAAGCGGTCGCGCGCGAGGACCTTGACCGGACCGCGATGGCCTATCTGTGCACGCCGGCGAACCCGCAAGGGACCATCGCCACGCTGGCGCAACTGAAAGCCGCCATCACGCTCGCGCGCAAACATGACTTCGTGCTGGCCTGCGACGAGTGCTACTCGGAGATCTACGACGACGCGCCGCCCGCCGGCGCCCTTCAAGCCTGCGCCGAACTCGGCGAAGGCCTCAAGAACGTACTCGTCTTCAATTCACTCTCGAAGCGCTCCAGCGTACCGGGTCTGCGCGCCGGTTTTGTCGCGGGCGATCCTGACCTCATTGCAAAGCTGTCGAAGCTGCGCGCCCATGGCGGCGCGGTGCAGCCGCTGCCGGTGATGGCGGCGGCGACGGCGCTGTGGAGCGACGAAGCCCACGTGATCGAGAACCGCGCGCTGTACCGTGCGAAGAACGATGACGCGGAACGCATCTTCGGCAAACGATTTGGCTTTTACCGCCCCGCCGGCGGATTCTTCCTGTGGCTGGACGTGAAGGGCGGCGAAGCCGCCGCCCGCGCGCTGTGGGAAAAAGGCGGCATCAAGGTTCTGCCGGGCGCGTATCTCGCTCGCGCCGCAGGAGGCGCGAACCCGGGCCAAGCCTATATCCGCGTCGCTCTGGTGCATGACCGCGCCAAGGTCGCCGACGCCCTCGCCCGAATGATCCCGATTCTTGAATCCGTGTGAACAGAATAGTCACCACGAGGACATGCCATGACCGCCGCCGTCCGTAGCCAGAACACGCCATTCCTGCCGCCCGCCTGGGCCGCGATGCTGAAGCGGGCCGCGCTGTTCGCCGCGGGATTGAACGTTGTCATGCTGTGCGTGCTGGCCCTGCTCGCGCTCATCAGCTACTCGCCGGACGATCCTTCGTTGAACACGGCGACGGACCTGACGCCGCAGAACGCGCTTGGTTTGACCGGCGCCATCATGTCCGACGCGCTGTTGCAGACCGTGGGCTTTGGCGCCCTTGCGATTATTTTTGCGATCGCCGCATGGGGCGTGCGCCTCATGAAGGGCGAGGTCGTCTCCTGGCTGTGGCTGCGCACGGTGGCGGTGATCACCGCCGCGATGCTGCTCGCCATCGGTTTTGAAATCGTGCCGTCTTTCGGCGGCTGGCCCATCGCCGCGGGTCTCGGCGGCGCCGCAGGGGATGTGCTGCTCAAGGCTTTGACCGCCTATGGCGCGCCGGCTGTCGCCATCACATTGGGCCTGGCGGTCGGTCTTGCCGCCGCAGCCGCCGGAACGGGCCTCCTCTTGTGGTCCATGACGGTGCGCTTCGCCGTGGCAGGCGCGGCCTGCGTCGCCGCCGCCAAGGGTTTAGCGGCAGCCGCCATCGTTTTGGCGCGCGCGCCGATGTGGGTGGTGGACCGCCTGCCGAAGGCCGAGCCGCGTGAGAAGGCCCCCGAGAAGCCCGTGAAAGCCAAGCGCGAACGCATCGAGCCGGTCGCGCAGATTTCGGACGAGGGGGAAGAAGAAGACGAGATCGAAGCGCCGGTGCAGGCGCGCGCGATCCTCGATGAGGAAGATGAAGACGACGCGGTGGAAGAAGCGCCGCGCGCCCGCGAAACCGCCGTTGTTGAAACGCGCGCCAAACCCGCGAAACAGTCGAAGCGCGAAATGGCCGCGCGCCAGGGTGACCTTCTGCCCAAGGGCAAGAAGGACTTCGACCTTCCGAGCCTCGATATACTGACCCCGCCGTCCACGCGCGTGCAGAACATAGTGAGCAAGGAAGCCCTCGAAGCCAACGCGCGCATGCTGGAATCCGTGCTCGACGACTTCGGCATCAAGGGTCAGATTGTCAAAGTGCGTCCGGGTCCCGTCGTGACCTTGTACGAACTGGAACCGGCGCCGGGCACCAAGACCTCGCGCGTTGTGTCGCTGGCCGACGATATCGCGCGGTCCATGAGCGCGGTGGCGGTGCGCATCGCCGTGGTGCCGGGCCGCAGCGTGATCGGCATCGAATTGCCGAATGCCAACCGCGAAACCGTGCTGCTGCGCGAGCAGCTGGCGACGGAAGAATTCGAGCGCAGCGAAACCAAGCTCGTGCTCGCGCTGGGCAAGGACATCGGCGGCGCGCCGGTGTTCGCCGATCTCGCGCGCATGCCGCACTTGCTCGTCGCCGGGACCACCGGTTCGGGGAAATCGGTCGCCATCAACACCATGATCATGTCGCTCCTGTACCGGAACACGCCGAAAGACGTGCGCCTGATCATGATCGACCCGAAGATGCTGGAATTGTCCGTGTACGACGGGATCCCGCACCTGCTCGCGCCCGTGGTGACCGAGCCGGGCAAGGCGGTGATGGCGCTGAAGTGGGTCGTGCGCGAGATGGAAAACCGCTACCGCGCGATGTCGCAGCTCTCGGTGCGTAACGTGTCGGGCTACAACCAGCGCCTCGCCGAAGCGGTGAAAGCCGGCAAGACCCTGACGCGCACCGTGCAGACCGGCTTCGATCCGGGCACCGGCAAGCCGATCTACGAAGAACAGGCGCTCGACATGAGCCCGCTGCCGTACATCGTCGTGATCATCGACGAAATGGCGGACCTGATGCTGGTGGCGGGCAAGGACGTCGAGGCCGCCGTGCAGCGCTTGGCGCAGATGGCGCGCGCCGCGGGCATCCACGTCATCATGGCCACGCAGCGTCCGTCGGTGGACGTGATCACCGGGACCATCAAAGCGAACTTCCCGACGCGCATCAGCTTCCAGGTGACCTCGAAGATCGACAGCCGCACGATCTTGGGCGAACAGGGCGCCGAGCAGCTGCTGGGCCAGGGGGACATGCTGTACATGGCGGCCGGCGGCCGTATCACCCGCGTGCACGGCCCCTTCGTCAGCGACAAGGAAGTCGAGGAAGTCACCGCGCACCTGCGCGCGCAGGCCGTGCCGGATTACGTGGAAGCGGTCACGGAAGAAGACGATCTCGAGGACGTGCCGGGTTTCTCAGGCCTGGCGGGCGGCAATACCTCGACCGGCGACGGCCTGTTCGACCAGGCCGTGGCGATCGTGGCCCGCGAGCGCAAGGCCTCTACCAGCTTCATCCAGCGCCATCTGCAGATCGGCTACAACCGCGCCGCCAAGATCATCGAGGATATGGAAAAGCAGGGCATGATTTCCAAGGCCAACCATGTCGGCAAGCGCGAGATTCTGCTGCCGGAACCGCAGGATATGTAATCAACGCGAAGACAACATAGACTTGGCCACAGGGCCGCCATAGTGTCCGCCCATGTTCTGGGGCGAATGCTCAGACTAGAGGACGCTATGGCGAAATTACTTCGAGTTTTCATCCTGTTGATTGCAGCGCTGGGTTTCAGCGCGCCGTCATACGCCGCCGATGCGGCGGACACCGAGGCGCTGAAGAAGGCCGAGGCCTATCTCAACGCCATCACCACCTTGAAATCGCGCTTCGTCCAAGTGAACCCGGACGGCGGCAATTACACCGGCGATCTGTTCATCTCGCGCCCGGGCCGCATGCGTCTTGTGTACGACAAGCCCACCCCGATGCTGATGGTGGCCGACGGCAAGTTCCTGATCTACGTCGACACGCAGATGAATGACGCCAGCCATCTCGACCTCGATGAAACGCCGGCGGGCCTGCTTTTGAAGGAGAATCTGTCCTTCAGCGATCCGACCGTGAAGCTGCTCGACGTCAAACGCGGCCCGGGGACGGTGGAGATCACCGCCGCCATGGCCAAGGATCCGGCGGCCGGCAAACTCACCATGGTGTTCAGCGAAGGCCCCTTCGAGCTGCGTCAGTGGCGCGTGGTGGATGCGCAGAACAAAGAGGTCATCGTCACCCTGGAAAACGCCCAAAAAGGCGTGGCGCTGGACAAGGCCTTGTTCCGTTACGATGCGAGGGCGGCGCGGAATAAGGACTAGGAGTCGCGCCTTTGGCCTTTCACACCCACGGGAGTATTAACGACCATGACGTGTAGTTCATGATCGTTAAATCCATAAAGCCCTGATTTTGCTCGATAACTCATATGCGCTTTTGCATGGCCGCCATTCCGGGCGGTCAGTTTGCAATTTGGAAAACGCGACATATATCACCCTTATGCGGCGGGTATCGCAAAGGTCCCCGCCGAGCCGAAAAAACGGTCCCCCTACCGTTCGGCAGACGCAAAGGCGCCCGATGTCCCCCCACATCGGGCGCCATTTCTTTTTGTGGTACGTGTTCGCGTCATGCTCACCATCGCCACCTGGAACATCAACTCCATCCGCAAGCGTCTCGCGCAGCTCGACCGCCTGGTCGATCTGGCCGCGCCGGATGTCATCTGTCTGCAGGAAACCAAGTGCACGGACGCGCTGTTTCCGAGGAAAGAAATCGAGGACCTTGGGTACATCCATCAGGCCTACGCGGGACAGAAAGCCTACAATGGCGTCGCGATCCTTTCGAAGCTGCCGCTGTCCCATATCGACCTGCACCGCCACTGCGCGCGCGACGACGCGCGCCATATCAGCGCGGTGGTGGGCGAGGGCGATCAGGCCGTAAAAGTGCACAGCCTGTATGTGCCCGCCGGCGGCGACATCCCGGACCGCGCGCTCAATCCCAAATTCGATCACAAACTCAAATTCGTGGACGCCATCGCCGACTTCTTCGCCGGGCATCATGGCTTGTCCGACGCGGCGGTTGTGGCCGGGGACTTCAATATCGCGCCGCTGCCCAGCGATGTGTGGGACCATGCCCGCATGTCACGCATCGTTACACATACGCCGATCGAGATCGCGGCCTTGGAGAGAATGAAGCGTGCGCTTTATTTCATCGACGCCTTGCGCGAAGTGCATCCGGCGGACAATCCGGTGTTCACCTGGTGGAGCTACAGGGCCGCCGACTGGCAGGCCACGAACAAGGGCCGGCGGCTGGATCACATCTGGATCACGCCGGTGCTGAAAGACCGCATCGAGAACGTCGAAGTGCTGCTCGATGTGCGGCACTGGACGCCGCCGTCGGACCATGTGCCTGTGGTTCTGAAGCTCAAGTCTTGAATCACGGGGTGACACACCCCATCCTCAGCTCCCTTCCTAACGCATTTTCCGGATTGCTCGATGACTCATCACGACCCCGCGACTTGGTATGGCACCACCATTCTGGCCGTTCGCAAGAACGGCAAGATCGTCGTGGCCGGTGACGGACAGGTCACGCTGGGCAATCAGGTGCTGAAGTCCAACGCGCGCAAGGTGCGCCGCCTGTCGGATGGAAAAGTCATCGCGGGCTTTGCCGGCGCCACGGCTGATGCGTTTACGCTGTTCGAGCGTCTGGAAGCCAAGCTCGAGAAGCATCCGGGGCAACTGATGCGCGCCTGCGTGGAACTCGCCAAGGACTGGCGCACGGATCGTTATCTGCGCCGTCTGGAGGCGATGATGGCTGTGGCGGACAAGGACGTGTCGCTGATTTTGTCCGGCACCGGCGACGTGCTGGAACCGGAAGACGGTTTGATCGGCATCGGTTCGGGCGGCGCCTTTGCGCTGGCGGCCGCGCGCGCCCTCGCCGATCGTCCCGACATGGACGCCGAGGCCATCGCGCGCAAGGCGATGAAGATCGCCGCCGACATCTGCATCTACACCAACAACGAACTGGTCGTCGAAACCCTATGAGTTCTTTTTCGCCGCGCGAGATTGTTTCCGAACTTGATCGCTTCATCATCGGGCAGGCCGAGGCCAAGAAAGCCGTCGCCGTCGCTTTGCGTAACCGCTGGCGCCGCCAGCAGCTGCCCGAGGGCCTGCGCGAGGAAGTGCTGCCCAAGAACATCCTGATGGTCGGCCCGACGGGCGTAGGCAAAACCGAGATCGCGCGCCGCCTCGCCAAACTCGCCAATGCGCCGTTCCTGAAAGTCGAGGCCACCAAATTCACGGAAGTCGGTTATGTGGGCCGTGACGTGGAAAGCATCGTACGCGACCTGACCGAAATCGCGCTGACCATGACGCGCGAGAGACAACGTAAGGAAGTCACAGCGAAGGCCGAGTTGGCCGCCGAAGAACGCGTGCTCAACGCCCTGGTGGGCGATAACGCGAGCCCCGAGACACGCCAGAAGTTCAGGAAGATGCTGCGTGAAGGCGAGCTCAACGACCGCGAGATCGAAGTGAATGTGCAGGAGCCCGCGAGCGCCTCGATGCCCACCATCGATATCCCCGGCATGCCGGGCGCGCAGATGGGCATGATGAATTTGAGCGAAGTGCTCGGCGGCATGATGGGCAGCCGTACGCGGCCACGCAAGATGACCGTCAGCCAATCCTACGAAGTGCTGATGCGCGAGGAATCCGACAAGCTCCTGAACCAGGAGAATCTGGTGCGCGAAGCCATCTCATCGGTGGAGAACGACGGTATCGTGTTCCTGGATGAGATCGACAAGATCACGGGCCGCGAGGATGCACGCGGCGCGGATGTAAGCCGCGAAGGCGTGCAGCGCGACCTTCTGCCATTGATCGAAGGCACCACCGTGAACACGAAACATGGGCCCGTGAAAACGGACCATATCCTGTTCATCGCCTCGGGCGCGTTCCATCTTGCCAAACCTTCGGACCTTCTGCCCGAATTGCAGGGCCGTCTTCCGATCCGCGTCGAGTTGAAGGCGCTGAACCGCGACGATTTCATCCGCATCCTGACCGAGACCGAAGCGAGCCTGATCAAGCAGTACAAGGCGCTGCTGGGCACGGAGAATGTAACTCTGGAATTCGGCGACGAAGCCATCGCCGCCATCGCCGACCTGGCCGCCGAGATCAACACCAGCGTCGAGAACATCGGTGCGCGGCGTCTGCACACGGTGTTGGAAAAGCTTCTGGAAGAGATCAGCTTCACGGCGACGGACCGCTCCGGTGAGACCTTCATCGTGACAGCGGACTATGTGCAGTCGCAGGTGGGCGCGCTGGCCAAAAAGGGCGATCTCTCGCGCTTTATTCTCTAATCCGCTTCAGCATCACATAGAGCGCGCCGGCGCCGCCGTGGTGCTGGCGCGCTTCCGTGACCGCGAGGATCAGGGGACGTAAGTCGGGGCGGTTCAGCCACTCGGGCGTTTCGCGGCGGATCTTGCCGCCGCCACGTTCGCCCTTGCCGGTCACCACCACCACGCAGCGCGCGCCGTGGGCGTGCGAGCGGCGAATAAAGCCGATCAACGCGCCGTGGGCTTGTTCGACCGTCATACCGTGCAGATCGATGCGCCCGTCGACAGTCATGTCGCCGCGTTTGAAGCGCTGCCCCGTGCGCTTATCCATCGCCGTGATAGCGCCGAGTTTTAGGGGCGCCGGCGCGCGTTTGGCCGGCGGCGGCGAAGGCGCGAAGAAATCGGGCTCAGATTTCGGCGCGGCGCGCGTCTCCTCGCGCGACAGCGCGGCCGGTTCCGGCGTCGGATGACGCTGCGGTCGGTACGGCGTGACGTTCCGCGTCACATAGCGCCAGAGCTCGCTGTCTTTCATGGGAGGGACTGTAGGACCGCGCCGTGCATTACGCGAGGCGGCGGACCACTACATCTGCACGTCCTGCAGGCGGGGATCTTCGCCGCGGTCATTCTGGCCCCGGCCGATGTTACCCTTGCCTGGACCCTTGTTGGCGGCGTGATCCGTCTCGTCGCCGCGGCCGACGCGGTTGAAGGCGTGATAGGCCTCGACGCCGTCGAGTTCCATTTCGGGCAAATAGCGGGTGACGAAGGCGCGCCAGTCGCCGTCGGGCGAAACGCAGCGCGTCTTGTTCATGAAGTTGAGGGTCAGCACGAGGCCGCCCAGCTTCCAGAGCAGATTCCAGTTGTGCAGGTTCTCGGTCGCCGCCGCAATCGCGCGCCGGTAGACACGCTGGGCGATCCAGGGACGGACAACGAAAAGATAGAAGAACACGCCGAGCACCATCACGGCGGTGCCGAGGATGAGATCGACCGTGAACATGAGGACGAGCGAGCCGACGAACACCATCAGCAGCGGGGCGACGTTTTCCCACGGGCTCCATAGCGGCGAACGCGGTGTGTTCAGGCGGTCGAAATCGACGAAAATGCCGACGCGGTCGGCATGGTAGGATTCCACCAGACGCGCGTAGAGGGCGCGATCGCGCTTCTTCTCATGCGTAGGCTGTTTCGGCGCCGTATTCATCTTCACTCCGTACGGCGCGCACCCGCGTGCCGCATGTCCCCAACATGTGAAGGTAACAGAGGAGTGTTTACCGATTCTGAAGAACAGACGCCAGAACGCCTATTGAGGCTGCTGGGGCGTTGACGCACCTATGTCTGAGCCCAGGTTATCGGGGGGCTCGACCGGCGGTGGAACAGGCGAAGACAGGGATTCCGGGGCTTTGGGCACAAAGACCACGTAGGTGCCGCTGCTTTTCATGCGCGCCGCTTTCATAAAGGCGTCTTCGCCGTGGCCCCAGAAGAAGTCGCCGCGCACAGCCCCGGTGATGGCCGC
>JAYRTJ010000033.1:0-32082 GCA_041919675.1 Rhodospirillaceae bacterium | reverse complement strand
CCCTGCCTTAGTCATGCCACAATAATGGGTATTTTACCCATGAAGCGAAAAGGGGGCTGTTTTGTCCGTTAAGAAGCGTTTCCGACTGGGTATCTCGTACGTCTCGTTGGCTGTGGCTGGTTCGCTCGCCGCCACCGCCGTCCAGGCCGGCGATGCGGTGATCTCAACGGCACGGACCAGCCCCGCGGCGACGTCCAGGGCTGACGGCTCAGCCCCCGGGAACCTCACCCTTGCCCCCGAAGGCAGTATCAAGGTCAGCTCTGGACCCGCCGTTACAATCGACAGCAGCAACAGCTTCACCAATAACGGCACCATCGAAGTCACCGCCGAGAACCGCGCGGTGGGCGTGCTGGTGAATACAAACGGCGGCATCACCGGCAGCCTCGCCGACAACGGCGTCCTCAATCTTCCCGGCCCGGCGCAATCGAGCAGCCTGTGGCCCGAATATGTGATGGGCACGGGCATCGAAGTCAGCGGCACCGGCGCCTTCAACGGCTCGATCACGCGCGGCGCGAACAGCGCGCTGACCGTCGGCGGCAACGGCTCCACCGGCATCGCGATTCTCTCAACGATGAACGGTTCGCTGCTCAACGACGGCGCCGTCAAGCTCACGCGCCAGGACACCTATGGCATCAGAGCGATCGGCGCGATCTCGGGCACCATCAATAACGGCGGAAGCATCGACGTCACCGGCCAGGATGCCGTCGGCATTTACACCGGCGGCGGCGTGGGCGGTTCGCTCATCCACCGCGGCTCCATCAACACCGGCGCCGTCGCAACCACCCAAGGCGATACCGCCGTGCCCGCGGTGCGCGGCGGCCGCGCGATCTGGGTCGCGGGCAACGTCAACGGCATCTATCTCGAAGGCAACGGCGTCCGCAAGGAGCTGGAGCCGGCGACCCTGTTCGCCGACGGCACGCCGGCCGATTCGGAAATCAGCGTGCGCGGCGCGGGCGAAGGCCTGTTCGTCGGACAGGGCGGCCCCTCGGGCAACCAGAACATCACCGTCGGCCGCCTGGCCGGCAACGCCACCAACGCGAGCATCATCGCGCGCGGCAACATCGCGGTGGAAACCGCGACCAAGGCCACCGCGCCGGTGCGCGCGGTGAACATCACCGGCACGCAGGCGGGCAATACGATCTACCGCACGGCGCTCGACGGCGGCTTCCGCAACGAAGGCGACATCACGTCCAACAGCCGCGACTTCACCGGCCAGGGTATCCGGATCGGCGACTACGCCAGCGTGCCGACGCTGTTCAACAGCGGCCTCATCCTGGGCCGCGGCGTGGATTCGGGCGAGAACGCCGACAGCGGCACGTCCGGCTCCGGCGGCGGCGATGCGTACGGCATCATCATCGAAGCGAACGGACGCCTGCCGGAGATCGTCAACACCGGCAAGATCCAGGGCGACTCGCACGGCGTGGTCTACAGCGGTTACGGCATCGTCGATTACTCGGGCACCCTCACCTCGCTGCAGAACGACGGCCAGATCATCGCCAGCCGTAAAGGCACCGGCGCGGCCCTCGCGCTGGATGTCAGCCGCAACACGTCCGGCGTAACGGTGCGCAACAGCGGATCGTTCGCGGGCGCCCTGCTGTTCGGTTCGGGCGCCGATACCTTGAACAGCACCGGCGGCATCCTGCTCGGCAACGTGAGCATGGGCGCGGGCAACGATAACGTTTCTCTCGCGAACACCACCCTCACCGGCAATCTCGATCTCGGCGACGGCGCGCATAGCGTGACGCTGACCAACAGCACGCTGGAAGGCGGACTGCTGCTCGGCACGGGCACGGCGAACCTCGAGGTGAACGGCAGCACCATCACCATCCCAACGACCTCCGGCATGGCGATCACGAACGGGCGCATCACGGGCGGCTCGACGATCAACTTCACCATCGACGCGCTCAATGAAACCGTCGGCGGCATCAAGGCCGCGGGCAACCTCATCGTCGATAACGGCACGACCCTGAACACCACGATCACCGGCGCGGTCGTCGATCAGTTCACCGTCAATCTCATGGAAGCCCAGTCGCTGACCTTGGGCGCGGATCTGGCCGGCCTGCAGCCGGGCTCGACCGTGATGTACAAGCGCGAGATCCGCCTCGCGGACACGAACCGGAACATCCTGCAATACCGGATCACCCGGAAAACGGCGACGGAGCTCGGACTCTCCCCCCTCCTCGGGTCCATCTACGACAGCTCCGTCGCCGGACTGGGCCAGGATACGGACTTCGCCGGCGTCATGGCCGCCTACACGGATCAGGCCAAGTTCGAGGCCGCGCTGGCCGAGATGGTGCCGGACACCAGCGACGCCGCGCGCCGCGTCGCGCTGACCTCGCGCCGCTTGTCGCAAGGCGCGATCCAGCGCCGCATGGGCGGCTTCCTGACCAACAAGACCGATCCCCTGGGCCGCTTCCGTTCGGGCTTCTGGCTGCAGAACGTGACGAGCTTCGGTTCGGGCGACGCGCAAGGCGCCTCGCCCGGCTACGATGTGTTCTCGCTCGGCTTCGCGGCCGGCGTCGACGCCATCATGGGCGACGAGTCGATCGTCGGCATGAGCATCAGCCAGACCTTCGGAAACGCGGAAGAGAAAAACCGCGGGACCGAGGCCGTGAAGCTGTCCACCACCAGCTTCGACTTCTACGGCCGCAGCAACTTCGATTTCGCCTACGTCCAGGGCACGCTGGGCTACAGCTTCAACAGCTACAGCGACGGCCGCACGGTGGCGTTCGACACCATCGAGCGCCAGACCAACGGCAAGTCGCCGGGCTACCAGTGGGGCGGGGTCGTGGACCTCGGCACCGCCACGAACGTCGGCAACACCGTGCTGACGGCCTACCTGCGCGGCGCATACCACAACATCTTCCGCCACTCGTATGAAGAGGACGGCGGCGGACCGGCCGTGGACCTGCGCTACGACAGCCGTACGTTCACGTCGATCCGCGGCGGCGTCGGCGCCACCGCCGAGCACCGCATCCAGTTCAGCACGGCGAACACCCTGGCCCTTCAGGCGCGCGCCGATTACGCGCACGAATTTGACCGGGATCCCACCACGGTGCGCGCGCGCTTCGTGGCGGGCGATATCCTTTCGGGCAACGGCACGCCGTTCGTGCTGCAGGGCACGACACCCGCCTCCAACATCATGAGCGGCGGCGTGGGCGCAACCTGGGAACGCCGTCTGTCGACGTTCTCGCTGGACTATGATGCGGAAAAGGCCGGCGGCTATCTCGGCCACACGATCTCGCTGACCTATCGTCAGCGGTTCTAAACGCCGCCCCACGCGATAAATGAAAACCCCTTCCACCTTCGGGCGGGAGGGGTTTTTTATGGGCCGAATTTCAAGGTGACGGCGGCGGAACGGGGGGGCGCGTTTCGGTCGGCAGCGTCGGCGGCACGAGCGCCGGGATCACGGGATCGGTGGGCGCGACGCCGCGGATGACGGCGTCGCGGTCCATGAGGATGTTGCGCACCGCGAACTGACCGTCGCGCGGCAGCGCGGGAATCATGACGCGGTTGGGGATGAAGGTATTGCCCATGGCCAGGCGGCCTTCCAACTGAACGGGCAGGCCCGCGGCCGGCCTGACTGCGGTCGGCGAAATACGCAGGCCCATGAGCCGCTCGCCCGGCACGAAGGTCTGCACGGACACCTCACGCACACCGGCGGTGAAACGGGCTTCCGTCTGGGGGCGCACGCTTGCGACCGTGAAGCGGCCATCGACGGGACGCACATCCACGACCACCGCATCGCCGGGCGCGGCGGCGTTCGCGCCGATATCGAGCCCGGCGACGCGGCCCCCGCGCACGACGCCCGCGACCATCGCACGTGTGCCGGCCCGCGGGAGACGCACGACGGACGTGCCCTCGATCACGGCGTCGGCGTCGCGCAATCCCGACACCGCGACCCAATCGCCGGGCGCGACCTTTTCCGCCGCTTCGGCGGCCATGTCCGCGAGGCGGACCGTTTGGCCAAGCACGGTCAGCGTTTTTCCGTCGGCGCCGACGGTGGACACCGGACCTATGGCGGCGAGGCGCACATCGACGCGGGCGGCGCGGAGCTTGCCCTCGCTCTGGTCGGCTTCGATGACGACCAACTGGCCGAGGTGGATGTCGGCCTCGGTCGCGAGCTGACCTTCCAGCGTCACGACCGACGTTTCGTCGAGTTCAACCTCGTAACCGTTGACGCAGAGCGAACCAAAACCCGTGACGACGCCGATGATCCCCGCGCGGATGCCGGACCCGCCGAGCCCACGGTCCTCCGTGCCGATCCCGCTGCCGCCCAGACCGCGGTCGGTGGACACGCGCTGGAGCGCATCGAGACTGCGCGGCCCCGGCGGCGTGAAGCTGCATGAGGCGAAAGGCAGCGGCCCGCCCGCGCAAGACGACAGCACGGCCAGCGCACTCGCGCCAAGCAGGAGGCGCAGGGCGCGGATCATTTGGCCGTGTCCGGATCGTCGGACGGCGGTTCGTCGGGACCCTGGTAGTAGTAGACGCCGAGCGCCATGCGGTAGGTGGCGTTTTTCTTGCCTTCATCGGCATCGGCCAATTTCAAGGCTTCCTTGTTCAGCGCGAGCAGCGTCTTCATGCCGAGCTCGGCAGCCCGGCTTTGCAGTTTCTGAACGCTGTCGGCGGTGAGCTTGTCGTAATAGACCGCGCGCTCGAGATGCGGTTCGCCTTCTCCGAGCGCATTGTGAACCACGGTGGCGATGTGATCGCCGACATTGCGCCCCAGGAAATAGACCTTCTCGTCGAAGCCGCGCTGGGGGACGAAGGCGCCGGCATTCAGACGAATGTGTTCATTGGCGTCGATGGCCACCAAACCCAGGCGCAGCCATTCGTCGAGGATGACGCGCGGCGAGACATCGGTGGAGACGCTGCGCACCAGGGCATCGAACGAGGCGGTTCCGGATTTGGCGGCGCGCGGCAACGGCGCCGGCCCGCCCTTCGCGGTGCGGAATTTACGCTCGCCGGTCCAGATGCCGATCAGGCGTGCGCCGAGCGACACGGCGGCCGGAGGACGAAGCTCCGGCGGCGGCTCGCTCCGGATGCGGTTGATGTCCTTGCGCTGCAGGCCCGTGACAATGGAAAGCCGGCTGACGGTGGGCACTTCACCGGCCGCGGCCAGCGACTTCTGCGCCTCGGCGACATAGACCGTCTTCAGAAGGCCGGAAAGGTAGGAAAAGGTAATGCCGCGGGCGATCAGAAGCCGCACAAGGGGCCCGAGCATGCGCGTGACCGCGCGCACCAGCGCCGCGGACGGCTGCTTCATCGGCGATGAGGCGTTGGACCCGGTCGACATAGGTTCTCTATGTATCACCGGGCGGCAGGGTCAGGAATGGGGAAAAAACCCTTACGTGGACCGCAGGCGGCCAATAAACTCCGATGCGCCTAATAAACCCCGCAATGCGGGCAGCGCCAGGGCATGCCCTCGGCGCGCTGCGGATGGGTCTTATTCGCCTTGGGTTTCATGAAATGGAAGATTTCGCATTCCTTGAAGAAGGCCTGTTCGGGATCGTCGTAGTACTCGAACTTGAAGCGGTTCGCCTTGCCGACGAAGGTCTTGAGCGCCTTGCGCACATCGGAATCGGACCGGCCCACGTAGAGCATCATGAAGCGGCCGTCGTGACCGAGCACGCCGAGCCCGAATGTGCCGGGCGCGATGAACTTCAGTTCCTTATCGATGGATTCGACCGTGAGCGGAAAAGAGCCGCGCAGCCCGGACCCGACCGTCATTCTTCACCCCTCCCTTCTCCGGGCTCTACTATAGCGGGAGACGTCCTCGGGTAAAATATCCCGTGATTTCGTTGTCCCCGCTGACATAAAACTCGTCCATGACGTGGAAACGCCTTGATGTGAGCTTGGACGCCGCCGCGGCGTTAAAAACCGCGTTCACGCAGACGTATGAGCGCGCCGGCCGGCCCCGCAACGCTGCCGTGTTCGAGGTCGCGGACGACGCCGGTGCACATCTCTATCTTTCGCCGGGCGCGGCGCTGTTGTTCGAGACCCTCTTGAACGTCACGGTCCCGAAAAGCGCAGGCGCGCCGCCGTCCGGCGCGGCCCTGGTGTTCGGCGACGCGGGGACATGGGGCCGGGGATGAACGCGCGCAATCTTTGGCTGGGCATCGCCTGCGGCGCCGCCGCGGGCGCGGTGTGGGGAATCGTTTTCCTCGCGCCGAACTTCACGCGCGACTTCACGCCCTTCCAGCTCGCGGTCGCGCGTTACGTCACCTACGGGCTGATCTCGGCGCTTTTGATCGCCCCGCGCTGGCGCGCGATCGTCGCGACGCTGGGACTGCGCGAATGGCGGGCGCTCACGTGGATGAGCTTCGTCGGCAATATCGTCTACTTCTTCCTTCTGGGAACCGGCGTACAGCGCGGCGGCGTGGCCATGACATCGGTCGTCATCGGCTTCCTGCCCGTGACGGTCACCGTCATTACAAGCTTCGACAAAGGCGCGGTCCCCTTGCGCAAACTCGTCTTCTCGCTGCTGCTGGGGACCATCGGCACCATCTGCGTTTCCATCGAAGCGCCGCCGTCGGTGACCGGCGACGAGGCCTCGCGTCTCATTGGCGTGGCCGCGGCGGTCGGAGCGCTGTGCTGCTGGACCGCATTCGCGGTGGCGAATACGCGCTGGCTGGCGCGGGTGCAGCACATTTCCGGCCACGACTGGAATTTGCTGGGCGGCGTGGTGACGGGCTCGCTCGCGCTGCTTTGTGTCGCCCCGGCCTTCCTATTCTCCGATGCCGCACACCACACCAACGACTGGATGAGGTTCATCGCCACGGCGGCGGGAATCGCGCTGGCGGCGTCGATCATCGGCAATATGTTCTGGAACATGGCCAGCCGCTATCTGCCGTCCACGTTGGTCGGCCAGATGATCCTGTTCGAAACGCTGTTCGCGCTGCTCTACGGCTTCCTGTGGGAACGGCGCCTCCCGACGCCGTTGGAAAGCGCGGCCATCGTGCTCTTGGTGACGAGCGTGATCCTGTGCGTCAGCGCGCACCGGCCGGCGCCGGCGCATCCGGAAACCGCGTAACTACGCGTTCGCGATCTCTTCCCGGAGAATCTCAAGCTCCAGCCACTCGTTCTCCGCCGCCGCGAGATCGGCTTCGGCCTTGTGCAGCGTTCCGGAGGCCGCCGCAAAACCTTTCGGATCGCGGCTGTAGAGCGCGGGATCGGCGAGTTTCTTGTCGGCCGCGGCGATCTCCTTGCGCAGCTGTTCCATGCGCGCCGGCAGGGTTTCCAGCGCATGCTTCTGCTTGAAGGTGAGTTTGCGTTTCTGCTGGCGTTCCGGAGCAAGCTCGTCCGCAGCGGGCTTTTCAGCCTTCGCGGCGGGACGGGCCGGTTGCGACAGCGCCTGCACGCCGTAGCCGCGCTGATTGACCATGTCCGCATAACCGCCCGGATAAAGCTGCCAGCGCCCATCGCCTTCAAAGGCGACGACATTGGTGGCGACGCGGTCCAGGAAATCGCGGTCGTGGCTGACGAGCAGCACGGTGCCGGCGTAGTCGGCGAGCATTTCCTGCAAGAGGTCCAAGGTCTCGAGATCGAGGTCGTTCGTCGGTTCGTCGAGCACCAGCACGTTGGAGGGCAACGACAGCGCGCGCGCGAGCATCAGGCGTCCGCGCTCGCCGCCGGAAAGCACGGCGACCGGCGTGTTGGCCTGCTCGGGCGTGAACAGGAAGTCCTTCATGTAGCCGACGACGTGGCGCGGCTTTCCGGCGACCATCACATGATCGCCGTGGCCGCGCGTGAGGTTCTGCACGAGGGTGCCGTTGACATCGAGCGCTTCGCGGCGCTGGTCCAAGGTCACGATCTCGAGGCTGGCGCCGAGCTTCAACGTGCCCGCGTCGGGCGCGAGTTCGCCGGTGAGAAGTTTGAGCAGCGTGGTCTTGCCGGCGCCGTTGGGGCCGACAATCCCGATCCTGTCGCCGCGCAGAACCGTCATCGTCACATCGCGCACGACGGTGCGCTCGCCGAAGGATTTAGAGATCCCCTTGGCCTCCATCAGAAGCTTCGACGAGAGGGCCGCGTCCGCCGCCGTCATTTCAACCGTGCCGGCGACGCGGCGGCCGTCACGCCGTTCCCGGCGCAGGTCCGCGAGCGCCGCGACACGCCGGACGTTGCGTTTGCGGCGGCCGGAAACGCCGTGACGGATCCAATGCTCCTCGGCGGCGATCTTGCGGTCGAGCTTGTGACGCTCGAGTTCTTCCTGCGCCAGAACCTCGTCGCGCCAATCCTCGAACGCGGCGAAGCCTTGATCGAGGCGCCGCGTCCGGCCGCGGTCCAGCCATACGGTGGCGGTGCCGAGGTTCGTGAGGAAGCGCCGGTCGTGGCTGATGAGCACGAGCGCGGATCTTGAACGCTTCAGTTCTTCTTCCAGCCATTCGATGGCGGGCAGATCGAGGTGATTGGTGGGCTCGTCGAGCAGGAGCACGTCGGGCGCGGGCGCCAGTACACGCGCAAGCGCGGCGCGGCGCGCCTCACCGCCCGACAGCGATTTGGGATTTTCCTCGCCCGAAAGACCGAGGTGATTGAGCAGCGTGCGCGCCCGATGCGGATCGTCGTGCTCGGCGAAAGCGCTTTCCACGTAGGCGAGCACGTTGGGATAGGCGGAGAGGTCCGGTTCCTGCGGCAGGTAGGCCACCGACACGCCCTGCTGGACCACGCGTTCGCCGCGGTCGGCTTCGACGAGACCGGCTGCGATCTTCAGCAGTGTCGATTTGCCCGATCCGTTGCGGCCGATGAGCGACAACCGTTCTCTCGGGCCGATGGCGATCTCGGCGCCTTCCAGAAGCGGGGTTCCGCCGAAGGTCAGATGAATGTCGGACAGCGTCAAAAGCGGCGGCACGTGTGATCTTTCAGCGGCTATGGGCGCAGCGTTTAACCATAGGTTGCCCGCGCATTCCACTGTGAAGCGGTTGCCGATTTCACGATATCGCGTAAAGTCGTCGGCATGGCCGAAGACGACCCGCCAGCGAGCGAACCTAAGCCGGCAGAACCCGAAGCGGGTGAAGCCGGCACAGGGCGGAGCATCGCCAAAAAGACGCGGGGCGGCCGCCGCGCCCGCGGCCCTGCCCCGCTGCCGCTGCCGCCGGCCGCGCGCACGTTCCTGACGGCCGAAGACGCCGCAGCCTGGTTCGTCAGCGACCTTATGGAAGTCTCGGGCTTCGTGCGCGCGAGCATGCGCCACCGATCGGGCTATTCGCACTACCGCCCGATCCTGACCAAGCCGGACCCGTGGTACTTCGCGGGTCTTGTCGCATTGGAGGCCTCCAAGATCGTCGATCTGTTCCCGCCGGGAAAGGCCGACGCCATTTTGCGCGAAGTGCTGGCGCAGGCCGATGCGGCCGGCGCGCGCCATGAGGTGCGGGTGTCGCATGTCGTGTTGGGCGTGATGGGCCGCCTGGGGATGGGCCAGCTTCTGCTGCACGGCAAGGTGCCGGACTACCTGATCGCCAAGGTGATGCGCATCTTGCTGGGTTCGGCGAAGACCGCCGTGCGGCTGATCCCGAACAAGGATGCCCACGAACAGGTCACCTCGGCCCTCAAGATCGGCCATCCCGTGTGGTGGCGGATGTTCGTGCGCCGGTTCGATGTCCGCCTCGGGAACGAGCCGCGGCCGCAGCGCAAGCTGATCCCCATTCAGGACCCGGATAAAGATCCAGATAAGGATGCGACGAAAGACCCCGGCAAAGACCCCGGCAAAGACCCTGACGAGGTCGCCGCGGCGTAACCCGCGGCAGATTAAGGAACCGGATCGAAACTTTTTCGGCGGACACGCCGGGGCGGCGGGACGAGCGTCCTAGATTTTCCGGCTGTCGTAGGCCCAGTGGAGCAAGGCTTGCCGCTGGCGTTTGCGGCACCACAGGTCGCCGGGCTCGCAGTTCTTCTTGATCTGGCCGATGTGCCGGCGGATCGCTTTCCAGCGCTTGATCTGACGCGCGTCCTCGGCGGGCATGCGCCGGCCCGTATAGTAGCGGCAGTACCACTGGAACCAGCCGCGCGGGTCGTCCTCGCAGATCCATCCCTTGCGCCGCCATTCCGACAACGGCTGGCTGGCGTCGATGCGGAAGAAGTTGAGTTCGTTGTCCCGTTTATCCGTCGCGAGCCGGGCGTGGGTGAACCAGTCCGCCGGGAATTCCTTGCGGCAGTCGGTCATGTACTTCCCGCCGAACACACCGAGGCGCAGCATCTGCTTGGGCGTGAGGTCCGGTGTGAACTCGGGATCGAACATCTTGCCCATGGGCGCGGTGCGTTCGTAGCGGTAGTTGCGCTGCATCTTGTCGTTGACGATGACGATTTTCGGTTTCACGGCACATCAATCACGTTGAAAAGGCGATTTATATCAAGCGCGGAGGCGGCGGTTGAGATCAATCAATGGCGGGGCGGCTCATTTTAGCATTATCGTAGCGGTTTCACGCCGGCCGCAGCCGGCCACATCGGCACCCTTTCCATGGACGCGCCATCGCCACCGAAAGAAGCTTCATCGGCGCCGGCCGCGACGTTCCGCGCGCAGGGCCTGTCGAAGATTTATCGCACCGGCGAGACGGCGGTGCAGGCCCTGCGCGGCGTCGATCTTGAATTGTACGAAGGCGAAATGGTCGTCCTGCTGGGCCCGTCCGGCAGCGGAAAATCGACCCTCTTGAATATTCTGGGCGGCCTGGACCGTCCCAGCGAGGGCCGATTGTTCTTCCGCGGCGAAGAACTGACGCGGTTCGACGAAGACGGCCTCACGCGTTTTCGCCGCGATCACGTCGGATTTGTCTTCCAGTTCTATAATCTCATCCCGAGCCTGACGGCGCGGGAGAACGTGGCGCTGGTCACGGAGATCGCAAGAAATCCGATGAACCCGGCCGAAGCGTTGGGTCTGGTCGGGCTCGAGCACCGCCTGGACCATTTTCCGGCACAACTTTCCGGGGGCGAACAACAACGGGTCGCGATTGCCCGGGCGATCGCAAAGCGCCCGGCCGTGTTGCTTTGCGACGAACCGACGGGAGCGCTGGACAGCAAGACAGGCGTCGTCGTCCTGGACGCGCTCGACCGCGCCAACCGCCAACTCAAGACCACGACCGCGCTTATCACGCACAACGCGGGAATCGCCGCGATGGCCGACCGCGTCATGCGCTTCGCCGACGGCGTCATCGCCGGTACGGAGGTGAATACAAAACGCGTCGGGCCTCACGAGATCACATGGTGACACCATGAACCCGCTGACACAACGGCTGCTGAGATGGTCGCTTGCGGTCAAAGTGTCGTCGCTCAACCGCAAGCTCCTGCGCGATCTGTGGCGCTTGAAGGGCCAGGCGCTGGCGATCGCGGCGGTCGTCGGCGCCGGCATCGCCCTCCTGATCGCGATCCTCGGCTGTCTTTCGGCGCTGCAGCTGAGCATGGACGCCTTTTACGAACGCTATCGGTTTGCCGACGTTTTCGCGCCCCTGAAGCGCGCCCCCAACAGCCTCGAAGAGCGGCTGCGCGACATTCCCGGGCTGGCGGAGGTCGAAACACGCATTGTCGCGAATATCACGCTGGATCTGCCCGACATGGACGAGCCGGCGATGGGGCGATTGATCTCGGTGCCCGATGGCGCGCAGCCGCGCCTCAACCGCCTGGATCTCCGCGCGGGCCGCCTTCCGGCGGCGGGCCGTACCTCCGAAGTCGTCGCGAGCGAAGCTTTCGCCGCCGCGCACCACCTCTCGGTCGGGAACGGAATTGACGCCACGATCAACGGAAAACGGCGCAACTTGACGGTCGTCGGCGTCGCACTGACGCCCGAGTACATCTACACGCTGGCGCCGGGCCAGTTCATGCCCGACGATAAACGTTTCGGCGTGCTGTGGATGAACCGCGACGCATTGGCCGCGGCTTACGATCTCGATGAAGCCTTCAATGACGTCGTTGTCCGCCTCCAGCATGGCGCGCGGGATGCCGACGTGCGGGCGGCGCTGGACGAGATCCTGCGCCCATACGGGGGCATCGGATCTTACGCCCGCCGCGACCAGCTTTCGCATTTCTTCCTGTCCAACGAGCTGGCGCAGCTGATGAGCACCGGCCTGATTGCCCCGCCCATCTTCCTCGCGGTGGCGGCATTCTTGCTGAATATCGTGGTCACGCGCCTGGTCACGACCGAGCGCGAACAGATCGGGCTTCTGAAGGCCTTCGGTTATAGCGACCGCGAAGTGGCGTGGCAGTACGTCATGCTGGTCATTGCGCTCGTCAGCCTCGGGTTGCTGATCGGCGTGCTCGGGGGGCTGCGGTTCGGCCAGGCTATGATCGACCTTTACGCCAAGTACTTCAAATTTCCGCTTCTGACCTTCCACGCCGCCCCGGCGACGCTCGGCCTCGCCGCCTTGGTGAGCCTCGGGGCCGGCCTCGCCGGCGGCGGCAGCGCGGTCTTACGCGCGGCCAGGCTGTCGCCCGCGGTCGCCATGGCGCCGCCCCTGCCGACAGCGTACCGCAGGACCTGGATCAACCACGCGTTTGAAGCCCTTAAGCTGAGTCAACCGACACGCATGATATTCCGGCATGTGACGCGGTGGCCGATGCGCACCGCTCTTACGTCGCTCGGCATCGGCCTCGCCGTCGCCACTTTGGTCGCGTCGTTGTTCTTCATGGACACGGCGCGGTATGTGATTTCGGTGGTATTCTTCGACGCCCAGCGCCAGACCGCGACGGTGTCCTTCGTGGAGCCGCGCGCCGCGGCCGTGGAGGAGCAAATCCGCCGCCTGCCGGGCGTGCTGGCCACGCAGCCCGTCCGGACCGTCTCGGCGCGGCTGCACAACGGATCGAAGGTGAAGCGCACCGCCATCAGCGGAATCGTTTCTCATGGCGCGCTCAACAGGCTGCTGGATGACCGCGTGAAGCAGGTGGAACCGCCGCCCGGGGGCGTCGCGATGTCGCGCCACATGGCCGACGAATTGGGCCTGCGCCTGGGCGACCTGGTCACGGTCGAAGTGATGCAGGAGCGCAGACCCGTCGCGATCCTGCCCGTCACGCGCATCGTGGAACAGCACATGGGGTTCTCGGCCTTCATGCACATCGACGCCGTCAACCGCCTCATGCGCGAGGGGCCGACGATCACGGGCGTGCACATCCTTGCCGATACGCGCGAGATCGGCGCGCTGTACCGGGAAATCAAGAAAATCCCCATGATCAGCGGCGTCGCGTTGATGTCCGCCGCCCGCGCCGGATTTCAGGATCAGATGGAAAACACCATGTACGTGATGGTGACCATCTACGCCGGTTTCGCGACCATGATCGCGTTCGGCGTCGCTTATAACAGCGCGCGCATCGCGTTCTCGGAGCGCGCGCGGGCGCTTGCCAGCCTGCGCGTGCTCGGTTTTACGCGCGCCGAAGCGGCGTATATTCTGCTCGGCGAACTCGGCATCCAGACCTTGATCGGCCTGCCGTTGGGATGCGGGCTCGGCTACGGACTGGCGCTTCTCATGTCGCCCATACTGAAAACCGACATGTACGATTTCCCACTTCTTATCAGCGATTCGACTTACGGATTTTCGGTAAGCGTCGTGCTCATTTCCGCCTGCGCCTGCGGCGTGCTCGCCGGACGCCGGGTTTATCGCCTGGACCTCGTCTCGGTCCTGAAAACAAGAGAATGAAAATGGTCAATGTAACGCCGGCGATACAGGCGCTGAGGTCGCGTCTTCACGGTTGGAGCAGACGGATCAAAATTGCGGCCGCGGCCGGGCTCGTCCTCGCGGCCGCCCTCGCGTGGTCGTTCCGGCCACAATCGGTGCCGGCCGATTTTGCGCATGTGACGCGCGGCGAATTGATCGTGACCATCGACGACGAAGGCGAGACGCGCGTTCGCAACGTCTATGTCGTCTCGGCGCCCGTGGCCGGGCGGGTGGAACGTATCGCACTCGAGGTTGGAGACGCCGTGACGGCGGACACGACGGTGCTGGCGTTGTTCCAGCCTCAGGATCCGGCGCTTCTCGACGTACGCGCCCTGTCGGAGGCCGAGGCGGGGGTCGGTCTCGCGCGGGCCGAGCAGGCGCGGGCGCGGGCCGAGCTCGACTACGCGCGTCAGGAGCTCAAGCGGGCCGAGGAACTGGCCAAGCAGGGCACCATCCCCCGCGCCAACCTCGACCGAACCCGATTGCAGATGCGCACCGCCGAAGCCGCCTACACCCAAGCGCGCGCCTCGGCGGACAAGCGCCAGGCGGACCTGCGCACCGCGAACGCCGCGATGGACACCGCGCGGAGCGCAGGCAAGGCCGATGTGCCGGTCAACTATATTCCCGTACGCGCGCCCGTGAGCGGGCGCGTCCTGCGCCGGATGCAGCAGAGCGCCGCGCTTCTGCCCGCCGGCACGCCCCTGCTGGAGATCGGCGACCCCGCCGATTTGGAAATCGTCACCGACCTCCTGTCGACCGATGCCGTCAAGGTCCGGGAAGGCGATGCCGTCATCATCGACGAATGGGGCGGCCCCAAGCCGCTCGGCGGCGTCGTACGGCGCATCGAACCGTTCGGATTCACAAAGGTTTCCGCCCTCGGCGTCGAGGAACAGCGCGTGAACGTCGTGATCGACATCACCTCGCCGCGCCCGGAGTGGGCCGTTCTCGGCCACGGCTACCGCGTCATCACCCGCATCGTCACCGCCAAGCGTGAAGGCGTGTTGAAGATTCCGGTCGGCGCGCTCTTTCGTACGGGCGCCGAATGGTCGGTTTACCGCGTCGACGGCACGCAGCGGCGAGGCACGGCGCGTTCGCAGACCGTCGCAATAGATTCCCGCAATGCCTTGGAAGCCGAAGTCGTGAAAGGTTTGAAGGAGGGGGATCTCGTGCTCATTCATCCCAGCGACGACGTCCGCGACGGCGCGACGGTCACGCCGAGGAAATGAAGAGTTCTACAGGACGATGTCGGCGAGCGGGTGATTCTCGGTCACGAGGCGCCGCAAACGTTCGTCGAGTACATGCGTGTAAATTTGCGTGGTCGAGATGTCCGCGTGTCCAAGCATTTGTTGCAGCGCGCGCAAGTCGGCGCCGTTGGCGAGCAGATGGGTCGCGAAGGAGTGGCGCAGCACGTGCGGCGAGACGCGGGAGGGTGAAATCCCGGCGGCGGCCGCGATCTGCTTCAACAGAAGCGCGAAGCCGGTGCGTGTGAGATAACCTTCGCGGCTGTCGGACGGGAAAAGCCAGCGCGAGCTTTTTGCCGCCTTGGGGATGTAGCTTTCGCGCACGTCGAGATAGGCCGTGAGCGCGCCGAGCGCCGCCTCGCCCACGGGCACCATGCGCTCCTTATTCCCCTTCCCGCGCACGATGATGGCCGGTGTGCTGCGCGGCATGGCGTTGAGCGGAAGCGAAACGAGTTCGGAGACGCGAAGGCCCGTCGCATACAGAAGCTCGAGCATCGCCGCGGCGCGCAGGCCCTGGCGCCCTTCGAGACCGCGCGCGGCGGCCAGCAGGCGCTCCACCTCGGCCGTCGTCAGATATTTCGGCAGCGGGCGGCCCAGGCGCGGGCTTTCCAGCGCGGCCGCCGGATCGTCGGCGCGCACGCCTTCGGCATAGAGGAACTTGAAGAACTGGCGCAGGCAGGACAACCGCCGCGCCGCCGTGCGCGGCGCGAGGCCCATGGCGGCCATGTGATCGAGATAACGCCGCAGGCCCTCGCTATCGGCCGCGGCGGGATCGTGTTTCAGGACGCCGGCGACATCGTCGAGATCGCGGCGGTAGGCCTCGAGCGTGCGCGGGGAAGCCCCCCGCTCCACCGCGAGCATTTCGAGAAAGTTCTCGGTGTGGCGTGAAATATTCGCCATCACGAAGCATCCAACCGGCGCGGCGTCCGCTTCATTTTTTTAATGTGCGCGGTCTTATCCGAAAACCGTTCCACACTTTTCGGAACCACGCACCTCACAACCCTTCGACGAGCAGCGCTTCAACCGCGAGGGCGCGGGCGTCGTGTTCGCGGCCCACGGCCATCAGCGCCGCGATGACTTCCTGGAGGGCCGCGGGTTCGACGGACGACGGGCCTTCTTCACCGAGCGCGAGCAAGGCAAAGACGGCCGTTTCCCCCACGCGCCTGTCGCGCTGGGCGAGTTTCAAGCCATTGACGATGCGCGGCGGCGTGACGGTCATGGTCACGGCCGGAGCCGAGTTGTCCATCGCCGGGAGCCAGTCGGCCGCCGTGATGGGTTCACCCACGGCCGCAAGCACGTTGAGAAGGAGGCCCTGATATTCGGCGCGGCGGTCCGGGGGGGCGGTCTCGCGCCAGGCTTGCAGCGCTTGCGGCGGAATGCGCGTGGGCGCGCCTTCCGTCATGAGGCGGTCGATGGGCCACAGGCCGTCGGCCACCTGGCCGGCTTCGATGCTGGTGCGCGCCATGGAGCGGGCGAGCGCGAGCCATTCACGGCCTTTTTCGAGTTCACCGGCGGCGAGCAATGCGCGCGCGGCGGCGCCCGAGAACCAGATCAGGTCCGGGCTCGGCTGGATTTCGAGAATGAGCGGCGCATAGAGGCGGCCCACGGTGATGAGATCGGGGCCCTTGATGCCGCGATCGGCGCGCGTGAGATCGACGGCGCGGGCGATGACCTCGGCGCGCGCGGCCGGGACATTCTGGGCAAGCGCGGTCTGGAAGAGGAAGACGCGTTCGCGCACCGTCGCCACGGTGACGGCGGCCAACGCCGGCGGCGCCTCGTCCTTGAGGTTCATCTGACGGTACAGAAGGCGCAGACGCTCGGCATCGAGGGTGCCGGCGGCGACGGCACGCTCGGCAACGGTGAGGCGCGATTCCGCGGCGAGTTTCGCACGCTCGGCCTTTTGCGCGGCGGGCGTCTTGTCGTTCTTGTCCTCGGGCGGCGGCGCGATTCCGGACACGACGGCGAGAGTCGTCGGATCGCCGCCTTGGATGAGGACATCCGGCACGGGTCCGCCGGCCTTCGCGAGCATCATAAGATGCACAGGCTCGGGGCGGCCGAGATTGGGCGGGCTCAGGCGGCGATTGCCGTTGAGGAGATCGACCGTCCAGAAGAACAGAGGATCCTGCACGCCCTGCTCGCGCAGCACCGACAGGCCGAGCGACGCCGCGCTCGCCTGGTGGTTGGCGAAATTGCAGTAAATCTGGATCTTCTGCCAATAGGCGTCGCCCGTGGCGCTCAAGGCGGTTTGCGCTTCGGCGCAGGCGTCGTTGGTGCGCCCGGAGATGAGCGAGCCGTCGGCGCGCAGCTTGCGCAGGCCATCGGTCATCTGATCGGCCGGCACGAGATCCATCAGCGCGAGCGCGTCGTTCCAATCGCCGATGGCGGCAAGACCGATGAGGCGCGTTTCGAGAAGCCACTGGGCGGGCGGCGCCGGCGGGGCGGGGCCGGCGTTGTCGCCGCCGACCACGGGCGGCGCGGCCGGGCCCGACGCGACCGGCGGCGCGGCGGCCGAAAGCAACAGGGCGCGTGCGAGACGGCGCTGCGCCAGAGAGTCCATGCGGCGCGGAAGTTGCGGCAGCACGCGGCGCAGGAGTTCGAGGTCGGTGCCGCGCCACATGTCGGCGGCGAAACCGCCGCCGGCGGCGTCGATGAGACCGATCCGGTCGGGGCTCGGCGCTTCGAGGCTGCTGGAGGAAATGGCCGGCGCCGAAGAGTCTACGGCCGGCTCCGCGTCATCGGGCACGGGCGGTTCGGCGGGCGCGGGCGGCGCGGCGGGCGCGGCCGCGCCCGGCGCCGGCGCGGGCAGGAGCGAGACCGGCGCGCTTTGCGCAAACGCCTGGGAGCCCAGCAGAAAAGCGGCGCCCGCGAGCGCCGCAGCCGCCTTATTTATTGAAACGCTCATTCGGAATCACTTTTTCAATGGTGGTCGTCGGCGCCGGCATGTCCCAGGTGGTCAGGACGATGGCTCCCGCCACCAGCAGCGCAAGCACACCCAAAACGACGAATTTCACCATGCCCCAGGAGCCCTTATCTTACGTTCCAGCCGTTGGGCAGACACTACTGAACGCCTGTGATAATGTCCATGCAACCAAAGACTTAATTGATATGACAAGGCGTTGAGCACCGCGACTTCATGAGCGAGATGGCCCAAACCCAAAACCCAAGCGAAAAAAGCCGGGCGCCCGAGAGCGAGGGGACCCGTGCCGGCGCCCGCGCGCTCGACCGCACCATCGTGCTGGTGGGGCTGATGGGCGCGGGCAAGAGCTGCATCGGCCGGCGCCTCGCCGGACGCCTGGGCGTGCCCTTCATCGACGCCGACGCCGAGATCGAACAAGCCGCCGGTTGCTCCATCGGTGAAATCTTCCAGAAGTACGGGGAACCCTACTTTCGTGACGGCGAGCGGCGGGTCATGACCCGCCTCCTGCACGGCACGCCAAGCATTCTGGCCGCCGGCGGAGGCGCCTTCATGGACCCTGACACGCGGGCGCTGATTCGGGAGCGTGCGGTTTCCGTATGGTTGAAGGCGGATCTCGATACCCTGTCGCAACGCACGCGAGGCCGCACGCACCGCCCGCTCCTGAACGGCAGCGACCCGCGCGAGGTGCTCGCGCGCCTGATCGACGCGCGCTATCCCGTCTACGCCCAGTCCGACATCGCCGTCGAGACCGGCCATGACAATCCGACCGTGACCTGCGTCCGCGTGCTCGCCGCGCTTGAAGACTTTTTAGGCGCGCCGCTTTCCACGAAAGACTGATCCGCGATGCCTTCCGCCATGACGGCCTCTTCTGCGTCGGAAACCGCGACCGTGGTGCGCGTGCCGCTGGGCGCGCGGTCCTACGACATCCATGTGGGACGGGATCTGCTGGCCCGCGCGCCGGCCCTCATGACGCCGGTGCTTTCACAAAAGCGCGTGTTCATCGTGACCGACAGCAACGTCGCGCCCTTGTACCTCGCACCGCTGACCCAGGCGCTCGCGAACGCCGGCCTCCGCGCCGATCACGCCGTCGTGCCGGCCGGTGAAGCCAGCAAGGACTTCGGCCATCTCGCCAAACTGCTGGATGCGATGCTGGCGGCCAAATGCGAACGCGGCACCACGATCGTCGCGCTCGGCGGCGGCGTCATCGGCGATCTCGCGGGCTTCGCGGCCTCCGTCCTCCTGCGCGGCGTCGACTTTGTGCAGATCCCGACCACCTTGCTCTCGCAAGTCGACAGCTCGGTCGGCGGCAAGACCGGCATCAACACCGCCGCCGGCAAGAACCTGGTCGGCAGTTTCCATCAGCCGCGCCTGGTGATCGCCGATACGGACGTGCTGGCCACGCTGCCGCGCCGCGAATTGCTGGCCGGTTATGCCGAGGTCGCAAAATACGGCCTGCTCGGCGACGCCGGTTTCTGGGCGTGGCTTGAACAGAACGGCGCCGCGGCGCTGAACGGAAGCCACGAAGCGCTGCGCGAAGCCATCGTGACCAGCTGCAACGCCAAGGCCAAAGTGGTCGCCGCCGACGAAAAGGAAGGCGGCATCCGCGCGCTGTTGAACCTCGGCCATACCTTTGGCCACGCGCTGGAAGCCGAGATGGGCTACGGCGGCGATCTTTTGCACGGCGAAGCCGTGGCGATCGGGATGGCGCTGGCGTTCGAACTTTCGGTGCGCCTCGGTCTTTGTCCCGCCGCCGACGCCGCACGCGTGCGCGCGCATTTGAAAGCCGTGGGCCTGCCGGTCGATCCGCCGCGCACCGGCGCGCGCGGGACGATCACCGCGGCGATGCTGACCGCGCACATGAGCCAGGACAAAAAGATGAAGGATGGCGCGGTCAATTTCGTTTTGGCCCGGCGCATCGGCGACGCCTTCATGTCCCGCGACGTTTCCGCCGCCGCGCTCGAAGCGACCCTGACCGCGGCCCTCGCGTCCTAATTCACCGTTCCCGCTTCACCGTTCCTTGTGAGGAACTTGCCATGTTTTTTACGCTTTTCGTGGTTCTCCTGCTGCTGACCGTCGCCGCTTTCTTCTCGGTCGCGGAAACCGCTTTGACCACCGCCTCGAAGCCGCTGATGCACCAGCTGAAGTCCGAGGGGGACCCGCGCGCGGGCACGGTGACCAAGCTGCTGGACGAACGCGAAGAGATGATCTCCACCGTCCTTCTCGGCAACAACCTCGTCAACATCCTGGCCTCGGCCCTGACCACCAGCCTGATGATCGAGCTGTTCGGCGCCGAGGGCGTGTTCTACGCCACCGCGATCATGACGGTGCTGGTGGTGATCTACGGCGAAATCCTGCCGAAGACCTATGCGCTTCTGTACACGACCTCCGCCTCGCTGAAATGCGCGGGCGTCATGTATATCCTCATGCGCCTGTTCAAGCCGTTCAACGCGGCGATCGAATATTTCGTGAACGGCGCGCTGCGCATGTTCAAGCTGAGCACGACGGTCTCGCGCTCGGCCAAGGAAGTGCTGGCCGAGCTGCGCGGCGCCATCGAAGTGCAGATGGCCGACAAGGAGATCATCCACGAGGTCAAACACGAGCGCGCGATGCTGCGCAGCGTGCTCGACCTCGCCGAATATCCGGTCAGCGACGTCATGGTGCACCGTCAGAAACTGGTGACCATCGACGCGGATCTTCCCATTGCGCAGATCATCGAACAAATGGCGGCTTCGCCCTATTCGCGCATCCCGCTGTGGCGCGGTCAGCCGGACAATATCGTCGGCCTCATCCATGCGAAGGCGCTGCTGCGCGCGCTGGAATCCGTGGAAGGCCGGGCCGAAAAAGTCGACGTGGTGCGCCTGGCCATCAAGCCGTGGTTCATCCCGGCGACGACCACCCTTCTCGAGCAGCTCAACGCTTTCCGCGCGCGCCGCGAACATTTCGCCATGGTGGTCGATGAGTACGGCACGCTGCTGGGCGCGCTGACGCTGGAAGACATTCTGGAAGAGATCGTCGGCGACATCCGCGACGAACACGATGTCGCCGTGGCCGGCGTGCGCCCGCAGACCAACGGTTCGTATCTCATCGACGGCAGCGTCACCTTGCGCGACCTGAACCGCGAGTTCGATTGGGCGCTGCCCGACGACAAGGCCTCGACCGTCGCGGGTCTGGTGCTTTACGAAGCCCGCACCATTCCGGAGACGGGCCAGAAATTCCTGTTCCACGGCTTCCGGTTCGAGGTTTTACGCCGCGCCCGCAACCAGTTGACCCTGCTGCGCGTGACGCCGCCCAGGTCCAAGGACGACAGCGCGTCCGAAGCCATGGCGGCGGACCGCTCGGGCTGATTCACGCTCCGTAACAGCCCGGCGGGCATTGACCGCCTTCCGGGCCGGGGTCACACTCGCGTTTCGTTCTTGAGGAGGCCTTGCACGTCCGCGTCGAAGGACCTGTCAGGCTTGTCGTGCTTACCCTTTCAACAGCGATTGAAGGAGCGCGTCATGATCCGAAGAATTGTACCCGACGTCATCAGCGAGCAGACCCTGCACAAAGTGTCTCCCCGCGACATGGTGCGCCAGGCCGCGCGCCTCATGCGCGAGAAGAAAATCGCGGCCGTGCTCGTCATGGACCTCGACCGGCTCGTCGGCATCGTCACCGAACGCGACATGACCGTGCGTGTCGTGGCCGCCGGGCTCGACCCGGATGCGACGCCGGTGCGCGAGATCATGACCGCGAACCCGGACACGCTGGCGCCGGCCGACACCGCCTCGGACGCCATCCGCATGATGAGAAGCCGCAATTACCGCCATCTGCCCGTGGTCGAGAACGGCCATGTGGTGGGCATGGTCTCGGTACGCGATCTTTACGCGGTCTATAACGGCGAGCTGGAACAGGACCTTAAGGACCGCAACGCCTATATCTACGGCGAGAGCTACGGGGCGGCTTAGCGCGATTTTCCCCGCATAGCGGCCAGAACGGCCCTGCCCTTGCCGGGCCCGGCGCACGCGCGTATATCGGCCGAATGCCTTTAACGCCGCCCAGCGACCGCGAGCTGATTCATACACGCACGATCACCTGCGAAGGGTACGAGCGCGAGGACGGCCTGTTCGATATCGACGGCTGGCTGACCGACGCGAAGACCTACGATTTCACCAGCACCGACCGCGGCGATGTGAAAGCCGGCGTGCCCGTGCACGGCATGGGCCTGCGCATCACCATCGACGCCGGGCTCAACATCCGCGCCGCGGCCGTGGCGATGGACCACACACCGTTCAACATGTGCCCGTCGATCACGCCGAATTTCCAGCGCCTCGTCGGGCTGAACCTCGGCAAGGGGTTCAACGGCGCGGTGCGCGAGGCGCTCGGCGGCACGCAAGGCTGCGTGCATCTCGTCGACCTTTTGCGCCCCATGGCCAACACCGCCTATCAGCTCCTGTCGCCGAACGCCTACAAGGCGCTGAAAGACAAGGAGGCGCGCGGCGAACCGGTGACGGCGTTCTTCATCAATCAGTGTCACGCCTGGACGTCGGACGGCGAGGTCACGCGCGATCAGTTCCCGAGCCATTACACGGGAGAAGCGTAATGCCGCTTCCGGCCCCGGCCCCGCGCAAGCTGATGCACAAACGCACTCTCGTCTGCCGAGGCTACGAGCGCGCCGACGGCCAATGGGATGTCGACGGCCGTTTGACGGATGTGAAGACCGAGACCATCAACAATTGGGACCATGCCGGCGGCGTCATCCCCGCGGGCGAGCCGATCCACGACATGCACTTGCGGATTACAGCCGATTCCAAGATGACGATCACGGCGTCCGAAGCCTCGATGGACTTCCATCCGTGGCGCATTTGCCCGTCGATCGCGCCCGCTTACGGCAAGCTCACCGGCCTGGTGATCAAACCCGGCTTCACGCAGAAGGTCGCGAACCTTCTGGGCGCCGTGAACGGCTGCACGCACATGGGCTCGCTGATCGGGCCGGTGGCGACGACGCTGATGCAAACCATGGTGCGCGCGCGGCTCAAGCGTCAAAGCGACGCGCAAGCCCAGGGCCGGCCGCGTTCGATGCCGCACTTCCTCAACACCTGCCACACCTGGGCGACCCACAGCGCCATCGTGAAGCGGGAATATCCGGAATTTTATAGAGGGGAATAGCTACTCTCCCGGCGCCGTCAGCTTCAAGGACAGCGCATGCACACGTTCACGCAGTTCATCGGCGAGGATGCCGTAGACGAGGCGCTGGCGCGCGACGCGGTTCTTGCCGGCGAAGGCCGCCGATTCTACCGTCACGTTGAAATGCGTTTCACCGCTGGGATGGGCGCCCGCGTGGCCGATATGGCGATTGCTGTCGTCCTCGACCTCGAGGCGCGTCGGAGCGAG
Source organism: Rhodospirillaceae bacterium (assembly GCA_041919675.1). GTDB lineage: Bacteria > Pseudomonadota > Alphaproteobacteria > Rhodospirillales > Rhodospirillaceae > SHVO01. The sequence goes on along the minus strand of JAYRTJ010000033.1, from coordinate 8,923 downwards.
GGACTCGCTGAGCTTGGTGCGGATGCGATCTGCGTAAGTGTTCATGAAGACAGCAAAAGCACAGCGCGAAAAAAGAAACAAGATTGCGGATTTTCAGGCCTCTCACCATATTCAACCCATGTCCGAAACACGCGATCGTTTCACCTGTTCCACGGGGAAAAGTGCGGCATCAACGCCGTGCGCCTGGGACGGCTGCGCCGCCGCCGGTGAGTACCGTGCGCCGAAGGACCGGCGACTCGCGGACTACGTCATGTACTGCCTGGAACACGTGCGCGCCTACAACGCGCGCTGGGATTTCCATGCCGGCGCGTCGGTCGCCGACCTGGAAGCCGAGATCCGCAGCGCAGCGACCTGGGAACGTCCGACCTGGAAGCTGGGCACGCTCGGCGCCGGCTCTCGCGCCGGGCGGGCGGGCGGGCGCGTGAACGATCCCTTCGGCTTCGCGGCCGGAACCGATTTCGAGGACAAAAAGAAGGCCCGCGCGGAAGACGCGCAAAGCCGCGCCACGCCGGGCGGCGCGGGCGCGCGCACGCGGGCCATGAAGGCGCTCGATCTTTCCGGTCCGGTGACCCTGGAAACGCTGAAGGAACGCTACAAAGCGCTGGTGAAAAAGTACCACCCGGACGCCAACGGCGGATCCGCCGAGGCGGAGAACCGGATGAAGGTCATCAACCAAGCGTATCAAACGCTGCGGGCCGGGCTGGCCGCGGTTCCTTGAGCCGATTTTCGGCTTTCGGCGGGTTGGTCATATCCCCATATAATTCAGGGCTGTATGGTGCCTCTGGCCGGGTCCTACCCGGCATGCCATAAGACCCTTCTTTGCAAGAGGTTGTGAGAGAGCGTTATGAGCAAGCGGAACGAAGGTGCGCGTGACGAGCTGATGATGACGGTGCCCGATAAGCTGCTGTCCGTACGCGACGTTTTTGGCCTCGATATCGATATGCAGGTGCCGGCGTTCTCGAACCGCGGCGACCATGTGCCGGATGTCGATCCCGCCTACCGTTTCGATCACGACACGACCCTCGCCATCCTCGCCGGCTTCGCGCACAACCGGCGCGTGCTCGTGCAGGGCTATCACGGCACCGGCAAGTCGACGCATATCGAACAGGTCGCGGCGCGCCTCAATTGGCCGTGCCTGCGCATCAACCTCGACAGCCACATCAGCCGCATCGATCTCATCGGCAAGGACGCCATCGTCATCCGCGAAGGCGTGCAGGTGACCGAATTCCGTGAAGGTTTGCTGCCCTGGGCGCTGCAGCGTCCGATCGCGCTGGTGTTCGACGAATATGACGCGGGCCGCCCGGACGTGATGTTCGTGATCCAGCGCGTGCTGGAGGTCGAAGGCCGCCTGACTCTGCTCGACCAGAACAAGGTGATCCGCCCGCATCCCGCCTTCCGCCTGTTCGCCACCGCCAACACCATCGGCCTCGGCGACACGACCGGCCTCTATCACGGCACGCAGCAGATCAACCAGGGCCAGATGGACCGCTGGAACGTGGTCGCGACCCTCAATTACCTGAAGCACGACGAAGAGACCAACATCGTGCTGGCCAAGGTGAAGGGCTACGACACGGCGGCCGGCAAGAAGATCATCTCGGCCATGGTGGAAGTCGCCGACCTGACGCGCACCGGCTTCATCGCGGGGGACATCTCGACCGTGATGTCGCCGCGGACCGTCATCAGCTGGGCCGAGAACAACACCATCTTCAACAACGTCGGCTATTCGTTCCGCGTCACTTTCCTCAACAAGTGCGACGAGACCGAACGCCCGGTGATCGCCGAGTACTATCAGCGTTGTTTCGGCGAAGACATCGCGGGTAGCGCCGTCGAGGCCGTTGCCTAGCGGATAATCATGAAGCCGCCCTATTCCGGACCGGACAAGGGACTCTCGCGCACCGAGACCTTCAAGACCGCGACCACCGCGACCGTGAAAGGGATCGCGAACCGGCGCGAGCTCAACGTTGTCTATTCACCCGTCTCCGCCAATCAAAAAAACCCGACGATCACCGGCGCAGTGCGCCTGCCCTCGCCGCCGCACAAGCTGACCAAGGAGACGGTCACGCGCCTGCGCGGCGCGGCGGACGCGGCCGCTTTGAAACTCCGTCACCACAACGCGGGCGTGCATGCCCGCCGCATGCCGGTGAACAAGGACGCGGTAGACGCCTATAACGCGATGGAACAGGCGCGCGTCGAAGTGCTCGGCGCGCACCAATACGCCGGCGTGCGCGGCAACCTTTCGGGCGCCCTCGAACAGCGCCTGGCGCTGGAAGGCTATCAGGCGGCGCGCTCCTATGAACAGATCGACCGCGGCGATGCGCTGAAGGTGCTGATCCACGATGCTTGCGGGGGCGCTCCTTTAGGGACGATCGGCACGCATGTGCGCGGCATCCTGAAAGAGGCCTTCGGCGAAAAGCTCGACGCCTCGCTGAAAGACCTCGCCGCCAATATCCATGATCAGAAGGCGAGCGCCGACATCCTGCGCAAACTGATCCAGGCCTTGAACCTCGAGAACGACGACGCCGAGGAACTGGATCAGGAAGACGACGAGGACGGAAACAACGAGACCGAGAAGGACTCCGAGCCCCAGGAGTCCGAAGACCAGGACAAGAAGGACGAGAGCTCGGACAACGGCGACGAGCAGGGTCAGACGCCCGCCAGCAGCGAAACGGTGCAGGGCGAGGAGGCGGAATCGGACATCGAGTCCCAAGGTCAGCCGACCATGGAGGCGGCCGAAGCGGAAGCCGACGCGCAGCAGTCGCGCCCGCGCCCCGGTCATAACCAGGGCCCGTCGGAAGAGCGCTACAGGATTTACACAACGCGTTTCGACGAGGTCGAAGACGCCGCCAATTTGTGCGACGCCGATGAACTCGTGCGCCTGCGCCTGCAGCTCGACCGTCAGCTCGCCCATTTGCAGGGCGTGGTTTCGCGCCTGGCCAACCGGCTCCAGCGCCGCCTGATGGCGCAGCAGACCCGCAGCTGGGATTTCGATCTCGAGGAAGGCCTGCTGGACGCCAGCCGCCTCGCGCGCATCGTCGCCAATCCGACCCACTCGCTGTCGTTCAAGCGCGAGAAGGAAACCGAGTTCCGCGACACCATCGTGACTCTGCTGATCGACAATTCCGGCTCGATGCGCGGGCGGCCGATCACCATCGCGGCGATGACGGCGGACATCCTCGCGCGCACGCTGGAACGCTGCGCGGTGAAGGTCGAGATTTTGGGCTTCACCACCAGCCAGTGGAAAGGCGGCCAGTCGCGCCGCCTGTGGAACGACAGCGGCAAACCGGGCACACCGGGCCGCCTCAACGACCTGCGCCACATCATCTACAAGGCCGCCGACACGCCGTGGCGCCGCGCGCGCCGCAATCTCGGACTCATGCTGCGCGAAGGCATCCTCAAGGAAAACATCGACGGCGAAGCGCTGGCCTGGGCGCACAACCGCCTGGCGGCGCGCCCCGAACAGCGCCGCATCCTGATGGTCATCTCGGACGGCGCGCCGGTGGACGATTCAACCCTGTCCGTGAACCCGGGCAACTACCTCGAGCACCACCTGCGCGACGTGATCTCCTACATCGAGAACCAGTCGGACGTTCAGTTGCTCGCGATCGGAATCGGCCACGACGTGACGCGCTATTACCGCCGCGCCGTGACCCTCATGGACGCCGACGAACTCGGCGGCGCCGTGATGAGCCAGCTCACGGACCTGTTCGAAGAAGACGTGTGGGGCCGCCGCGGCCGCATGGGCGCGCCGTCGGTGTTCTAGCCGCTACGCCGCGTTGCCGAGCACCGACCGGCCCATGAGGGTACCGCGGTCGGACGCAATCACATCCGAGAGAAAGTCGAACACGGCGCGGATGCGCGCGCTGCGGCGCAGGTCCGCATGCGTCACCAGCCAGATCTCCATGTCGTGCTTGAAGACGTCCGGCAAGAGACGTTCGAGCGTCGGCTCGGCGTCGGCCAGCACGCAGTCGTGCGCGCCGATGCCGATGCCGGCGAGGGTCGCGGAAAGCTGACCGACGAAGCTCGACGAACGGTGCACGATGCGCTCCGTCACAAAATTCCGCTCGAGCTTCTGCACGCCGGGGTGCGTGCTCATGCTTTCGTCGAAGCCGACGTGATAATGATCCTTGAGATCGCTCGGCTTGGTCGGACGGCCGTGACGGTCGAGATAGCCGTGCGAGGCATAAAGCCCCATCACGAGATCGCCCGCTTTCTTGGCGATGAGATCGGGCTGCTCGGGCCGGAACATGCGGATGGCGATGTCGGCTTCGCGGCGGATCAGATTGACCGTGCGGTTGTCGACCAGCACTTCGACGCACACGCCGGGATAAGAGGCGTGGAACGCCGCAAGCTTGCGCGGCAGCCACAAGGATCCAAGACCTTCGGTGACGGAGATGCGCACCGTCCCGGTGAGAGTCTGATGCGCCGCTTCGGCCTGGCGTTCGATGGCCAGCGCTTCTTCTTCCACGCGGCGCGCCCCGGCGAGCACCTGTTCGCCCGCGTCGGTGAGAAGCAGGCCGCGCGGCGTGCGTTGAAAGAGCTGCGCTTTGAGTTGTTCTTCGAGCGCGGCGATCCGGCGGGACAAGGTCGGCTGCGACAAACGCAGCCGCCGCGCAGCTTGAGACAGGCTCCCCGTCTCCGCCACCGCGATGAAATCCCGGAGAATGCTCCAATCTAGGTTATTCATGATATTTACCGCTCTTATTCCGTTTTAAGGAATGTTATTCACGGTTTTCTAGCCTATTTTCCCCCGCGTCTGAAGCGGGAGCTTCAGGAATTCTTCGCCAGGAGATTAAGTCATGGGAAAAAAGGCATTTTTTAGGCTCTCTTTTGCCGCGGTTGTCGCCGGAGCGGCTCTTTTCGCCCTTTCCGCGCCCTCCAAAGCGGCCGAGACCCAGCTGATTTGGTCGGCAACCTCGCCGGCCGTCAACCAGTCCACCGAGGCGCTGTCCAAGGGCCGGCACGCCCAGGCCATCCGCTTCGCCAAGGATGTGCTGCGCGCCAAAACGCAGCCCGCGAATCATCTGATCGCCCGCCAGAATCTGTGCCTCGCGTATCTCGCGCAAGGTAAGGCCGACGATGCAAAGTCCTACTGCGATGCGACGCTTAGCGCCGAGGCCCGCACGCAGATTACCGAAAAGGACGGCCGTCTCGTGGCCGCCGCCGATCCGGCCGAAGCCGGCGCCGCGACCCTTGCAGCCGCCGTGCGCGCCAATGTCGCCCGTGCTCAAGGCAGCGCCCTCGCCGAAAACCGCTGAACCGGCGGGCCGAAGCCGACGTAAAATCGGCAAAATAAAAAAGCCCGCTGTTTCCAGCGGGCTTTTTTGTATTCGGTTCAGACGCCGATTAGGCGGCGATCTTGGCCTGGACGCGCTTGATGCGGCGCTTGATCACCAGCGCGCTCTCTTCGAGCTTCGCATCCGGCGTCGAGAGCAGGAACGCATCGATACCACCGCGCTTCTCGATGGTGCGCAGACCGTTCGACGAAACGCGCAGGCGCACGCGCTGGCGCAGCACGTCCGAGAGCAACGTGACCTGATGCAGGTTCGGCAGGAACCGGCGACGGGTCTTGTTGTTGGCGTGACTGACGTTGTTGCCGCTTTGAACGCCGCGGCCGGTGGCTGCACAACGGCGTGCCATGGCTCAAATCCTTTATAAAAGCGGGGTTTCCCACCTGAGGGACCCCCGGAAAGCCCGGCGTTGTACCTGTTGAGGGCCCTATGGTCAAGGGACTCTGGCGGGCGAACCGTCAGAGAAAAGCGAGGCTTTTCAACGCTTTGTTAGGGCCCGAGTCGATTTAGGCGCCGGAGCCCCCTCGTCCAGGAGCTCGCGGATGCCCACCAGCACCAGGAATCGCTTCAAATCGTGGCCCATCAGGCGCTTCAGGGCGCCGTCGGCCTGCTGGAGGCTCAGCATGCGTTCGGTGGCCTGGGGATCGCGGCCCGGGCGGGGGATCTTGGCGCGGTATTCGTCGAGTTGGCGTTCCAGCGCGTCGCGGACGTGAGAGCGTCCGGCCCGGTGCGCCGCCAAGGCTTCTTTCAAGAGGGCCGCGCGTTCGGACGGCGCGAGCACCGTCTTCGGCTTGAGCTTCACCGCCTTCGGCTTGGGCTTGCCGCCCAACAGGGAGCGCAGCCAGCCGGCCATTACGCGTCCGCTCCGGCGGGTTCGAGACGGCGCGAGAGGCCGTCGAGCCGTTCGCGCAGATCGTCGGCCGCTTCGTCCACCTGCACATGCGGTGTGGCCGCGAGCGTGGCGAGATCGTCGGCTTGTTTGAACAAGCGGTATCCCCGCCCCAGCGCGCCGTCCTCGATGACCGCGCGCAGGAGTTTGTCGCTGCGCGCGAGATCGGCGAGTTGTTCATACCGGCGCACAAAGCCGGCGAGCGCCGCGCGCGCGGCCTGATCGCGCACCGCCGCCTCGCCGATCCGCTCGGCGATGTCGGGATGCGCACCCGCGAAATTGAGGAAAGCCTGCACGAAAACAGCCGTATCGCCGGCGCCGAAGCGCGTCCATGTCGCGGCGACCGCATCGCGTTTCATGACGCCGAGGCGCTCGGCAAGCACAGCGGCGCTCGACGCGAGATCCTGGAGCGCGAGCTTGCGCGTATCCGCCGACAATGCGTCGACGGACTGCTTTTGCATTTCGGTGATGGAGCGCGCGAGGGTTTCCGCCTGCTGTTGCGTCCGGCGTTCCTGATTCGCGAGTTCGGCGAAGCGCTGCATCATGAGCGCGGCGGCGCGGCGCTGCTCGAGCACCACCATGACGAGCCACAGCGCGACCAGCGGGCCGGCGGTCGCCGTCAAAAGCGCGGCAAGCGCCATGGGCTCGAGGGCCATCAGCCCCGGCCACGACATTTGCGAGAGATACAAACCCACGACCGCGAGCCAGACGACGGTGGCCGCGACGGCGACGATAAACGGGATGCGTTCTTTCATATGGGTGATTCTAGATCAAACCGCGTTCAGATAGAATCAGACTTTACCTGCAAGACTGTCAGAGTGGTCCGTTCATGAGCTATCTCGATAAAATTAACCTGTGCAACCGCTGGCGGCCCAAACGCTTCGCGCCGTTTACGGTTGGAGGCGCCCAGGTGGGGTGGATCACCCATGAGCGGGTGCGCGCGCTGAAGGATTTCAAGAGGGTTTTCGTGCCCGCGAAGGGCGGCGTCGCCCTGCACCCGAAGCTGAAGACCCCGAAGGCGCGCACGGAAGCGATCAAGGAAATCGCGTCGCAGCTGCGCAAAACCGGGCACTTTCCGGGGCTGCGCAAAGAGCTTTACGCGGTGAAAAACCGCTGGAGCGAGAGCGAATATTTCCAGCTGGACCGCGGCCTGGTCCCCGCGTTCGGGGTGCGCGCCTACGGCGTGCATGTGAACGGTTTTGTGAAGAAGAAGGACGGCCTCCACCTGTGGATCGGGACGCGCGCGAAGGGCCGCATGATCGAGCCCGGCAAGCTCGACAACATGGTCGCGGGCGGCCAGCCGGCGGGCCTGTCGCTGATCAAGAACGTCGTCAAGGAATGCGAGGAAGAAGCGTCCATCGGCGCGGCGCGCGCCAAGACCGCGAAGCCGGCCGGCGTCATCACCTATGCCTGCGAACGCGACGACGGTCTGCGCGCCGACACGCTGTTCTGCTTCGACCTCGAGATGCCCTCGCGCGCCAAACCCAAACCGTCCGAGGAGATCGTGGGCTTTGAGCTGATGCCGGTGCGCGAAGCCCTGCGGCTGGTGCGGACCACCAACCGGTTCAAGTTCAACGTCGGCCTTGTGATCATCGATTTCGCCATTCGCAACGGCCTCATCACGCCGGAAAAGGACAAGGATTTCGAGGCGATCGTCGCGGGCCTCCACACCTACCCACAACCGGTTGTGTAGCTGTCACATTACGTCTGCTACATGTCGAGGGCGGGGGTCGCCCGGTGGTTGACTTTTTAACCTTAGATCGTCATTTCTACGCGCCTTTCGCGGCGTAAACTTAATCCAAGGTTCACAGGACCCGCGCCGCAGCCTAAGATTCCGGAAAAACCGGAACGTGAGTGTGGAGCTAACGTAGGCCATGCACTTTCTGGACTTCGAAAAACCGATTGCCGAGCTCGAAGGCAAGATCGCCGAGCTCAGGCATTTGTCGGACACCGACGGCATCAACATTGCCGAGGAAGTCAGCCGCCTGCAGACGCGGGTCGATAAGGACCTGCGCTCGGCTTACGCCAAACTCACCCCCTGGCAGAAGACTCAAGTCGCGCGTCACCCCGACCGCCCGCACGCGATCGACTATCTCAAAGCGCTGGTCGACGATTTCATGCCGCTGGCCGGCGACCGCAGCTTCGGCGAAGACGCCGCTGTGATCGGCGGCCTTGGCCGCTTCCTCGGCCGCTCGGTGATGGCGATCGGCCTCGAGAAGGGCCGCGACACCGAGACCCGCCTCAAACACAATTTCGGCATGGCGCGCCCCGAGGGCTATCGCAAGGCCAAGCGCCTGATGGAACTCGCCGATCGTTTTGGCGTGCCGATCATCACCTTCGTCGACACCGCCGGCGCCTATCCGGGCGTGGACGCGGAAGAGCGCGGCCAGGCGGAAGCCATCGCGCGCTGCATCGACACCTGTCTCAATGTGCGCGTGCCGCTGATTTCGATCGTCATCGGTGAAGGCGGCTCGGGCGGCGCGATCGCACTCGCCACCGGCAACGTCGTGCTGATGCTCGAACACTCGATCTATTCCGTGATCTCGCCGGAAGGCTGCGCTTCGATCCTGTGGCGCGACCATGCCCAGGCGAAGACCGCCGCCGAAGCTCTGCGCCTGACCGCGCAGGACCTCCAACGCCTCGGCGTCATCGACGGCATCATCCCCGAACCCATCGGCGGCGCGCACCGCGCGGTGGATGCGACTTTCGCCGCTGTCCGCGACGCGATCGACATGCACATGAACCA
>JAYRTJ010000032.1:0-32181 GCA_041919675.1 Rhodospirillaceae bacterium | reverse complement strand
TTGATGGTGGAGCTGAGCGGGATCGAACCGCTGACCTCGTCATTGCGAACGACGCGCTCTCCCAACTGAGCTACAGCCCCGCATCAACGTATAAGGCGTTTCGGGCCGGTTGTTTGTAACACCCGGGGCCGAAAGCGGGCGGGAGAATGTCGCCAAAGCCTTGAGAAGTCAAGGCAACTCGAAACGCCCGGAAAGCCTTGAAATCCCGCTCACTTGCGCCCCCGGGAGGCGCTCATTAGGTTCAGTGTCCCGGGCGCAGCCTTTAGCGATGTCCCGGGGTGCGATTCCACCCTCCAACGGACACGAACATCCCCCATGAGCGTCATTCTCGTCCCGATTCTCCGCGTTCTGCATGCGATTCTCGGGTTCTACTACTGGGTGGTCGTGATCGCGGTGATCCTCAATCTCCTGGTCGCCTTCAACGTCATCAATTCGCACAACCAGGTCATCCGCATGATCGGCAACAGCCTGCACGCCATGACGGAGCCGGTCTTCCGCCGGATTCGCCGCTACGTGCCGATCATGGGCAACCTCGATCTTTCGCCCCTCGTGGTGATTTTCGCGATCATGCTGCTGCAGTACATCATCGCGGAACTCATCCCCGCGGTGGCCGCGCTCTAGCGCTTGTCCTTCTTCCGCCCGCGCGCAGGTGGCCTCACGCTTACGGTGCGTGTCACGCCCAAAGCTTCGCGCGACGCCATCCTCGGCGTCATGGCGACGCCGGACGGCCTCGCGCTGAAAGTGGCCGTGACCGCGCCGGCCGATAAGGGTAAAGCTAACGCCGCCGTGATCGCCTTGCTCGCGAAAGCCTTTGGGGTCGCGAAAAGCAATATCACGCTCACCCTCGGCGAGACCGACCGGCGCAAGGTCCTGCGCATCTCGGGCGATCCCGCTACACTGGCCGCCACCGCTCAAACCTGGATGACATCATGACTTCGCCCTTCATCATCGACGGTAAGGAAGCTTCCGCCCGCCTCAAAGACGGCATCGCGAAAGCCGTCGCCGATCTCAAGAAGCGCCATGGCGTTACCCCGGGCCTAGCGACCGTGCTCGTGGGCGACGATCCGGCCAGCCATGTGTATGTCGCCAGTAAGCAGAAGACGGCAGTTGAACTGGGAATGGCCTCCTTCCAGCACGACCTGAAGGCCGAAACGACCCAGGACGAACTGCTCGCCCTCATCGAGAAACTGAACGCCGATCCGTCCGTGAACGGGATCCTGGTGCAGATGCCGCTGCCCAAACATCTCGATCAGGTGAAGGTCATCACCGCCATCGACCCCGCGAAAGACGTCGACGGCCTGCATCCGGAAAGCGTCGGCCGCCTCGTGGCCGGCGCCGACACACTCGCGTCCTGCACGCCGCTCGGCTGCATCATGCTGCTGAAAGACGTGTTGGGCGATCTTGCGGGGAAGAGCGCCGTGGTCATCGGCCGCTCCATTCTGGTGGGCAAGCCGGTCGCGCTCTTGCTTCTCAATGAAAACTGCACGGTCACGGTCGCGCACTCGCGCACCAAGGACCTCGCGGCCGTCTGCCGCACGGCGGACATCATCGTGGCCGCCGTCGGAAAGCTGGAGATGGTGCGCGGCGATTGGATCAAGCCGGGCGCGACGGTCATCGACGTCGGCATCAATCCGATCCCCAGCGCCGATGGAAAACGCCGCCTGCGCGGCGATGTGAATTTTGCGGAAGCCTCCCAGGTCGCGGGCGCCATCACGCCGGTTCCCGGCGGCGTCGGTCCCATGACCATCGCCTGCCTGATGGTGAACACGCTGAAAGCCGCCTGCAATCAGCGCGGCATCGCCGACGTCGCGATCCCGCTCAGTCTGCCGAAGAAGGCCTAGGGCGCGATCCGGAAAAGCGCGAGCGGTTTTCCGATAAGAACGTGCCCCAAAAAAATTACCGCAATCCGCTGCAGCGTTTGATGTAGGCGTCGAGCGGCGCATCGTGTTTCTGCGCCCGCATTTCGCTGAGAATATGGGCGCACAGATCGACCGAGCCATAAAGCTCGTGGGCGATGGCCGCCAGCTTCAAGAGCCGCTCGCGGCTGTATTTCTGCAAGTTGCGCACATCGGGCACATAAACCGCATCGGCCCACATGGTCTGGCTGCGGCCCGCCGGCGTATCGGCCAGCGGCGTGTACGTCGGCTGATAGACATCCAGAAATGTATGAAGCTGGAAGCCCGCCGCGCGCATATGCGCGTCGACTTCGCCGAACAGCGGCGCGCCCCGGTACATGGGCAGGAACTCGACTTCCAGTTCGACCGCCAGCGCGGTGGGTAAAAGGCGCGCCGCGCCCTTCAGCACATCCATCTCGCCGCCCGGCACGTCGATTTTCAGGAAATCGATTTCCTTCGCGCCGACGACATCATCGAGCCGGTGCGTCTCGACATGGGTCACATGCTCGACCACCAGCATGTCGGCGAGGGTGGTGAAGTGTTTCAGGAGTTCGGCGTTGGGCGCGTAGAGCGAGGTGTTGGCGTTCGAGGCGGTCACATGCAGCTTCGCCGGCCCGCCCGCGCCGATCGCAAAGGGGAAGTAGGAGTGCCGCAGTTTGCCGGCCGCGTTGAGCGCGGCGCATGTCTTGTTGTTGGGCTCGAAGCCGATGATGTGCGAGGCGGTGCGTTCCGCCATGACATGATAAGGGGCCGCCTTATCCAGCGAGGCTGCGCCCACGTCCACGATCGTCAGCGGCTCGACGTCCACCAGATCGAGGAAGGAGAAATTGATGTGCACCATGATTGGCTAAACCGTGATCAGCTGAACCGTGAAAAGTCCGGCATGCGCTTTTCAAAGAACGCCGTGGCGGCTTCCTTGAACTCCGGCGTTTGCAGCCGGTCGCCGAAAATCTTGCCTTCCGTGACGATGTGCTTGTGAATCTCCGCGACCGACGCATGCATCAGCGCCTTCGCGTCGCGGACCGCGCCGGGCGGTTTCAGGGCCAGGGCTTTCGCCTTGCTCCTCACGGTCGCCATCAAGTCGGCGGCCGGCACCACGGCGTTCAGAAGCCCGATCTCCCTGGCGCGCGCCGCGTCGAAGGCTTCGCCGAGCAAGAGGAGTTCCGAGGCCGCCGCGCGGCCCACGAGGCGCGGCACCAGCAGCGAGGAGGCGAATTCCGGCACCACCGCGAGATTGATGAAGGGCATCTGGAAGGTGGCTTCCGGCACGGCGTAGACCAGATCGCAATGGAACAGCAGCGTGGTTCCGATCCCGATGGCGAGGCCGTTCACCGCCGCGATCACCGGCTTGGTGAAGGCCGACAGCGCGAACATGAATTGGAACACCTCGGCGTCCTCGTTCGTGGGCGGGACGTCCAAGAAATCCTTGAGATCGTTTCCGGCGGTGAAGCAGTTGCCTTCACCGGTGATCACCACCACGCGCACGTTCGGATCCGATTGTGCGGCCTTCAGCGCCCGGGCGGCCTCGCCGTACATGGAGCGCAGAATCGCGTTCTTCTTCTCCGGCCGATTGAACCGAATCGTCAGGACGCGGTCTTCGGTGGAGCAGGCAATGAATCCCGTCACAGCGCACCTCGCAAGATCGCCAGCAATTGATCCATATCCGCGGCGATGTGGGACGCGCCCGCGCCGCGAAGGGCCTCGCCCTGTTGCGGCGGACAATGTCCCCCGCCGGTGAAGCCCACCACAACCATGCCCGCGGCGCGCGCCGATGTCACGCCGTTGGCGCTGTCTTCCACGGCGATACAGGCGCCCGGCGCGACGCCCAGTTGTTTGGCGGCGTGCAAATAGACGTCGGGGGCGGGTTTGCCCCGGGGCATGTCCTGGGCCGAATAGATGTGCGGCGCGAAATGACCGAACAAACCCACTTTACGCAGCTTGAACTTCAGGCGCTCCGGATTTGAACCCGACGCCACCGCCATCGGAACGTTGAGCGCGCGCACGGTCTCAGGCGCCCCCGGGATACAGGCCAGCGAGGTCTCGACCACCGACCAGGTGCGTTCGTGCAGGATGCCGGGGAAACTCTCGGGCAGGGGGCGCCCGTACTTGGTGCGGAGGTCGCCGTCCAGCGCGGCATAGAAGTCCGCGCTGGTCATGCCCATGAAACGGCTGACATATTCATGGCGTTCGAACGCGAGGCCGATCTCGTTCAAGCATTCCAGCTCGACGTCGAGACACAGTTCCTCGCTATTGATCAGCACGCCGTCGCAATCGAAGACGACTGCTTTCATGCCGCTTATTTCTGCTGCGCCATCTTGCCGAGACGAAGACGCAGCGCGTTCAGCTTGATGAAGCCTTCGGCGTCGAACTGGTTGTAGACCGAGTCCTCTTCGAAGGTGACATAGTCCATGCGGTACAGGCTGTTGGGCGACTTGCGGCCGGCGACGCTGGCCAGGCCCTTGAACAGTTTCAGGCGCACGAGGCCGGTGACGCGTTTCTGGGTCTGGTCGATGGCCGCCTGCAGCATCTCGCGCTCCGGCGCGAACCAGTAGCCGGTGTAAACCAGCTTGGCGTAGCGCGGCATCAGTTCTTCTTTCAGATGCATCGCTTCGCGGTCGAGCGTGATGGATTCCATGGCGCGGTGAGCGACGTGCAACACGGTGCCGCCCGGCGTTTCATAGACGCCGCGGCTCTTCATGCCGACGTAGCGGTTCTCGACGAGATCCAGGCGGCCGACGCCATGGCGGCCCGCGATCTCGTTCAGTTTCGCCAACAGCTTGGCGGGCGAGAGCTTCTGGCCGTTCACGGCCACGGCGTCGCCGCCCGCGAATTCGATCTCGACATATTCCGGCGTGTCGGGCGCCTTCTCCGGCGACACGGTCAGGCGGAACATATCGTCGCTCGGCTCGACCCACGGGTCTTCCAGCGCCTTGCCTTCGTAGGAGATGTGCATGAGGTTCGCGTCCATCGAATAGGGCGCTTCGCCGCGCTTGTCGGTCGGGATCGGAATCTGATGCTGCTCGGCATAGGCGATCAGACTTGCGCGCGAGGTCAGGCTCCACTCGCGCCACGGCGCGATCACCTTCACGTCCGGTTTCAGCGCGTAGGCCGTGAGTTCGAAACGCACCTGGTCGTTACCCTTGCCGGTGGCGCCGTGCGAGATGGCGTCGGCGCCGGTCTCGACGGCGATTTCCACAAGTCTTTTTGCGATGAGCGGACGGGCGATCGAGGTGCCGAGCAGGTACACGCCTTCATACAGCGCGTTGGCGCGGAACATCGGGAACACGAAGTCCCGCACGAACTCCTCTTTCAGATCCTCGATGTAGATTTCCTTGATGCCGAGCAGTTCGGCCTTCTTGCGCGCCGGTTCCAGCTCTTCGCCCTGGCCGATGTCGGCGGTGAAGGTGACGACCTCGCAGTTCTTCTCGACCTGCAGCCAGCGCAGGATGATCGACGTATCGAGGCCGCCCGAGTACGCAAGGACGACTTTCTTTGCTTTCGCCATGGAGGGTATCCCCAAATCCGCCGTAATGTGCGGGCTAGAAGGTGCGGGCCGAAATTCGGCGCGCAGTATAGGGCGAGGGGCCCGGCTCGCAAGGGATGGTTACGTGTCGGAAAACGCAGAAAATCTAACGCTGAAACGCCGCCTGTTCCTGGCGGGCGTCGCCGCGGGCGGACTCGCCGGGACCGCGGTTTTCGCCGCCGAACCCAATCCCTTCACCGCGCTCGAAACGCGGATCGGTGGCATGCTCGGCGTCGGGGCCGTCGACACCGCCACGGGCAGGTTCGTGGGTCACTGGCCCAACATGCGCTTCGCCATGTGCTCGACCTTCAAGTGGCTTCTGGCGGCCCAGTGTCTGGCCTTGTCGGACAGGAGCGAACTGAAACTCGGCGAGTCCCTGAAGTTCACCGAGGCCGATCTTCTGGAATACGCGCCGGCGGTGAAATCCAATCTGGCCAAGGGATCCATGACCATCGCCGAATTGTGCAAGGCGATGGTGGAGGTCAGCGACAATACGGCCGCCAACCTCGTGCTGGCCCGCGTCGGCGGACCGCCCACGTTCACGGCCTTCTGCCGGTCGATCGGCGATCAAACCACGCGCCTCGATCGCATCGAGCCCAGCCTCAACACCAATTTCGCCGGCGACCAGCGCGACACCACCACGCCGCGCGCCATGGCGCAGACGCTGCAAACCCTGCTGACGGGCGATGTGCTCTCCCGCGCCGCCAAGGACACGCTCATCGGCTGGATGGTGAACTCCAAGACCGGGCTCGAGCGTTTGCGGGCCGGTTTACCCAAAGACTGGAAGGCCGGCGACAAGACCGGCACCGGCGCGCGTGCGGCGATCAACGACGTCGCCATCGCCTGGCCGCCGGGCCGCAAACCCATCGTGATCGCGGCCTATCTCACCGGCTCGCGCGCCGACGCCGCGACGCTCGATGCGGCGCACGCGGAAATCGCGCAGCTCGTCGTGAAGCTGCTTGGATAGCAAAGATCCACTTTGGTCATCTTTGCGGCCGCTCGGCCCTGCGGGCCAAGGAACTGCGCCTCCGCGCCTTACAGTGCCGCTTCTTTTTCCGCCCAGGCTTTCTGGGCGATCTGCGCTTCCTGTTCGGCGCGGAGGCGCAGTTCCTTGGCCGACAGGCGCTCGCTGTCGGTCTTCAGCTGGCCGCAGGCCGCGAGGATGTCGCGTCCGCGCGGGGTGCGCACCGGCGCGCTGTAGCCGCCGTCCCGCAGCATCGCGCTGAAAGATTCCACCGTCGCTTCGTCCGAACACGCGTAGGGGGTGCCGGGCCACGGATTGAACGGGATCAGGTTGAACTTGCAAGGGATGTCCTTGACCAGCTTGATCAGCGCGCGGGCATGCGCCGGCGTGTCGTTGATGCCCTTCAGCATCACATATTCAAACGTGATGCGGCGCGCGTTGCTGGCCACCGGATAGTCGCGGCAGGCCTGCATCAGCTCTTTCAGCGGGTACTTCTTGTTGATCGGCATGATCTGCGAGCGCGTGTCGTCGTCGGGGGCATGCAGCGACACGGCGAGGTTCACGCCAAGCTCGGCGCCGCAGCGATGGATCTCGGGCACGACGCCCGAGGTGGACAGCGTGATGCGCCGCTTGCCCAAAGCGATGCCGTCGTCGGCCATGATGATCTTCAAGGCGGTGGCGACGTTCTCGAAATTGTAGAGCGGCTCGCCCATGCCCATCATGACGATGTTGGAGAGCAGGCGGCGCTCGTCCGTCGGGGTCGGCCATTCGCCGTAGGAATCGCGCGCGACCATGAACTGGCCGACGATCTCGGCCGGCGTCAGGTTGCGCACCAGGCGCTGGGTGCCGGTGTGGCAGAAGCGGCAGGTCAGCGTGCAGCCGACCTGAGATGAGATGCACACCGCGCCGCGGTCTTCATCGGGGATGAACACCGCTTCGGCTTTCTGGCCGTCGGCGAACTGCATCAGCCATTTGCGGGTGCTGTCGCTCGAGGTCTGCTCACGCGCGATGGTCGGACGCGAGACCGCGAAATGAGTCTCGAGGGTGCGGCGCAGGTCCTTGGACAAATCCGTCATCGCCGCGAACTCGGTCGCGCCGCGATGATAGATCCAGTGCCACACCTGCTTGGCGCGGAACGGCTTCTCGCCCTTTTCCACCAGCGCAGCCTTCAAAGCCTCGCGGGAAAGACCGACGAGGTTGGTGCGGGTGTCTTGAAGAAGCGGCGCGGAGTCTGGAGGCATGAGGCGGGAAGTAAGGCCAAACGCCCGCCGCAGCAAGGCCCGCTACATTATCCCAGCATTTCTAAGGTGTTAGGAATGGTGCCCGAGGTCCTTGTAGGTCGCCTGCGGGCTGCACAGGGCGCATTCCGGGTCCGGTTTGACTTTCACCGTGCGGAAGGCCGCGGACAGGGCGTCATAAATGAGCAGGCGCCCGGCCATGCCGTCGCCGATGCCGAGGAGCTCTTTCAGCACCTCGGTGGCCTGCAGGGTTCCCATGACACCCGCGACCGCGCCGAGGATGCCCGCCTGGTCGCAGCTCGGCACTTCGCCGGGAGGAGGAGCTTCCGGATAAAGGCAGCGGTAGCAGGGACCGCCCGCGTGGGGTTTGAAGGTCGCGAGCTGGCCGTCGAAACGCAGCACGGCGGCGGACACCAGCGGCTTCCTCGCAAAGAAGCAGGCGTCGTTCACCAGGAAGCGTGTCGGGAAATTGTCGCTGCCGTCGGCGACGAGGTCATAGTCGTTGAGCAGTTCCGCGATGTTGGCGGCGGTCAGGCGCGTCTTGTATTCCATCACCCGCACGTCCGGATTGATGGCGGTCGCTGCGCGGCCCGCGCTTTGCACCTTCGGCATATTGATGCGGTCGGTGGTGTGGGCGATCTGGCGCTGGAGATTGGAGAGATCGACGGTGTCGTCATCGATGACGCCGATCGTCCCAACACCGGCGGCGGCGAGATACAAGAGCAGCGGCGAGCCCAAACCGCCCGCGCCGATCAACAGCACCTTCGCCTTCAGAAGTTTCTCCTGACCGACGCCGCCGACCTCCTTGAGCAGGATGTGCCGGGCGTAGCGGTGGATCTGATCTTCTGAGAAATCCATCTCTTCTTAGTGGCGGCCTGTAGAACCAAACCCGCCCGCGCCGCGCGCGGTGTCGTCCAGGCTCTCTTTTTCTTCCAGCATCACGGTGCGCACGGGCGCGACCACCATCTGCGCGACGCGCATGCCGCGGGTCACGGTGAAAGCCTCCTTGCCGTGGTTGATGAGGATCACGCTGATCTCGCCGCGATAGTCGGCGTCGATGGTGCCCGGCGTGTTGAGCACGGTGACGCCGTTCTTGGCCGCCAAGCCCGAGCGCGGACGCACCTGCGCTTCAAAGCCGGCCGGCAGCGCGATGGCGAAACCGGTCGGGATCATGGTGTAGGCGCCCGGCGCGATAACCACATCGGCGCCCACCGCCGCGCACAGGTCCATGCCCGCGGACTGGCTGGTCTGATAGGCCGGCAGCGGCAAATCGGAGGCGTGCGGAAGGCGTTTGATCGAAACGGAAACAACGATAGCCAAGGGAAGCCTCTTAGGATTGATGTTGGGTTTGGTGATTGAACGCGGCGGCGATGCGTTCCGCGAGCCGTTCGGCAACGGCGCGCTTCTTTAACGTGGGCCAGCTTTCGACGCCGTCGGCCGTCACCAGATGGACGGTGTTGTTGTCGCCGCCGAAGGTGCCGCTCATTTGCGAGACGTCGTTGGCCACCAGCCAGTCGCAGTTCTTGCGTGCGCGCTTGGCCTTGGCGTTCTCGACGAGGTTCTCTGTTTCGGCCGCGAAGCCGATCACCAGGTCGGGACGCAAGGGACCCTTTTGCGCGAGGGTCGCGAGGATGTCGGGATTCTCGGACAGCTTCAGCGTCGGCGCCGCGCCGCCGTCCTTCTTGATCTTCGTGTCTTTCGTCTCCGCCGCCCAATCGGCGACGGCGGCGGCGCACACCACGATCTGCGCCGGCAGGGCGTCCTTGCAGGCCTTCATCATTTGTTTGGCGGTCTCGACCCGTACGAGCTTCACGCCGTCCGGATCGGCTTCGGTCACCGGTCCCGAGACCAAGGTGACGTCGGCGCCGAGTTCAGCAAGCGCCGCGGCGATGGCGTGGCCTTGTTTGCCCGACGAACGGTTGCCGATGTAGCGCACCGGATCGATAGGCTCATGAGTCGGACCGCTGGTGACGAGCGCCTTCAGGCCCGAGAGCGGCCCGCGGTTCGGCGCCTTGGCAAAGAAACGCGCGAGCGCGGCGATGATCTCCGGCACTTCGGCCATGCGGCCGTCGCCCACCTCGCCGCACGCGAGATCGCCCGCGCCGGGCCCGACAATACGTATATCTCGCGTCTGCAAGGTCTGCAGGTTCGCTTGTGTGGCCGGATGGGTCCACATCATCACGTTCATGGAAGGTGCGATCATCACCGGCTTGTCGGTGGCGAGCAGCGCGGTGGTCGCGAGATCGTCCGCCATGCCGTGCGCCATCTTCGCCATGATGTCGGCGGTGGCGGGCGCGACCAGCAGGATGTCGGCTTCTCTCGAAAGACGGATATGTCCCATCTCGCTTTCGTCCGTCAGCGAGAACAGCTCCTGGTAACACTTCTCACCCGACAGCGAGGCGAGGGTCAGCGGCGTGACGAAGTTGGCGCCGCCCTTGGTGAGGATGCAGCGCACCTGCGCGCCGCGCTCCCGCAGGCGCCGGATCAGGTCCGGCGCCTTCACCGCGGCGATGCCGCCGGCGACGATCAAAAGGATGCGTTTGTTCTCCAGCAACGGCGTCGGTCCAGCTGTGAGGTCGCGCATAATCGTATTCATGGGCGCTATTTTATCTCAAGTCGGCGTGTCTCAATAGCCTTCTGGCATCGGCGCGTGTGGCGCGCCCCTCACCCCAGCCCTCTCCTCTTGAGGTGGTGCTTGTGAAAGCGGCGCACGGCGATCACGGTTTTATGGCTGTATTGCTCCCAAAACAACCATTGCATCATCAGGGCGCGCTCATAGGCCTCGCAAAGTCCCTTAGTCGAGGATCAGCGCCGCTCCCAGGATCGCCGCCAGGATCCACGGCGCCCAGAACAGCCAGCGCTGGCCGCGCCGCTCGCTCGCTTGACCGAAGATCGCACGGGCGCTGTCGGGATGCAGCCGCAATCCGCCTTGCTCAATGTCGGCCGTGATGGCGTCCACGCGCGCGATCACGCGCGGCAGGGCGCGGAGCGTGCTGATGACGCCGGTTAGCGCGTCCATCGTGCGGCCTTCGGGGCCGAGGCGCGCGCGCATCCAGCCTTCGATCAGGGGGCGCGCCAGTTCCCACATGTTCACTTCCGGCGCGAGATTGCGGCCCACGCCTTCGGCCAGCAGCATGCTCTTCTGAAGGAGCAGCAATTGCGGCTGCGCCTGCATCTCGAAGGTTTCGGTGACGCGGAACAACTGACCCAGAAGTTTGGCGATGGAGATCTCGGCGATGGGCTTGCCGAGGATCGGTTCGGCGATGGATCTGCACGCTTGAGCGAACATATCGACGTCTTTTTCCGTCGGCACGAAGCCCGCGCGCACGTGCACGTCCGCGACAAGTTTGTAGTCGCGCGTCAGGAAGCCCAGCAGCATCTCGCCCAGGGTCTTCTGCGTCTCGCTGTCCACGCGGCCCATGATCCCGAAATCCATGGCGATCACGGTGCCTTGCGGCGTGACGAACAAATTTCCCGGATGCATGTCGGCGTGGAAGAAACCGTGGTCGAACACCATGCGGAAGAAAATCTCGGCGGCGTTCCTCACCACCTGCACCGGATCGACGCCCGCCGCCGTGACGGCGGCGCGGTCGTCGACGCGGATCCCCGAGACGCGCTCCATGGTCAAGATGCGCTCGGACGTGCGCTGCCAGTCGATCGCCGGCACGTAGAAAATGGGACTGCCCGCGAAATCTTCCTTCAGTTCCTGCGCGGCGGCGGCCTCGAAGCGCAGGTCCATCTCGAGGTTCACCGATTCGGCGAAGGTCTCGACGACTTCCAGCGGCTTCAGGCGGCGCAGCTTCGGGGCATAACGCTCGGCCTTCTCCGCCATCCAGAACATGAGATCGATGTCGCGCACGAAAGCGAGTTTGACCCCGGGGCGCAGCACCTTCACGGCGACCTGCGCGCCTTCCGTGGTCACCGCGAAATGCACCTGGGCGATGGACGCGGCCGCAACCGGTGTTTCCTCGAAACGCTCGAAGATCGCCGCGATGGGCTTGGCGAAGTCCGTCTCGATGGCCGCCTTGGCGTCCTTGAACGGGAACGGCGGCAGGCGGTCCTGCAGCTCGGACAGATCGGCGGCGACTTCATCGCCCAGAAGGTCGGCGCGGGTGGACAGCGCCTGGCCGAATTTGATGAAGGTCGGGCCCAATTCCGCCAAAGCCATCGCCAGACGCAGGCCCGGACGCATGGTTTTGACGGCCTTGCGCGGGCGCCAGATCAGCCCGCAGCTGCGCGCCACGAAGGCGCCGGCGGGATGGATGTTGAGCAGGAACAGGGCGTCATGACGCGCAAGCGTGCGTCCGATCGCCCACAGGCGCGCAAAGTTACGGAGATCGCGCAGCATAATCAGATACGCCAGCCGGAATGCAGGGCGGCGATGCCGCCCGAAAGGTTACGCATCTTGCACTCTTTGAGGCCCGCCGCGCCCATGCGCGCGAGCAGTTCATCTTGGGGCGGGAACTTGCGGATGCTTTCCGCGAGGTAGCGGTAGGACGCCGCATCGCCGGCCACCATGCTGCCGAGGGCCGGCAGCACATTGAACGAATATGCGTCGTAGATCTTGTCGAGCACCGGGGCCACGACGCGGCTGAACTCCAGGCACAGGAAGCGCCCGCCCGGCTTTAAGACACGGCGCGCTTCGGCCAGCGCGGCGTCAATGCGCGTCACGTTGCGCAGGCAGAAAGCGATGGTATAGGCGTCGAAGCTCATGTCCGGGAACGGCAGCTTCTCGGCGTCGCCGCAGACCCAGTTGATGCCGTCCAGGCGCCCCGTGTCGATGGACCGGTCGCGGCCCACGGTGATCATCTCGTGATTGATGTCGCACACGGTCACCGGTCCGGCGTCCGCGCCGACGCGCGAAAGGATGCGCGTGGCGATATCGCCGGTGCCGCCGCCGACGTCGATGAAGCTCTGTCCGGCGCGCGGGGCCAACCAGTCCACCATCGCGGCCTTCCACAGACGATGAACCCCAAGGCTCATCAGGTCGTTCATCAGATCGTATTTGGACGCGACGGAATCGAACACGCCCCGCACCAGATGGACTTTTTCGTCCTCGGGGACCGTCTGATAGCCAAAATGCGTGGTGCCGTGCCCGGCCGGTTCGTTCATAGGCGGGACCATAGAGGAATGCTGTTATAAAGGCCACTAAGGCCCTTGAAAGCGTGAAGGAAAAGGATGCCGGAGTTACCGGAGGTCGAAACCGTATGTAGAGGCCTGAAAGGCGTGCTTGAAGGCCGCCGGCTCGCGCGCGTGCAGGTGCGCCGCAAGGACCTGCGCATTCCGTTCCCGCCGGCCTTCGCCGAGACGCTCACGGGCCGCAAGGTGATGCAAATCCGTCGCCGCGCGAAATACATGCTGCTCGATCTGGATGACGGCAATGTCCTCATCGTCCATCTCGGCATGTCGGGCCGCATGGTCGTCGACACAAGCGGCGGCCCGCCCGGAAAACACGACCACGTCATCTTCACCACGGACAAGGGCGCCGAGATCCGCTTCAACGATCCGCGCCGTTTCGGGCTCATGACTCTCGTGCCGACGGACGAACTCGCGAATCACAAGTTGTTCCGGCACCTCGGGCCCGATCCTCTCACCCCCGAATTCACGCCGGCCGTGCTGTCGGCGGCGCTGAAGGGCCGCAAGACGTCCATCAAGGCGGCGCTGCTCGATCAGCGAATCGTCGTGGGGGTGGGCAATATCTATGCCTGCGAAAGTCTCCACCGCGCCGGCATCTCGCCGCTCCGCAAAGCGGGATCGGTGGCGGGAGAACGCGCGGCCAAGCTGGTTCCGGCCATCAAGAAAGTGCTCGCCGATGCCATCGCGGCGGGCGGCTCGTCTTTACGCGATCATGTGCAGCCCTCGGGCGAGCTCGGCTATTTTCAGCACGCCTGGAAGGTGTACGGCCGCGAGGGCGAGTCGTGCGCCTGCCGGGGAGACAAGGGCGGCGACAAAGGCCGTGGTAAGGCCGCCAACAAGGGGAAGGGGCTGGTCCGGCGAATCACACAAGGCGGGCGGTCCACCTTCTATTGCGCCGGCTGCCAGACGTGAGGCTCCCAAGACTTTAGAAGCCTGCTAAACCGGGAATATCTTTATTCGAGCGCTTTCGGGCCTGGACCTCGTTGACGCCGCCTGTGGCATCCCCTATAAGCCCGCGTTCCAAATTATCCACAGACGCATTCAGAGTACGACTCGATGGCCCAGCACAAGTCCGCAAAAGTCCGCATCCGCCGCAACGCCCGCGCCGCGACGATCAATCACGCGCGCCTCTCGCGCATCCGCACCTTCGTCAAAGCCGTCGAAGAAGCGATCGCCGCCGGCAAGAAGACCGAAGCGCTCGCCGCCCTCAAGAAGGTGATGCCGGAACTGACCCGCGGTGCGAACAAAGGCGTGATCCACAAGAAGACCGCCTCGCGCAAGCTTTCGCGTCTCTCGGCGCGCATCAAGAAGCTCGCCGCCTAAACACGCTTTCGGTTTAAGATAAAGTCATGCGCGTCTCCTCGTGAGGCGCGCATCTTTCTTTTCTTCATCTATAAAATTTCTTTCGAGTCTTCCGAGTCACGCGCGCACAAAGTGCGTACGTGACTTCGAAGCTATTGCGAATCAATGATCTTGCTGCGCGGGTGATTCGAAAACGCAGGTGGAATGCGGTGTTTTGAGCATTTTATGTCAAGGGCATCTTTGCCCTTGTCTCGTGCGTTCCGCCAACTACAGTGACGCCACCAGACGCCGCGCGGGTGTTCAAACGTCCACTCAAACTTCCAGTCGGACGGCCACGGACAAACTGCGGTGTCTCAAAAAAACCATCAGGAACACCAAACGCGTTTCAGAAAGAGCTGCTCTCGGATTTGTTCAGCTCTCGAAAGCCAATGCTGTTTTCAATTTCCGGAATCGGCTGCGGCGTGCGCGAAAAAGAGATGCGGGGAAAAACCGTCAAGATATGGCAACCGTACATATCGTGATGCGTTTTAAGACTACGAGTTTCGGGGTGCGGGTTACGGCGGAAATTTCGGCGAACGGCCAAGCGGGATCTCAACCTCCCGCCGGTCCGGCTTTGAATTCTCCGCCACTTAAGTATCGAGGGGATCACGTCGCGTGAAACGTGGGAATGAAGCAGCCATCGATCAGGCTGAATGGGATCGCGTCAAAACGCGTCTCAAGCAAGAATTCGGCGACTCCGCCTATAAGAGCTGGGTGACCCCTATCGTCGCGACCAGCTTGCGCGACGGCGAGGTCGAACTGTCGGTCCCGACGCGTTTCATGCGCGATTGGATCACCACCCACTATGCCGAGCGGATTCGCGCGCTGTGGAACGGCGAGAACCCGTCCGTGCGCAAGATCACGCTGAAGGTGGATTCGGGCAAAGTGGATGCGCCGCGCCCTGATTCTGTGAAGTCCGATTCCGTGAAGGCCGACGCCCCCAAGATGACGAGCGCGCCGCCTGTGGCCGCGCCCGCCACGCGGCCCGCGGGTCTTTCGCGCGGGCCGGCCCGTCCCGCCGCGGAGACGGCGCCGCAAGCTTCGCCGCTCGGCCCGGATCTCTCCGCGCCGCTCGACGCCCGCTATAACTTCGAGAACTTCGTCGTCGGCAAGCCGAACGAATTCGCCTACGCCGCGGCCAAGCGCGTGGCCGAATCCGACCAGGTCAGCTTCAACCCGCTGTTCCTCTATGGCGGCGTCGGCCTTGGTAAGACCCACCTGATGCACGCGATCGCCTGGGAAATCCGCCAGCGCACGCCGCATCGCCGGGTGATCTACCTCTCGGCCGAAAAGTTCATGTACTCGTTCGTCCGTGCGCTGCGGAACCAGGACACCGTCTCTTTCAAGGAACAGTTCCGCTCCGTGGACGTGCTGATGATCGACGACGTCCAGTTCATCGCCGGCAAGGACGCCACCCAGGAAGAGTTCTTCCACACCTTCAATGCGCTCGTGGACCAGGGGCGCCAGATTGTGCTCTCGGCCGACAAGTCGCCCTCGAGCCTCGAGGAAATCGGCGACCGCCTGCGCTCGCGTCTGGCCTCGGGCCTCGTCGCCGACCTGCACCCGACCACCTTCGAGCTGCGCCTGGGCATCCTTGACGCCAAGGCCGAACAGCTCGGCGTCGTGGTCCCGCAGAAGGTGAAGGAATTCCTCGCCCACAAGATCACGTCCAACGTGCGTGAGCTGGAAGGCGCCCTCACCCGCCTGGTGGCCCATGCCCAGCTGGTCGGCGGTTCGCTGTCGCTCGAAACCACCCAGGAACTGCTCCAGGACCTCTTGCGCGCCCACGACCGCCGCCTGACGATGGAAGAAATTCAAAAGCGTGTGGCCGAACACTTCAAGATCCGCGTGTCCGACATGAGCTCGGCCCGCCGGTCCCGCGCCGTGGCCCGTCCCCGCCAGGTGGCCATGTATCTCTCCAAGCAGCTTACCTCCCGCTCGCTCCCGGAAATCGGCCGTGCTTTTGGGGGGCGAGATCACACCACGGTCATCCATGCCGTGCGCAAGATCGAGGAACTGGTGAAGCTGGACACGGCTTTCGCCGAGGACGTCGAACTCCTCACCCGTATGCTGGAAAGCTGACATTCCGCGGCCGCTGCGCGGCCAAGGAATGTCGTCCCGGACAAGCCGCGCAAATGAAAAACCGGCGGGCCAAAGGTCCGTTGGCGCCGGGGTGACAAGCGGAGGATTAACGTGCCTCGCGCACCCCGAAAACCTATCGCGTCACCTTCCCTAGTATGTCTAATATGTCGGTTCTGCGTTTAGTAGGACCGGGGATTCCGGGCGGTCCGGGCTTCAAAAAAGAACGATTTTACGAACATGAAACTCATCATCGAGCGTGCGGCCCTCCTGAAGTCGCTGGGTCACGTCCAGAGCGTTGTCGAACGTCGCAATACCATTCCCATCCTGTCCAACGTGCGCATCGACGCCGGCAAGGGTCAGCTCGCCCTCAATGCCACGGATATGGATATCGAGATCGTCGAAGCCACCGCCGCTGAAGTCGGCAAGGCCGGCGCGACCACCGCCCCCGCCCACACGCTGTACGACATCGTGCGCAAGCTGCCCGAAGGCGCGCAGATCGAAATCGCGACCACGGGCGACGGCGGCCAGGTCGCCCTGTCCGCCGGCCGTTCGCGCTTCAACCTCCCCTGCCTGCCGGTCGAGGATTTCCCGGCCCTCACGGGCGGCGATTTGAGCCACACCTTCACCCTGGCGGCCGCGGACCTGCGCAGCCTGGTGGACCGCACCCGTTTCGCCATCTCGACCGAAGAAACCCGCTATTACCTGAACGGCATCTATCTGCACGCCGCGAAAAGCGATGGCGTTTCGGTGCTGCGCGCCGTGGCCACGGACGGTCACCGCCTCGCGCGCGTCGAACTGCCGCTGCCCCAGGGCGCGGCCGGCATGCCGGGCATCATCGTGCCGCGCAAGGCCGTCATCGAAGTGCGCAAGCTCATCGACGAAACCGAAAGCGAGATCACCATTTCACTGTCCGATTCCAAGATTCGTTTCGCCTTCGACAATGTGTCGCTGACCTCGAAGCTCATCGACGGCACTTTCCCGGACTACGAGCGCGTCATCCCGACGGGCAACGACAAGGTGCTCGAAGCCGAGCGCAAGCCTTTGTTCGACGCGGTCGACCGCGTATCGGCCATCAGCTCGGAAAAGTCGCGCTCGATCAAAATGCAGTGCGAGAAGGGCCTCATCACGCTTTCCGCCTCCAGCCCCGAAGCCGGCAACGCGGTGGAAGAAGTCGAAGCCACCTATGCGGCCGGTCATCTCGAGATCGGCTTCAACTCGCGCTACCTCCTTGAAATCCTCGGCCAGATCGAAGGTGACGCCGCGCGCTTCACCATGGCCGATGCGGCTTCGCCGACCCTGATTCGCGACGTGGCCGACGGCTCGGCCATGTACGTGCTCATGCCGATGCGGGTGTGAGCCCTCTCGCGGCTCGTTTTTCCGCCGCGCCGGCGGCCGCTTTCGCTCCCGCGCGCGCTTTGGCGCCGGGAGTCATGCATCAGCTTTTCGTCCAGCGTCTGACCCTGACCGATTTTCGCAACTACGCCCGGCTGCGGCTGGACGTGGGGCCGGGCGCCGTCGTGCTGACGGGCGCCAACGGGGCGGGAAAAACCAACCTTCTCGAAGCCGTTTCCTTCCTCGCGCCGGGCCGGGGCCTGCGCGGCGCCAAGCTGTCTCAGGTCGGCCGGCAGGGGCACATCGGCGGCTGGGGGGTGAACGCCGTCCTGAGCGGGCCCGACGGCCCCACGGAAATCGGCACGGGTTTGACGGCACAGGCGCCCGAGCGCCGCGCTGTGCAGATCAACGGCCATCCGGCCAAGGGCGGCGCCGCCATCGCCCGCCAGATCGGCGTGATTTGGCTGACCCCCGCCATGGACCGGTTATTTCTCGACGGTCCGGCCTCGCGGCGCAAATTCCTGGATCGCCTGGTCACCGCGTTCGACGCCGATCAAGCCGGACGCATCGCCGCCTATGATCACGCCCATCGCCAACGTTCCCGCTTGCTGCGCGAAGCGGCCAGCGACGCCGCCTGGTTCGCCGCGCTCGAGGACACCATGGCCCGCCACGGCGTGGCTTTGGCCGCCGCGCGCGCCGATCTGGTCGCGCGCCTCGCCCGGGCTCTCGCCGCCTCCGCCGGTCCGTTCCCGGCCGCCAGCCTGAAACTCGTCGGCGCGGTGGATAGCTGGCTGGCCGAAATGCCGGCCGTCGACGCCGAGGACAAGATGCGCGCCGGCCTGTGGGATGAGCGCCGCGGCATCCTTGGGGCGGGCGCCGGTCCGCACCGCTCGGACCTCGGCGTGGCCATGATCGCCCCCCCCTTGGCGGGTGAACGGCACCCTTCGCACGGCCAGCCGGCCGCCCTGTGTTCGACCGGCGAACAGAAGGCCCTTCTGATCTCCATCGTGCTCGCCCACGCGCGTCTTCAGCGCGAAAAACGGGGCTGCGCGCCGGTGCTGCTTTTGGACGAAATCGCGGCCCATCTGGACGCGGGACGCCGGGCGGCGCTGTTCGGCGAATTACGGGCTTTGGGCGCCCAGGCCTGGATGACGGGCACCGACGCCGGATTGTTCGAGGATGTGGGTGAATCGGCTCAGTTTTTCAACGTCGATCAAGGCGCGGTTACGCCCCCGAAACTGCGTCAGTAAGGGTGCATTTCGGTCCGCGATTCCCTATATTGAGTCCACCAAAAAACGACCCAAAAAAACCTCACCAGAGCGCTCATGAATCCTCCGCCCGGCAGTCCCGAAAAGGCCCTCAAAGACGACGGCGTGACCGTCGCCGAAAAGGCCTACGACTCTGAGTCCATCAAGGTCCTGAAGGGCCTCGACGCCGTGCGGAAGCGCCCCGGCATGTACATCGGCGACACCGATGACGGCTCGGGCCTGCATCACATGGTCTACGAAGTCGTCGACAACGCCATCGACGAATCCCTCGCCGGCTATTGCGATCTCGTCGAAGTCGTTCTGCACGGCGACGGCAGCTGCACGGTGCGCGACAACGGCCGCGGCATCCCGGTCGACATCCACAAGGAAGAGGGCGTCTCGGCGGCCGAGGTCATCATGACCCAGCTGCACGCCGGCGGAAAATTCGACCAGAACTCCTACAAGGTCTCCGGCGGTCTGCACGGCGTCGGCGTGTCGGTCGTGAACGCGTTGTCCTCGCGCCTCGATCTTCGCGTCTGGCGCGGCGGCAAAGAGTATTTCATGCGCTTCAAGCACGGCGAGGCGGAAGCCCCGCTGAAAGAAGTCGGTGAAGCGCCGAAGGTCGCCGAGGGCAAACGCGCTGGCCAGTTCAAGACCGGCACCGAAGTCACCTTCCTGCCGTCGCGGGAAACCTTCACCCAGACCGAATTCGATTACGGCACGCTGGAGCATCGTCTGCGCGAGCTCGCGTTCCTGAATTCGGGCGTGTTCCTTAATCTCGCCGATGCGCGCCACACGGAACGCAAGTCCGTGGACCTCTACTATCAGGGCGGCATCGAAGCCTTCGTGAAATACCTCGACCGCACCAAGCAGGCGCTGAACGATCCGCCCGTCACGATGCAGGCGGAGAAGGACGGCATCACCGTGGAACTGTCGATGGAGTGGAACGACAGCTACCACGAGAATACGCTCTGCTTCACGAACAACATTCCGCAGCGCGACGGCGGCACGCACCTCGCCGGTTTCCGCGCCGCGCTCACGCGCACCCTCAACCACTACGCCAACGAACACGGGGTCGGCGGTAAGAAGGAAAAGATCGCGCTCACCGGCGATGACATGCGCGAGGGCCTGACCTGCGTGCTGTCGGTGAAAGTGCCCGACCCGAAATTCTCCTCGCAGACCAAGGACAAGCTGGTGTCCTCGGAAGTGCGCCCCGTGGTGGAAAGCATCGTCGCCGAAAAGCTCGGGACGTGGTTCGAGGAACATCCGTCCGAGGCCAGGAAGGTCGTCGGCAAGGTGGTCGAAGCCGCGTTGGCCCGTGAAGCGGCGCGCAAGGCGCGCGAACTCACCCGCCGCAAGGGCGCGCTCGACATCTCGTCCTTGCCCGGCAAGCTCGCCGACTGTCAGAACCGCGATCCCGCGCAATCCGAACTGTTCATCGTCGAGGGTGACTCGGCCGGCGGATCGGCCAAACAGGGCCGCGACCGCGGCTTCCAGGCCATCCTGCCGCTGCGCGGTAAGATCCTGAACGTCGAGCGCGCGCGCTTCGACAAGATGCTGTCTTCCGCCGAAATCGGCACGCTGGTGACCGCGCTTGGCACCGGGATTGGACCGGAAGAGTTCAATATCGCCAAGCTGCGCTACCACAAGATCATCATCATGACGGACGCCGACGTGGACGGCAGCCACATCCGTACGCTTCTGCTCACCTTCTTCTATCGCCAGATGCCGCAGATTATCGAGAACGGTCATTTGCTCATCGCGCAGCCGCCGCTCTACAAGGCGAAGAAGGGCCAGTCGGAAGTCTATTTGAAGAACGACCATGCGATGGAAGAGCATCTCATCGCGGCGGGACTCATGAACGCCGTGCTCGTCACGGGCGGCGGACAAATCGGCGGCGAGGATCTGAAGCGCCTCGTTCACCGCGCCCGCGATACCAAGAACAGCGTCGAGATGCTGTCGCGCACCTTGCCGTCGCGCATCGTCGAACAATGCGCCATCGCCGGCGCGTTCAATCTCGATGTGCTCAACAAGCAGGACCTCGCGGTGCAGACGGCGTGTTATGTCGCCAAGCGCCTCGATCACCTCGAAACCGAATACGAGAAGGGCTGGCACGGCGAAGCTGCCCCCGGCGGCGGCCTCAAGTTCACCCGCACCTTGCGCGGCGTGACCGAGACTCACACGCTGGACGCCCGCACGCTGCATTCGGCCGAAGCCCGTCACCTCGACAGCTTGGCGTCGGAACTGCAAAGCACCTACACCCGCGACGTCGCCCTCAAGTACAAGGAAGACGAAGTTCAGATCAGCGGACCGGTGACCTTGCTGCAATCCGTGCTCGCGCATGGACGTAAGGGTGTGTCGATCCAGCGCTACAAGGGTCTGGGGGAAATGAACCCGGGCCAGCTGTGGGAAACCACGCTCGATCCGAACGTGCGCACGCTCTTGCAGGTGAAGGTGAGCCACGGCGATGAAGCCAATGAAGTCTTCTCGACTCTCATGGGCGACGTGGTCGAACACCGCCGCGACTTCATCCAGGACAACGCGCTGAAGGTGCGTAACCTCGACGTCTGACGCACGCCGATGCCGGCGCTACTCCGCCGGCAGCGACATATCGCGGCCCGTCAGCTTCGGGGCGGCGGCGATTTCCAACACCAGCTTATGCAGCAGGGACTGGCTGAAGTCGTTGGGCGTGCGCACGGTCACGAAAAACGCGCCGGGTCCGCCGATCACCTGTTCGTTGTAATAACGGTCCAGGTCCTCGGGCACTTCCTGTTTCCACTTCGGCCGCTCGAACATCATCGCGAGGCCGTTGACGGTCACGCCCTTTTTCACCGCGTCGTCGCGCGCGTCCTTCACCGGGCGGCCATAGTCGCTATAGCCGTCGCCGGAAATGTCGATCACCTTGCGGCTCGGGTCGTAGCCGTTTTTGTCGAACAGTTTCACCGAGAAATCGAGGCCGGCACTGATGGAGGTCGTGCTTCCCGGCTTCACCGGCGCTTTGGAAATCTCGTCGGCAAACGCGGCGGCCGATTTCGCATCTGAAATCACATGCCAGGGCACGACCTGCACCTGGTGATAGACGCTCGACCATTCGACATAGGTGATGGCGATTTTACCGATCGGGCCCGACCTGATCGCCTCGGTCACGCGTTTGTCCTTGAGCGCATGGATATAACCGTTGCGCTGAATCGCCGCTTCCTTCTCGTCGATGCTGAGCGAAACGTCCACGGCCATGACCAGCGCGAGGTCCACCGCGATGTCGTCGTCGGCCGCGATGGCCGGCCCGCAGATGAGAGCGGCGCCAACGGACACGGCGGCGGCAAGGGAGCGTAGGGAGGTCATAAATCCACTATGCCGCGCCCGGCGCTGGAATAACACTGGCTTTGGGCGGGGGGCCTTCTCGCCCTCGCGGTGCTCGGCGCGCCGGTATAGGCTGCCAAGCTTGGGAAAAGGGGGGCCACTATGACACTCGACCGCCGCGCGTTCCTTGGCAAAACCGTCACCTGCGCCTGTCACCTCGCGCTCGCCGCGTCCGTCATGCCCACGGCCGCGCGCAAAGTCTGGGCCGCCGAATCCTTGGGCCGGGTCGTGGCGCGCGAACCTTTCGGGACCTTGGAAAAAATCGCCGACGGCGTCTGGGCGGTGATCTCGCAACCCTTGAACGGCGACCGCACCACCTTGGCGAACGGCGGTCTCATCGCCGGCAGGAACGCGGTGCTGGCGGTTGAAGGATTCAACGCAACCGCCGGCGCCGAATGGCTTGCCGCCAAATCCATGGACCTCACGGGCATGCGCCCGACCCACGTCGTGCTCACGCATCACCACGGCGATCACGCTAACGGAATTTCAGGCTTCCAGACCAACGGCGCGCCCTGCGCCGTGCACTCCACCGCCATCACGCGCGATATCGTTGTCGGGCGTGACGCCAAGACGCCGGGCGCGCCCGCGGCGCGCGCCGCGACCCTCAACGGTGCCGTGCTGCTCTCGACCACGCAGACCAGCAGCATCGACCTCGGCGGGCGGACCGTGAAAGTCGTTCCGCGCGGCGGCCACACCCAAAGCGACGTCACCGTCGAACTTGACGATCCCTCCATCGTCTTCTGCGGCGATCTGGTGTGGAACGCCATGTTTCCCAACTATGTCGACACCACGCCGTCGAAGTTCGTCGGCGCCGTGCGCGGTCTCAAGCGCGCCAAGGACACGCTCTACGTGCCGGGTCACGGCGCGCTTGCTGAAGCACGGCAGATCGACCGTTACATCGCCATGCTGAACGAAGTCGAAGCCGGCGCCCGCAAGTCCTTCAGGGCGGGCCTCAGCGCCGAGGACGCGGGCCGCACCTTCATGCTGTCTGAATCCGTAGGTCCCTGGGCGCTGTTCAGCAACGTTTTCTATCCGCGCGCGTTCGAAGCTTGGTATCGGGAACTCAAGGTGTAGGGCGTGTTCCGGAAAAGTGTGAAGCGCCCGCCGGCCTGAAGGCCGGGCGATTGAACGAGGCGCGCCGTCGCGCGCGTCCGGTAAGAACACGCCCAAAATAAAGAGGTTGCCAATGCAGCATCAGGTTTCCGTCATTACCCTCGGCGTGACCGACTTGGCGCGCTCCAAGCGCTTCTATGTGAAGGGCTTCGGCTGGAAACCCGTCCTCGATACGGACGAGATCGTCTTCTACCAGATGAATGGCTTTGTTCTCGGCACATGGCTGAAGGCGAAGCTGGAAGAGGATATGAAGCAGCAGGCGTCGCCGGCGCCGGGCGCCTATTCCCTCGCGCATAACGTCGGCGATCCGTTGGACGTGACGCGGCTGCTCCATCAGCTCGCCGAACATGGCGGCACGTTGTTGCGCGCGGCTGACCAGCCGCCGCACGGGGGCCTGCGCGGTTACATCGCCGATCCCGACGGCCACACCTGGGAAATAGCCTGGAATCCGGCATGGCCCATCAGTCCCGAGGGCTACGTGACCGCTAAATTCTAGCGGTTGCCGCCGACGATATCGCCGAGGGCGCCGAGCACCGAGCCTTCGCCGCGGTTCTGACCGCCATATCCGCCGGCGGCTGCCAGCATGCGGCCCGCGAGGCGTGCGAAGGGCAGGGATTGGATCCACACTTTGCCGGGGCCTCGCAGCCGCGCGAAGAACACGCCTTCGCCGCCGAACACCATGCTCTTCACCCCGCCGACGGAGACGAGGTCGAAATCCACATCCGGCGTCAGCGCCGCCAGGCAGCCGGTGTCAACGTGCAGTTCTTCACCGCGTTTAAGGTCGCGCTCGACGACCGTGCCGCCCATCTGTACGAACACCCAGCCGTCGCCGTCCAGCTTCTGCATGATGAAGCCTTCGCCGCCGAACAGGCCCGTGAGCACGCGCTTCTGGAAATGGATGCCGATGGACACGCCTTTGGCCGCGGCGAGGAAGCTGTCCTTCTGGCAAATAAGCTGTCCCCCAAAGTCGGAGAGACGTAAGGGTAGGATCGCGCCGGGCGTCGGCGAGGCGAACGCCACGCGCGCCTTGCCTTGGCCGGTGTGGGTGAACACGGTCGTGAACAGGCTTTCGCCGGTGATGAGGCGTTTGCCCGCGCCCAGCAATTTCGCCGCGAAGCCCTCGTCGCCGCCGCCGCTGCCGTCGCCGAATACCGTGGACATCGCCACGCTTGCGTCCTTCCACACCATCGCGCCGGCTTCCGAGATGGCGCTCTCGCCGGGATCGAGCTCGATCTCCACGAACTGGAGTTCCTGGCCCTTGATCTCGAAATCGATATCGTCGGCGACGCCGCTCTGCTTGGCGTGGGTCCAGGGGCTGGTGCGCGGAACGCTCGGGACAGGCATGGGAAGCTCCTTCGAAAAAGTCCGTTCCCTTATGTAGAAGAAAGACGGACGTTCACGCTAGAGTGCGGCCATGAATACCGTTTACACGAAAATGAAATCGCCGGTCGGCGAACTCACCCTCGTCGCCACCGAGAACGGCCTTGCCGCGATCTTGTGGCCCAAGGACGATCCGGCCCGCGTGCGCGTGAAGCCGGGCGCCTTGAACGAAGGTCATCCGATGCTGCGCAAGGCGGTGGCGCAGCTCAAGGAATATTTCGCCGGCAAACGCAAAGTCTTCGATCTCGCGCTCGATTTCGACGGCACCGATTTCCAGAAGCAGGTCTGGCGTGCGCTGCTCACCATTCCTTTCGGTGAAACGCGCAGCTACGCCGAGATCGCCAAGGCGATCAAGAAGCCGAAGGCCGTGCGGGCCGTGGGCGCCGCGAACGGCCGCAATCCGATCTCCATCGTCGCGCCCTGCCACCGCGTGATCGGCTCCAACGGCAAGCTGACGGGGTTCGCGGGCGGCCTTGCCGCGAAAGCAACGCTTCTGAAGCTGGAAAGCGCTTAGGCGTCGTTGAGGAACGGACGGATCGTTTCCAGGAAGGTCTGGCCATAGCGGGCGAGCTTCGCGTCCCCGACGCCGCCGATCGTCGCCATGTCGCCCAAGCTGCGCGGCTTCACGCTCGCCATGCTCGCGAGGGTCTTGTCGTGGAAGATCACGTAAGGCGGCACGCCCTGTTCCTTGGCGAGCTCCAGGCGCCGTGCGCGCAAGGCTTCGAACAGGCCGGTATCCTTGGTCTCGACCGCATTTGAAGCGGCCGCCGCGCGTTTCCCGCGGCCCGGCTTGGCGGCGCGCGGTTCACGCAGGGCCAACGCCTCCTTGCTCTTCAGGAAATCACGGCCCTGGTCCGTGATGCTGAGCCCGCCGTGATTGTCGAGATCGGCAAAGAGCAGGCCCGCCGCCACGAGCTGCCGGAAAATTCCGCGCCATTGCACGGCGCTGAACTCTTTTCCGATGCCGTATGTGCTCTGGGTGTGATGGCCGAACTGCGTGATGCGTTCGTTATCCGCGCCCAGGAGCACGTCGATCAGATAGTTCACCCCGAAGCGCTGCCCCGTGCGGTAGGCGCACGATAAAGCCTTTTGCGCCGCCGCCGTGCCGTCGAAGGTGCGCGGCGGGGAAAGGCAGGTGTCGCAGTTGTTGCAGGGCGCGCAGGCGTCGCCGAAATACTCCAGCATCACCTGGCGGCGGCAGCGTGTCGCCTCGCAGAGGCCGAGCAGCGCGCTCAGCTTCTGGCGCTCCACGCGCTTCTGCTCGTCGGACGTTTCGCCGGACTCGATGAAGCCCCGCTGCTGCGCAACGTCCTGCAGGCCGTAGGCCATCCAGGCGTTGGCGGCCATGCCGTCGCGGCCCGCGCGGCCCGTTTCCTGATAGTAGGCTTCGATGTTCTTGGGCAGATCGAGGTGCGCGACGAAACGCACGTTGGGCTTGTCGATGCCCATCCCGAAAGCGATCGTCGCTACCATCACGATATTTTCTTCGCGCAGGAAGCGCGTCTGGTTGGCCGCGCGCAGCTCCGCGCCAAGACCCGCGTGGTAGGGCAGGGCGTCGAAACCCTCCCCTTTCAGCCAGGAGGCCGTCTCCTCGACCTTGCGGCGCGACAGGCAATAGACGATGCCGCTGTCGCCGGCATGGTTCTGCTTGGTGAAGCTCAAGAGCTGCGACCGCGGGTTCTCTTTCTCGACGATGGTGTAGGCGATGTTCGGCCGGTCGAAACCGGCGATGAAGGCCTTGCCGTCCTTGAGATGCAGGCGTGCGATGATGTCGCGGCGCGTCGGCGCGTCCGCCGTGGCGGTCAGGGCGATGCGCGGCACATCGGGGAATTTCTCGGCCAGCGCGCCGAGCTGCATATACTCGGGCCGGAAGTCGTGACCCCATTGCGACACGCAGTGCGCCTCGTCGATGGCGAACAGCGCCAGCGGCGTTTCACGGAGAAGGCCGAGGAAGTCGTCCATCATCAGCCGCTCGGGCGCGACGTAAACGAGATCGATCTCGCCGGCGCGCATCCTGTCCTTGGCCGCGCGCACCTCGTCCCAGGACGCCGCGGAATTGATCGCCGCGGCGCGCACGCCGACTTGGCGCAGCGCCGCCACCTGGTCCTGCATCAGCGCGATCAGCGGCGAGATCACGATCCCGACGCCGGACCGGCACAAGGCCGGGATCTGGTAGCACAGCGACTTGCCGCCGCCGGTCGGCATCAGCACGAAAGCGCTGCCGCCCGCCACGACATGGTCGATGACCTCGCCCTGCTGCCCGCGAAAGGACGGGTAGCCAAACGTGTGTTCAAGGATATGCAGGGGCGTGCTCATGGGAGCGGACCCTAATCGCGCCGCTCCGGTTTCGCTACGCTTTCTTCCTGGTTTTCGTCGCCGCGGCTATGAAAGGACGAGTTCGGCGCGGCCGTTTGCGATCTTCATCTTGGTGCCGTAGGGCGCCGAGAGGGCCGCCATGCGTTCGAGAATCCCGGCGGCGGTTTCGCCGGTCGCGATATCCGGCATGCCGCGCGTTTCCATATCGCGCACGCCGCCGAGGCCGGTGTCGTTCATCTGGACCGGCGTGAAAACCATGCTTGCGATCCCCGCTCTGGTGCAGCGGCAATCCACCGTCACGCTCTGCCACACCTCGTTTGGGTAGTGGCCCGGCTGGGTGACGGTCTGGAAGAAGAAGCCGCCCAGGTCGTAGAGGATGGCTTTGCCCTTATAGATCTCCACGCCATGCAGCAGCGGCGGGCCGTGGCAGACGAAGATGGTCGCGCCCGCGTCGATGACTTTGTGTGCAAGCGCCTTCTGCCAGGGCGGCGTGTCCGCCATGTTCTTTTCCCAATAGTGCTGATGCAGATAGGCGATCGTCACATCGGCGTTCTGGGACGCGTTCCCGATGACATCGAGATAGCGGCCGACGTCCTCTTCATTCAGTTCGCCGCTTTCGGCGCGGCGCAGTTCGTTGACGCCGGGATGCCCGGCGCCGGCCATGCCGCCCTTCGGCACGGCGCCTGCCGCCGCCGACACCAGCGCCGCCGTGCCGTGCGGGGTTTGTTTGAGCGCCGGCGCCGCGGCGGAGGCGAGATCGGGCCCCGTGCCGGCGTGGGTCAGCCCGCGTTCATCCAGGGCCGCGATGGCGTCCAGAATTCCGCCCGCGGCGAAATCGTAGGCGTGGTTGTTGGAGGTCGCGAACGTGTCGAAGCCGGCGCGCGTCAGAACATCGATGATCTCGGGCCCCGCGGCATGGAGAAATTGATCGTTGCGCACGGCGGTGGTCGAACGCGGCCCCTTGATGGCGGTTTCGAGGTCCGTGAACACCATGTCCGCGCCCTTGAACAGCGCGGCGAATTTCGACGCCGCCGGCCATTGGGCGGCGTTCAGTTCGTGCTGTAACAGCGCCTGGCCGGTCATGACGATCCGAAAGGGGGCCTCCGCGGCCCGCGCGGCCTTCAACAGCGGCAACGTCAGGCCGGCGCCGAGGAGAGCGCGGCGCGAAAGGGCGGACGGCGTCATGTGACCCTCCTCGACTTTGTGAAGGTGCGACGGATGTTACCTTCAGCGCGTCCGGAATGCACGGGGGGGGGGGCCCGTGTCCCGGCCTTGGCGCGCGCGCTGCGGTAAGGCTAGAGTTGCCCCTTCCAGCAGGGAGGGGTGCTCATGAAGTTATCTTTCGTTGTTGCCGCCGCCGCGTTCGCCGCCACACGTGTTTCCGCCGCTGAAGCTCCCGTCAGGATACATGCGGGCCTTTTGATCGACGGCACGGGCGCCTCCCTGAAAGACGCCACCGTTACCGTTCAAGGCGACAAGATCGTCGCGGTCGAAGCCGGCGCGAAAGGCCCCTGGGCCATCGATCTCGCCAAGGCCACCCTATTGCCGGGCCTCATCGACAATCACGTCCACATCACCTGGCACTTCAACGACGAAGGCCGGGCGGACATGTCGAAGATTCCCCGCGAGCAACAGGGCCTCAAATGGGCCGAGAATCTCAAGAAGACTCTCATGGCCGGTTATACCACCGTGCAGAGCATCGGCGCGGCCGACGATCTTCTGCTGCGCAAGGAAATCGCCGCCGGCGACCTCATCGGCCCGCGCCTGCTCACGTCCGGCAAAGCCTTCAACGACGTGAAGGCCTCTCCCGACGATGCGCGCGCCTTCGTGCGTGCGCGCAAGGCCGAAGGTGCGGACCTGATCAAGATGTTCGCGTCCAAAAGCTCGCGCGAAGGCGGCGGCGCGACCTTGAGCGCCGAAGTCGTGGCGGCTGTCTGCGACGAGGCGCGTAAGCAGAACCTGCGCGTGTGGGTCCATGCGCACGGGGACGATTCCATTCAGCGCGTCGTGGCCGGCAAGTGCACGACCGTCGTCCATGGCTCGCTCGCCACGCCGCCGACCTTCAAGCTCATGGCCGACAACGGCGTGAACTTCGAACCCACGGTCGGCGTGGTCACCCAGAACTATATCGCCCACGAAAAAAACTATACCGGCATCGGCAACTACACGCCCGAAGCCTTCGTGAACATGAAGGCTTTCGTGCAGGGCCAGGGTCCGCGCTGGAAGACGATGTTCACCAGCGAACCGAAACTCAACATCCTCACCGGCTCCGACGCCGTCGCCGGCGCCGAGGGCCGCAACGCCGAGGAAGTGATCTTCCGCGTTCAGAACGGCTGGCCGGCGATGAGCGGCCTCGTTTCCACCACCTCGCGCAACGCCAAGGCGCTCGGCCTCGAGAGCGTGACGGGCGCGCTCAAAGCGGGTTTGCAGGCGGACATCGTCGCGGTGGACGGCGATCCGCTCGCGGACATCACCGCTTTGCGCCGGGTCACCTTTGTCATGAAGGGCGGGAAAATCTATCGTTACGACGCGCGCGGGGCGAACTAGGGGACCCATAACGCCCGTCGGGGCGTTGGCGTCTGATCGGCTTGTTTGCGAAAGGAAGATCCCATGCCCGGCACCGTACGATTGCACCGCGTTCTGGCGGCGAGTCCCGACAAAGTGTACCGCGCCTTCGTCGAGCCCGACGCCAAGGCCAAATGGCTGCCGCCGAACGGCTTTGTCTGCACGGTGCATTCCCACGACGCAAAGGTCGGCGGCGCGTACAAGATGTCCTTCCGCAACTTCACCACCGGCGCCAGCCACGCCTGGACCGGGAGCTACACCGAACTCGTGCCCGGCGCGCGCCTGCGCTATTCCGACCGCTTCGATGATCCGGGCATGCCCGGCGAAATGCGCGTCACCGTCACCTTGACGAAAGTGACGGTCGGGACCGAGGTGAATATCGTGCAGGAAGGCGTTCCCGACGCCATTCCGGTGGAGGCCTGTTATCTCGGCTGGCAGGAATCGCTTCAGAACCTGAAGCAGCTCGTCGAGCCGGACATCAGGCCGTAGCGCCTGAATGACCTTCCGCAAATTCACGACGAAGCGGTCGGACAATTAGAACGGAAAACCCGCGCCGGGCCATTCTACCGGGGCTTTTGCAGGCTTGGGAAAAACGCAAATCCGCACGGGATGATCATGCGCTGGTCTCGCGCCGCGGGACCGCTATAGTGCTTCTCCGTTGTCCGGCGCGGCCGAAAGGGGCGCGCCGGTTGGCCAGCAAGAAGCTGAGAAATCGGTTCTATGTCCGCAGATTCCATGTCCGCAGATCGCATGTCCGCAGATCCGAAACGTCAGAAGACGATCATCGCTCAAACCCGGTTCCTCGTGATCGATTCCGAACCGGGTGTCGGCGAAGCGCTGCGGCGGTTCCTGGTGTCCGAAGGCGCGCCCGCCGTCTACGTCGCGCCTTCTTCGCTCCTTGCGCTGCGCGTGCTTCAAGATAGAAAAACACCGGTGGATTGCGTGATTTGCGCCCACCGTCCCGCGAACTCGGGATTGGAATTCCTCGCCAATCTTCGGTCCGGACGCTGGGGCGGGCCGCTGCAGTACTTGAGCTGCATCCTTCTCCTGGACAGCGACGACGCTAATGTCGTGCGTGCGGCCACTGCGGCGAAGGTCGCCGGCTTCATTCAGGGCGGCCTCGGCAAGGAGAATGTCCGTCAGTCGATCGTCAAGGCGCTCGACCCGCGCGGCATCGCGCAGGCGCTGCCGAACTTCAAGGTCGCCCACATTCGCGCGGGCGAAAACGATCTTATCATCGCGCCGTTTCCGGCTTCGTTCGCGCGGCTCGGCGCCGTTCAGCAGAAGAAGGCCGTGCAGGCCGTCGAGCTCGCCGTCCAGAAAAATCAGTGGAGCGGCGGCGTCATCGCGATCTATCCGGGCGCGGACGGCAAGCCGGGCTTTGTGGCGCCGCCTATCTATGACCGGTTCCTGATGCGGCTGACGGTCGAGTCCGTCGATAAGATGTTGAACCGCGCGCTTCATGTGGCCTGGACCGACGGCGATCCCACATCCGATGCGTCCGCCGCCGCCGAACCGGTGGAAGACGCCGTCGAACCGCTGCCGCTGTTCGAGGAAACCGAGGAAGAAGCAATCTCCGATCGCCGCCGCGGCGCGCCGATCGGCGAAGCGTCACGCGCGCGGGGCCTCACGGAAGAAGACATCCGCGGCGTGGCGAAGGCGTTCAAGGACATGGGCCCGCAGGACTTCGTCGACAAATTCGTGCGCCAGCAAACCATCCTCCTGCGCAACGAATTGCAGCCCATGGCGCCGGCCATGCGCGAATTCTATGTCAGTATCGATCTCCTCAGGAAAGAGTTCTTCCCGGGCGTGGAGATGCGTGGTTCGAAGCGCGCGTTCCAATCCCTCACGCACATGCTCGATCAGCTCATGCTGCGCTCGCTCGCGCATCTGCCGCAAAACGGCGTGCCCTGCTCGCTCAATCTCAATGTGCACTCCATCCTGACGCAGACGTTCGATGCCGCCATCAAGAACATCTCGGTCGAGAACATCACCTTCGAGATCCCGCAGCCGATGATCACGTCCTATTTCGCGGAATTCAAAAAGGCGCGCGATCTGATCTTCGCGCGCGGCGGCAAGATCGCCGTCGATCAGATCTTCCCCGATACCATGGGCGCGCTCGATCTCAATCTGGTCGGCCCGAACTTCGCGAAGGTGCACTGGAAGGGCGATCTCAAGAACTTCTCGGCCAACCACCGGGACTTCGTCAAAGGCGCGCTCGACAGCGGCATCACCATGGTGATGAGCCGCGTCGACGATCCGGTGGCGCTCGAGATCGCGCAGGAATTCGGCATCCGCAACTTCCAGGGCTTCCTGATCGACGAGATGCCGGAAGCCCGGGTCGTTTAGGTGAAGGGTCGCTGAAGTAAGCGGCGATTTGACCGCGCCGGTTCAAGCGAAAGCAGGCTATCATCCCGCAGGGGTGCCGTAGGGGGGTATCGCATGAAGCGGTGGATCGCCGGTCTGACGGGTGCGGGTCTGCTCATCTTGGCCGCCGGAGCGTTTGGGGCCGACGCGCCGCGCACCATCGTTCGTGCGCCCTCGGCCGCGAAGCTCGATCCTGCCGCCGCGCTGCCCGGCGCGAAAATCTTCAACGCGCAGTGCGCCGGCTGTCACGGCGCGCGCGCCGTGGGCGCCGAAGGGCCGTCGCTCAGCGACGAGTACTGGATCCATGGACGTACCGACGCCG
>JAYRTJ010000031.1:0-33618 GCA_041919675.1 Rhodospirillaceae bacterium | reverse complement strand
GAAAAGCTACCGGCGTTCCTCGCGGAGAAGCGCGCGCTCGCGGCGCGCTATCGCAGCGCGTTCTCGCAGGTGCCGGGCGTGACCTTTGTCAGCGAACCGGCGGACAGCCAAAGCAACTACTGGCTCAATGCGCTCCTCCTCGACGAAGACAGCGCGGATCTGCTTCAGCCGCTTCTCGAGCGGACAAATGCCTCCGGTGTCGGTACGCGGCCGGTATGGACGCTGATGCATCACCTTCCGATGTATGCGGCTTGCCCGCGCATGGACCTGTCCATGGCTGAAAGCCTTGCGCGGCGGCTCGTGAATATCCCCTCCAGTCCAATTTTGGGGCGCTCATGACACTCCGGGTCTGCGCGGTCACGAGCACACGGGCCGATTGGGGCCTTCTATCGCCGGTTTTGGCCCTCCTGCGCGACGATGAGGCGTTTCATCTCGACATCATCGCGACGGGGCAGCATCTCGCCGTCGATGCCGGCGCTACCGCGCGCGAGATCACCAATGATGGATTTGTCATCGCGCGCGCGGTCGACATGCGGCTCGGCGACGACAGTCCCGCCGGAGTCACGGCTTCATTCGCCGCCGCGACAAAAGGATTCGGTGAAGCGCTCGCTCAATTGGCGCCCGATATGCTGTTGGTGCTCGGCGACCGCTACGAGATACTCGGCGCCGTCATGGCCGCGACATTGGCCCGCGTCCCGGTCGCTCACCTTATCGGCGGCGATATCACCGAAGGCGCGACGGACGATGCTTTCCGCCATGCCATGACGAAAATGTCTCATCTCCACTTCGTCACGACCGGGGAGGCGGCCCGGCGGGTCAGGCAAATGGGCGAGGATCCCGCCCACATCTTTGTCGTCGGAAGCCCGGGTTTGGACAAGATCCGCACCACCACGCTTTTGAGCCGCGACGATTTTTTTCGCCACGTCGGTCTCGCGCCCCGGGCGAAAAACCTCATGGTCACCTTTCACCCGGAAACGTTGTCAGCCGATACCGTGGCGCATTGCGCCGAAATGCTGTCGGCGCTCGACCGGCTGGGTCCGGACGTGGGCCTCGTGTTCTCCGGCGCCAACGCCGACGTGGAAGGGGCGACCATCGGCCGGTTGATCGCGGACTTTGTGAATGCGCACGCGAATGCCGTGCTCCACCCCTCATTGGGTTCTCTCAGGTATTTCAGCGCCTTGAAACATGTCGATGCGGTCGTCGGCAATTCCTCGAGCGGCCTTTATGAAGCGCCCAGCTTCGCCACGGCCACCGTCAACATCGGCGACCGCCAGAAAGGCCGTCCGCGGGCCGCGTCCGTCATCGACGTTGCGCCGGATCAAGGCGCGATCCATGCGGCGGTTCTAAAAGCTGTCGGTATGGACTGCCAAGGCGTGACAAATCCCTATGGCGACGGCCACGCCGCCGAACGTATTGTGGCGGCGCTTAAGACCGTTTGCGACCCGAGGCAGCTTTTGAAGAAGCGTTTTTTTGATTGGCCGGCCGCATGAAATCTCCGCACACGCTCGTCATTGCCGAAGCCGGCGTAAACCATAACGGCTCTCTTGCCCGGGCGCTCGAACTCGTCGATGCGGCCGCCGACGCGGGCGCGGATATCGTGAAGTTCCAGACGTTCAAGGCCGGCAAGCTCGCCTCGGCCGCGGCGCCGAAGGCGAAGTATCAGGTGGAGACGACGGGCAAGGCCCAAAGCCAGCTGGAAATGCTTAAATCGCTCGAACTCAGCCCGGCGCATCACGCCAAACTCATCGCGCGCTGTAAGAAGCGCAAGATCCAGTTCCTCTCCACGCCCTTCGACGGCGAAAGCCTCGACTTCCTGGTGAAGGATCTCGGCCTGGAACTCATCAAGCTTCCCTCCGGCGAGCTGACCAATCCGCTGCTCCTCCTCAAGGCCGCCCAGGCGCGCCGCCAGGTCATTCTGTCAACCGGCATGGGCACGCTGCCCGAGATCGCCGAGGCGCTCGGCGTGATGGCTTTTGGTTATCTCACGCCGCGCGCGAAACCGTCGCGCGCCGCCTTCAAAAAAGCCTACGCCGGTGCCAAGGGGCAGGCGCTCCTGCGGAAATACGTCACGCTTCTGCATTGCACGACCGAGTATCCCGCTCCGTTCGAGGACGTGAACCTGCGGGCCATGGATACGATGGCCGAAGTCTTCGAGTTGCCGGTCGGCTACTCCGACCACACGCCGGGCATCGCGGTCGGCATCGCCGCCGTCGCGCGCGGGGCGACCATGATCGAAAAGCATCTGACTCTCGACCGTACGCTTCCCGGCCCGGATCACCGCGCTTCGATCGAGCCGCCTGACTTCGCGGCGATGGTGCGGGCGATCCGTGAGGTCGAACGTGCGCTGGGCGACTACCGCAAGATTTGCCGGCCGTCGGAGGCAAAGAACCGCGACATCGCACGTAAAAGCCTCGTCGCCGCGCGCGCCATTGCAAAAGGCGAAGTCTTCACGCCGGAGAATGTCACCGCGAAGCGCCCCGGGAACGGGCGCTCGGTTTATGATTTTTGGACGCTCGTCGGCAAGCGCGCGATGCGGCGCTACGACGAGAACGAATTGCTCTAGGGATGGGACCGGCTATGGACAAGAGGCAAGACGCTCAAACGATTTACGCCACGGCATTGCGCGCGGTGAACCAGACTTACGAAGAACTCGGGCAGGCCGAGACGCTGCTGCCGTTTCTCACGTCC
This sequence comes from Rhodospirillaceae bacterium, assembly GCA_041919675.1. Taxonomy (GTDB): domain Bacteria; phylum Pseudomonadota; class Alphaproteobacteria; order Rhodospirillales; family Rhodospirillaceae; genus SHVO01. Next base: position 30,930 of record JAYRTJ010000031.1, on the reverse strand, counting down.
CACGACGCACCTCCGGCGGCCAGGTTTATAGACGGCGCGCTCGCGCTGGATCCGGTCGCTCAGGGTAAGCTGCTGTGGCTGCTCAACAAACAGATCGGCGATCCGACGATACGTCAGCGCATCGGGCAAATTCTCGCCGAGACGGAACTCACTCGCGCGGGCGTCGCTCAGCCTGAGTCTACCGCCGCCGCGGATTTCGCGCGTGACGGGATTTTACCGCTTCATGATCTTGTAAGCCGCGCCGAAGCCGCCGATATCTTGCGCTATCTCGAAGGTTGCACCAATCTGACGCGGCAAGAGACCGTGCTCCATCATGATGTGCGGGATGTCGTGCGCGCGCCGCACGTATTCCGCATTGCCACCGATCCACGCATTCTCGCGGTTGCCGCCCGTCATATCGGCGCGCCCGCCACCATGGTGCAAATGGACGCCTGGTGGTCGCTTCCCGAGCGCGAAAAACCGATCGGCGCGCAAATTTATCACCGCGACCGCGACGACTTTAAGTCGTGCAAGTTCTTCCTCTACCTCAGCGACGTGACGACGGGCGACGGACCGCATATCTTCGTGCGCGGATCACACAGGCCGGAGGGCGTCACGGAGGCTTTGGAGGCGGTCGGCGCGCTTCCCGAGAAGACGCCGCTTTTCTTCAACGGCAATGGCCGGGAAGTCGCGCATCTGATCGACCCGGTGTTCGGCGCCGCGGTGATGGAAATCACGGGCGGCGCGGGCACCTGCTTTCTCGAAAACACGTTCGGCTTCCATCGCGGCAAGGTCCCGAAGACGGGCCGCCGCTGCATCTTCCAAATCCTCTATGCCGGGATTCCTTATCCGGACCGGTTGCAGCGATGGGAAGAGGCCAGCCTCACCGAGCTTCCGCGGGACTGCGCGACGACGCCGCTGGCCCGCCACGCGGTGCGCTTCGCCACCGCATGACACCCTTTCCCTTCGTACAGGATAGAAGATGAAAATCGAAATTACCGGCCAGGACTTCAATCAGATCATCGAGAACTTCAAGCGGAAGCCGCAGGAACTCCTCCTGAACGACTACGCACGATATGTGATTTCGCTGCGCCGCTATAAGGAAGCGAAGGGACAGCTCAAGTTCACCGATGATCATGACTCGCTGTTCGTCGACGCCATCGAGCACAATGTGAAGGGTTTGGAGAGCTTCGGTGCGGTGGCGCGCACGAACCGCCTGATCCGCCCGCTATACGCCATCGACCGCGTGTTCTTCGGCGCGGACAAGCTTAAGGCGTTGTGCGTCGGCCCGCGCACCGAAATGGAACTGTTCAGCATGGTGGGCCAGGGCTTCCGGCCGGAAAATGTCAAGGGCCTCGACCTCTTCTCCTATTCGCCGTGGATCGAAGTGGGCAATATGCACAAGATGCCCTACGCCGATAACTCCTTCGACGTGTTGATCGCCGGCTGGGTGCTGACCTATTCCGACGACCCCGATCAGGCGTGCCGCGAATTCCTGCGTGTCGTGGGCGACAAGGGCATTATCGCCATCGGCGCGACCGTGCTCGATGAAGCGGGCCGCGCGAAGGAATCTCAGCTCGGCCGCACGTCCAAGCACTATCCGGGCGCCGACCAGCTGCTATCGGTCTTTGGCAAGCACGTGCGCAATGTTTATGTGCGCCACGAAAGCGAGCCGGGCCAGGAAGGCCGCACCATCGTGATCTTCGACGTGAATAAGTAGGCGTTACTTCGGAGCGGCGGGAGCCAGATAAAACAGGCTCTCGCCGATCTGATTGAGGTTCAGATTGGCGTGGTTGCCGGTCGTGCCGAGAATGCGCTGCAGAACGTCGACGCAGCCTTGCATGTTCAGGTCGAACTTGCTCTTCAGCTTTTCCGAACGCGCGTAGGTTGCCAGCGGCGGTATTTTGATCTGCCCGCCGGGCGCGGGCAGATCGCGCGTGAGCAGCTCCGCGATGCGCTCCACGCCGACGTTCCGGCCGATATTCCACACATAGTGCTCGGCCTCTTCCAGGCTGAGGCGGCCCTTCTGGATCACCTCGCCTCGGTCGAGGTACGCCTCCGCGGCATCGACCATCTTAAGGGGGTCGGTGAAAAGCGGGTTGAGATGGTTGGAGATGAAGGAGTCGCTGATCCAGTTGGGATTGGCGACCAGGCTCATCGCCATTTTTCCGGCGGCCTGTGCTTCGAACCCCGTCGTGCAGGACGTATGCAGAAGCATGCGGCAGCCCAGCGTCCAGGGCACATGGGCGCCTTCGCGGACAACCGAGACGTTGGGTTGGTCGGCGAATACGCCGTTCCAGCGTTCGATCGCCTCGCCGGGATGGGGGCGAAGGACAATGCGTTGTTGCGGCCGGCGGCGGCTCAATTCCTTGATCGCGGTCAGAATCGCGGCCTTATTGACGCGCTCGAACTCGATCTGATCGTCCCAGGCCTTCACGGATTTGGGATCGTCCAGTTTGATGAAGCCCGCGCGAACGTGGATGTCGGTCACCTGCTCGACGCTGTCCCACAGCGTGTTGATGATCCCGAAATTCGTATTGATCAGGATGAAGTCGCCGAAGCGTGCACGCACCGCATCGATGTCGCGCTGGAAGAAGCCATGATAGGCCGGCTTCAGGATGTCGACACGCCCGTTGCCGGCGACCTCGACCGGAATCTTTCCGCCGCTGAGCTCATCGAGCACGCTTTTCTCGAAGGCGCCGTTGGCGAGAATGACATCGGGCAGGTCGAAAATGTGTTTGGTGCAGTAGTTGGCGATGGCGACCTTCTCGATATGAGCCAGCAGTTCTTCCTCGAGAATGATGACGCGGTGGCCGGCCTTTTTCGCCGCCATCATTGCCGGGTGATGGATATTATTGAAGCTCTTGAACAGCACGGTGCCGGCCGGCAGCTGGCGCATGTTGTTGTACAACAGCCATTGCTGACCGATGACGACGGCATAGCCGCGCGTGGCCAGCACCGTGGCCAGCAGCGCCTTGCTGTCGAACTCGCGCGAGCCGAATTCGATCGGCAGATAAACGATCGGGGAACGGGTTACCAAGCGCTCAGTCCCCCGTCGATCAGGATGTTCTGGCCGGTGACATAGGACGAGGCGTCCGAAGCCAGCCACACGACGGCATTGACCATCTCCTCGCCGTAGGCCATGCGGCCCAGAGGCACGCGCGCGCCGTACTTCTTCTTGAAGGTTTCGTTCTGGCCGCTTTCCACGCCGCCCGGCGTGATGCAGTTCACGCGGATGCCTTTGTCGGCCCAGTAGGTGGCGAGATATTTGGTGAGGCCCACGACGGCGGCTTTCGCGGCCGAATACACGGCCGGGCTGCTCATCGCGCGGCCCATGTACTCCGAGCCCTCATAGATGCGCTGGTCGGGGGCAACGACGCCGTAGATGGACGCCGTATGGATGATGCTCCCGCCTTTGCCTTGCGCCACCATCCGGCGGCCGATCGCCTGGTCGACGAGGAAAACACCGTCGATATTCACGGCCATCACCCGGCGCCACTCCTCCAGTTCATACTGCTCGAACGCCTGGAAGTATTTGGTACGGTCGGCGGTGGGTTTGCTGCCGCCGGCGTTGTTGTGAAGGATATGGATCTCGCCGAATTCGCGCACGACCGTATCCGTCATCTTCTGCACGGACTCCGGTTCGGTGATATCGCAGGCAACGCCGATGCAGCGCACGCCATGGGCTTTCGTGAGTTCGGCGGCGAGCTCATCGGCAACCGCCTTATCCAAATCCACCACCGCGACATTCGCGCCGAATTCGGCGAGGCCGTTGCAGAAACGCCGTCCGAGGATACCGGCCGCGCCGGTGATGACCGCGTTGCGGCCCGCGAGGTCAAAGCGCTTCTGATAGGAGGGGCGTTCGCTCATGGGAGTCTTTCTGCAAGGATCATTTCCACGATCCGGAAATCGAGCTCGGAATCGATGTCGATGGACCGTTCTTCGGGCATTATATAAAGCGCGGTTTCCGGCTTGAAAATGGCCGGGTCCTCGAACAGGGCGTCGTGCCGCCATACGTAAATGGACGCATTCATATCGTAGCATTTCGGCGCGTCCTGGCGGCGCACCACCGGTTTCGCCAGCGGCTTGGCCAGCGTGACGCGTCCGTCCTCGTGCACTTCCACCAGGTTGAAATAGGGCGAGCGGCGCGCCGGCATCGCCGTGATCACGTTCGGCGCGTTTTTAGTCCGCAAGAGTTCAATGCAGGCTTCGATATCGGAGGGGATGCGAAGAGGCGAGGTGGCGTCGAGGTCCACCAGCACGTCAAACCGCTTGCCCGTATGGGCTTCGGCCGTCTCAACGCTATGGCGGATGGCCGGGACCTTGGCGGCCTGGTCCGTGGCCAATTCATCCGGGCGTGTGACCAGAAGATCGGCGCCGGCGTCCTTGGCGGCCTGCAGAATGTCCTTGGAATCGCTGCTCACGGCGACGAAGTCGACGATCCCGCTCGCGCGCGCCTGTTCGATCGTCCAGGCGATCAGGGGACGGCCATGCATCGGGCGGATGTTCTTGTTCGCGACGCCTTTCGAGCCGCCGCGGGCGTTGATCGTGCAAAGAACGCTCATGCTGCGGGTCCTTTTACCCAGGTCGCGCTCGCATTGGCGCGTTCGGCCGCTTCGATCAACTCCACCACCGCCGCGCCTTCGGCCAGCGTGCACAGCTTGTCGGCGGGGCCGTCGATCATCAGGCGATGTTGTTCGCGGTAAGTGTGATCCCGATCGACGGGCTGTTCGGCCAGCATCCGGCCGTCTTTCTGCAAGAGGCCGCGCACGAGGTCGAGATGCAGCATGCCCTTGTCGGTATTGATGACGGCGGAGCGCCGCCCGGGACGGTCGAGATAGTTGAGGGTGATTTGGACCGCCGGGGCTCCTGACGTGTCGAGAAGCACGGAAAAGCTATCCTCGCTGTCGATCTCGAGCGTACTGAAATGTCCGCCGCGCGCTGTCAGCATTTTCCACGGCCCGAAGAAGTGCAGCGCGAGATCGATCTCGTGGGACAGGTCCCGCAGAACCCCGCCGCCCGCGGCGCGGCGTGCGGAATAAGACGCGCGGTAATCGCGTCCCGGGCGCCAATCCGGCAGCCACTGGCCGACATGCAGATGCGCATCAAATACGCGCGCGCCGTCCAGTTCCCGTTCCAGGCGGATGATCAACGGATGGCAGCGGAAATTGTAAGCCACCGCGGCATGTGCAAACCGTCCTGCGGGCGGAAGCTGCGCGGCATCGAAGAGCGGTTTTTCCACAAGGACGCGGCCGTTGAAGCCGAGATCGCAGAGGGTCTTGAGCGCGCCGAAGTGCGCCGAGGTCTCGTTGGCGATCACGACATAATCGGGCCGCCATGCATCGACACCGGCCTGTAGCGTGGCGTATCGGCGCGGGTAGATGCCGTCGCGGGCGCTGACCACGGCGGTCTCGCATCCCAATTCTTCCAGGAGGCGCGTATGCCGCTGGCCGATGGAGCCGTATCCGACGACCAGGGTCTTCATGCGGGGCCGGGTCCGCGCAGGGCGAAACGCCGGCCGATTTTCAGCCCCGGCGCGGGCTCTCCGTCGCCTTCCCAGGCCGAGACAAGGATCGTGCTGTCACCGGTTTTGACGGCGACGCCCTGGGCCGTCACGCCGACGATCTCGCCCGGCGTGCAGATGTATGAAGGCGCGTTGGGAATCATGCAGGCGGTGACGATTTTCACCGTCTTTCCGTCCAGGCGCGTCATGGCGCACGGACCAGGATGAGTGATCGCGCGCACGAAATTGAAGACGCGCCGGCTCGGCCAGGTCCAGTCGATCCATTCGTCGCCCGGGCGCCGCCGGCCGAAATAGCTGCCCACGGGGTGGATTTCCGATTGGACGCGGCCTTGCAGCGTTCCGGCCTCAAGGCCCACCAGCGCTTCATGCAGCACATCGGCGCAGTTCGTGATGGCGCGCTTCAGGACGGTGGCATAGGTGTCCGTATCGTCGATCGGCAGCAGGCGTTGCACCAGGATGTCGCCGGTATCGATGCCCTCGTCGATATAGTGAACCGTGATGCCGAAATCTTTTTCGTCGTTGATCAGCGCCCAGTTCAGGATGTTGCGGCCGCGATAGAACGGCAACGCGCCGGCGTGACAATTGATGAAGCCCATCGGCGCGGCGTCCAGGATAGGGCGCTTGAGGATCTGGTTGAACGACATCGAAACGAACAGTTGCGCGCCGAATTTCTCCAGCTCCGCGATTGCATCCGGCGCATTCACTTTCTCGATAGGCAGGAACGGCACGCCGAGCTTCCCGGCCCATTCCGCCAATACAGGATCGCGCGTATCGAAACGCGGCACGATGAACAGCACCTTGAAGCGCGGATCGTCCGCGATCAGTTCAAGCGCGCGGTGCGACCACGGGCCGTCGGCGAAGTATCCCAGCGTAATCACGATGCCGGGCTCATGTAGGGGGCCAGCACGTTGCGCAGCATCGCGATGCCGTTGCTCTGGCTCTTTTCGGGATGGAACTGCACGCCGCCCACCCGGCCATCGTCGAGCGCGGCGACAAAGGATGCGCCGCCATGGACGCATTTCGCGGTCCAGCAGTTCGGCGGTGTATCGATCATCGCGAAGCTATGGGTGAAATAGAAGGCGGTTCCGTCCGCGAGCCCTTCGGTCATCTGCGACGGCTTGTCGAAGCGCACTTCGTCGAAGCCCACGTGCGGCACCGGTGCGTCCGGCCGCGCCGTCAACTTGCGCAAGGTCCCGGGAAGAAGGCCCAGTCCCGCCACCCCGGGAGCCTCCTCGCTGCCCTCGAACAGCATCTGCATGCCGACACAAACACCGAAGAGGCGCCCGCCGCCCGCGACGTAGGATTTGATAGCCGTATCGAAGCCGCGGCGCGTCAGTTCTTCCATCGCGCCGCCAAAGTGACCGACACCCATCAACAGGGCGATGGGGGCGCCGGCCAGGTCAGCCGGGTCCGCCGATGCCTTGAACGGCACCGAGAGATGCGTCAGCACCTTGTGAAAGTTGAAGGTGTTGCCGCCGCCGTAGTCGATCACAAAAACCATCGAGCGGCCTATTGCACCTCGAACAGGGGTTCCCAGCGGCCATCGCGCTTCTCGAACAGCTCGCGGTTGACGCTGCGGTCGAGCGCGGCATCGAACTCTTCACGCGTCATCTCGTAGTACGCGAGATATTCCTCGAGGTGACGCTCCGGATACTGGTTGTCGTAGAGTTGAACGAGGGGCTTGGCTTGCTCGCGTGTCAGCGCGCCGCGGCGGATCTCGATATTCGCGTCCTGCGTCGCGCGGCCGAAGCCGAACTTCAGGTACATGAGGTAGGTGTGCAGGGCGTACAGGGATGAGTCGTTCTGCGCGAAGTTGGTGAAGGTGCCCGAGTTGCTCTCTTCATGTTCCTTTAGGCCGCAGTGTTCCTTGGCCACGAGGTAGTTGCGGTAGGAATCCCAGGCCTCGAAGTACGACCAGTGAGTCTTGAACACGCCGATGCGCTTCAACTCGTCCTCGTCCGGGAACGTCCACTGATAGATTTTCTTCTGGTCCAGTTGGCCAAAGGTCTTTTCGTACTGGCCCGACAGGTAGACCTTCTTGATGTAATCGACGTAGAAGTACGGCGTATATTTGGTTTCGGTCGAGCCGCCGTATTCCATTTCGCCGTCTTCGCCGTAGAAGATCGGCGCGATTTCGTTCAGCGCGGCGGCGCGGATCACGGCCGACAGGATGCCGGTGGTCCAGCCGAACAGCGGGCGGCCATGCTCGATGAAACCGATGCGGTTGATCTTCTGCATCGTGTCGGTGTCGAGCGTGATGTGCAGATGGTCGTAACCGGAATTCACGAAGTCGGTCAGGTTCTCGTTGCCGATGCCGAACTCCAGGGGCGGGCGCACCGTGATGCACAGCGGGGTCATGCCGTACACATGCTTGAGCTGGTAGGCGACGTAAGAACCGTCCTTGCCGCCCGACACGGGGCACAACACGTCATAGCGTCCGTCGGTGCGGCGATGCCTGTCGAACAGCGCCAGCAATTCTTTCTTACGCGAGTCCCAGTCGAAGGTCTTTTTCTCTTCCGACCATTGGCAAGCGTTGCAGACGCCCTCGGCGCTGAACTCGACGCGCGGGCGCGTCGACATGTTGAAGCAGCGAGTGCACCAGAAGAGGTTTTTCATGTGGAGAATCCGTGGAAAATTCTTGAAAGGAGGAAGGAAACGTTCGCGTTGTCCGGTTTCACCGCCGTGCCGGCGACAAGCGCGCCGTCGGGCACATCGCGGTTCACCACCATGGCTCCGGCGCCGAGCACGACGCGGCTGCCGATCGTGGAGTTTCCGATGATGGTCGATTTCGCATACATCAGTACGCCATTGCCGAGGACGGGGTAATCGAGACTGCCCTCGCGCGGGCTGCCGCCGATGGAACAGTTTTGGTAAATGCATAGGAAATTGCCGAGCTGCGCGCGGCCCACCACGCTGCCCACCGGGTGCACGTAAACGAACACCTCCGGCAGTTCCACCTCGTGGTACATGTCGAAGGCATGTAGCGCCTTGTTCAGCAGGTAAACGCGCGTGGCGATCTCTTTGTGGTTCGCCTTCGACAGCGCATGCGCCAGCAGCGAAAGATAGGCGGCGTAGCGGTCGCTATGCAGGTGCGACAGCGAGCCTTCGCCGTCCCGCGTATAGCCGGCCAGCGCGATATGTTTCCACCCGCGCGCGATCGCGGCGAGGGCCTGCTCCGTGCCGCCTTCCATGGCGTCGAGCGGGATCGCAAAACCGTCCGGGAAGAAGGCGCCGATCTGGGCGCGCACATAGCTGGCCAGCGCGTTCACGCTGAGCGTGCTCCAAACGCGGCCCGAGGCGGTGTTGATCGAGACTTGGTCCATGCTGATTAGGCCCAAGACGCCATGTTCATGTTTGCTTCTAGCAGGGCCGCGCGCGAGGCCGAAAGCCCCTTGCCGATGAAGGCGAAAAGATTGGAGGTCGCGACACCTGAGACGCGCGGCAGCTCGAGGCCCGGCTGAAAGTGATCGGTCCGGCCGACGCCGCCCATCAGCACAAACGGCAGGTGGATTTCGGGCGGCACGAGGCCGAAAACCGGCAGATCCAGGCCCATGCCGGTGCCGTCGCGGTCCACCGAGTTTAAGAGGATCTCGCCGACGCCCAGGCTGGCGACATGGCTCAGCCAAGGCGCCAGCGCGGACGCGGCCGGACTTTCGCCGCCCCGCAGGAACGGCGTGCGCGGGCCTTCCAGGCCCCGGTAATCGACGGAAGCCATCAGCGCCTGCTCGCCGTAGACGTTCGCGATCTGGCGCACCACGGCGGGGTTCTGCCACAGCAGCGTGTTCACCACGACCTTGTCGGCCCCGTTGTGGAAATAGGTCTCGGCGTCGCGGAAATCGCGGATCGCCCCGCCCAGCGCAACCGGCACGAACACTTCCGATGCGATGCTCGACGCCGTGGCCAGGAAGCGCTTCTGGTCGATGCTGTCGCTTTCGACATTCAGGATCACGAGTTCGTCGATGAACCGCGACACTTTCGAGAAATTGTAATTGCGCTTGAGCCAGTCGGCGTTGCCGACCTTCTGCAGCCGGAAGTTACGGCTGATGCAGAACTGTCCGTTCAAATACAGGAGGACGAAGATGAGGCGCTTCTTGGGCATGTTCTTGTCGTCGCTCAGGCGTCCGGCCGGCGATGCGGTTTTTCGTAGTCGTCGGGGCGGCCGATATCGACCCAGGCTTCGTGAATGGGGTAGACGATAGTGCGCAGCGATGCGTCGCGCAGGCGTCCGAACAATGTCGGCATATCGCAGCGCTCGCCGGGGTTCAGGAAATCGAGCGCGTCCGGGTTCAGCGCGTAGATGCCCGCGTTCACATGACTGCGCGAGATCGGCTTTTCCTCGAAGCCCACGATGTCCACGCCGCGCGTGGTCACGACGCCGAACGGATGCTGCCATTCATGCAGTCTGACGGCCATCGTCGCCGCTGCGTCCGAGCGCGTATGGAACTTCAACACTTCGCTGTAATGCACGTCCGTCAGCACGTCGCCGTTGGTGACGACGAACGGCGCGTTCGGGCGCGGGCGCAACAGGCCGATGGCGCCCGCCGTGCCGAGCGGCTCGTTCTCGCGCAGGTACTCGATCTGGATATTGAGATTCGCGCCGTCGCCGAAGTACTCCTCGATCATGTGGCCGAGGTAATGCACCGAAATCACAAAACGCTGGAAGCCCTCGGCTTTGGCCCGGTCGATGATGTGTTCCAGCATCGGCTTGCCGTTCACCGGCAATAAAGGCTTCGGGCAGTTCTCGGTGTAGGGGCGCAGGCGCGTGCCCATGCCGCCCGCCATGATGATCATCACGTTGTCGCGGTGGCTCGGCGCCATCAGCTCGCTCAGGAGGTGCAGCCCGACCAGATGATGTTTGTCGTCGACGATGGGCAGCGCGCTGATGCGGTTGCTCTGCATCAACTTCAAGACCGTCTCCCGCGGCATGTCGACCGGCGAGACCATGGCCTCGCGCTGGATGATGGCATCGACCGGGCTTTTCAGCTCCAGGCCGCGCAAGAGGCCGCGGCGAATGTCGCCGTCGGTGATCGTGCCCACGAACGTCCCTTGGGGCGAGACGACCAGGGCGATCTGCAGCCCGGATTCGTTCAAGTTGGCGGCCGCGTCGTGGACCGTGGCGTCCGCCGGAAGCAGCGCCTTCCTCCACGACTGCGAGGCCTCGGCAGGCGCCGGCGAAAATGTGGGAGACTGAGGCATGGCGGGTTCCGAAATTCGTCCTCTGGCCGGACTCTTGGAATCCGAACCTGTACGTCAATAACGCAAGAAAGTTAATAAGATAGCCGTGGTCCGGTGTCTTTAGGGGCTATGGCGGGGCGGGGCACCTTAAGGAAGTGTCAGACGTCCTCCCGCACGCCGGAGACCGCCCCCTAGGCGGGCCCAGCAAGGCCCGGAAAACCAAGCAGTCCGGCGATAAAACACGCCAGGATTCCTGCCGCAAGGCCTGGGCCGAGCGGCATTTCCCCCCGCCAGACCGCCTTGCGCACAACGAGGCTCGCCGCGAGGGCGCCGATCAGGGTCAAAACGCCTCCGGCGGCCATGATGTAAGGCAAGGCGAGGGGTCCGAGCCAAAGCCCGCCCGCGGCCGCCAGCTTGACGTCGCCGAGGCCCATAGCCTCCCGGCCTTTCCACCGGCTCACCAGCCAGCGCAGGCCCCCGAAGACGCCCCCATTGAGAGCCGCGCCCGCGAGGGCGAGGTCCCAGGATAGATCGAGGGGTGAGCCCGCCAGGAGAACCCCCACGCCGCCGAGCGCGAGCGCGATCTGGAGCGGGTCGGGCAGGTAGCCCGTCTTGAGGTCGATGACCGAAAGGGAGATCAGCACCGCGGCGAGGTAGGTCACGCAGGCCATTGTCCAAGGATCCGTCACCGCGCGCTCCGCCTTGAGTCCACCATCATGATTTTAAGGGTGCGTCGCCTTGGATTCGCGCCGGAATCGCCGGCGCGCACAACCCCGGCGCTTATTTTGCGCTGTGGGTGTTATATGCTATGAACGGCCACCAAAGCCTAAAATTCTCGCAAGGCTCTAAAGGGGGCGATGCGGGGTATGCGGGTGGAGTTCAATGCGGGTGTAGTTCAATGGTAGAACGAAAGCTTCCCAAGCTTTAGGCGAGGGTTCGATTCCCTTCACCCGCTCCAGCCTTCGCTCGCGCAGCGCGCAAGGACGTCATGCCGAGGTCCACGAGGGCGAGAGCGGCCGCCGTCCGTGCGCTTCGGCGCGGCGAGCCATGTCCCCCGGAATAGATGTTTTAGTAAGGCACAACGGCCACCCATGACGGGTCGAGACCTTAAGCCAGATGGCGCCGGCGCTCCGCAGGAGCCTGTTCTTCGCAATACCCATTTCGATTTTCAGGCCAAGGTCTTCCAGGCGCCGGGCGCCTGTTTTGTCCTCAGGGGCAAAGACAAGACGCCGATGTTCGCCGTCGAGATGGGCGCCGGCCTCGGTTACATCTCGCTGAAGGATTTGCGCAAGACCTTCTACATCGCCGAAGGCGGTCACGACGACAGGCTCATCGAGCAGGCCGCCGCCGGCCTGCGTCACGTGCCCGATATTCGCCCCGGTGATGAAATCCCCAACGAGATTTTGAACGGCACCGCCTCATGGACGGTGGCGCGCAAGCACAAGCAGATTGCCCGCGACCGGATCCAGGTTCAGCTTCTATCGTGGATGGGCGGCAGGCCGATCACGTATACCAGCCAGCAAGAACTGAAGGAGATCCTCGGCAAGGACGAGAACAAGAAGGCCCTGAAGGACGCTTTCAACAAAGCCGCCGCGGCGCTTGGCTTCCCGCCTGGGGATGTCGAGAAGGTGCTCGACCTCATCGAAACCCTCGCGCGCGAAATTTGCTACGTCGAAGCGCTGCGCGAACGCTCCCGCGAGCTCAAGAAAATCCAAAGTAACGTTGAGAAACTGGGCAAGGTTTATACCGATGTTCGCGGATCCTCCGAAGTCGGCCGCGTCAAACTCCTGATGCTTCGTGGCCTGCACGAGGCTGAAAACATCCTCAACCATGTCGACTCGGAAACAGCCGACATCATGAGCGCCCTGATGTCGCTGGATGACGTCATCAAGGCCGTGCGCAACGCGCGCGACACCCTCCATTTCCTGTTGATGGAATGGGATCCGGTCATCGCCAAGTGGGAAAACCTCAACCTTGTGCGCTGTCAGGAAGTCGACCGCGCGCTACAGGCGACCTACCAGTTTCTTGCGTTGCGATTCGATACCGGCAAGAGTCTGATGAGAAAATCCGGCCACTGATACAAGCTAACGCGAAAGATGGCGGATCAAGTCGTGCATGAATTTCGTGCCCGCCTCGACCTGCGAAATCTCGATGTATTCGTTGGGCTGGTGGGCCTGCGAGATCGAGCCCGGCCCGCAAATCACGGTCGATAATCCGGTCTGTTGGAATTGCCCCGCTTCGGCGGCAAACGCGACGGCGCGCGTCACGTTGTCGCCCGTCAGCATCCGGCACAGATGCTCGGCCTCGGACTCGCGCTCGGCTTTCAACGCCGGCGTTCCGGCGCGGGGGATGGTCTCGATGTTGCAGCCGGGCGCGATCGCGCGCATACGCGGCAGCACCTCGCGTGCGCAATGTTCCGTGAACCGGCGGATATAGCGGTCCGGATCGTCTTCCGGCAGCGCGCGCACATCCCACTGAAATTCGCAGCTTCCCGCCATGATGTTGATCGCCGTGCCGCCGTTGATCACGTTTGCGGTCAATGTGGTGTGCGGCGGCTCGAAGAGGCCGTTTTGCGGGCCTTTCGCGGCGGCCTCTTCGCTCAAGCCCCGCAGATACAAGATGAGTTCGGCCGCGATCATCACCGCGCTGACGCCCCGGTGGGTCTGCGAGGAATGCGACTCATGGCCGGTCACGATGGTGCGCACGCCGGTGATGCCTTTGTGCGCGCTCACCACCTTCATGTCGGTCGGCTCGCCCACGATCACCGCGCGCGGCGCCGGAAGTTCCTTATTCAGAAGGCGGATCAGCGACGGCACGCCCGCGCATCCGACCTCTTCGTCATAGGAGAAGGCGAAATGCAGCGGCGTTTTCAGCGCGGCCGCCTTCATCTCGTCGAGAGCGGCCAGCGCGATGGCCAGGAAGCACTTCATATCCGCCGTGCCGCGCCCGTAGAGGCGGCCGTCCTTCGCGACGACGCTGAACGGGTCGGTGTGCCAGTCCTGGCCGTCGATAGGAACGACGTCCGTATGGCCCGACAGGACGACCCCGCCGGCGACATTGGGGCCTACGGTGGCCAGCAGATTGGCCTTGGTTTTTTCGTCGTTGTAGACGAGGCGGCTTTCGACGCCGTGCGCGTTCAGAAGATCCTGAACGAAAGCGATGAAGGCGAGGTTGGAGTTGCGTGAGACCGTATCGAACGCCACCAGCTTTTCCAGCATGGCGATGGAGCGGGCGGTGGCGGGCGACACGTTCATTCCTTCATCCGCCATTTGGTGCCGTCGGCGCGGTCCTCGATCAGGACGCCGAGGGCATCGAGCGCGGCGCGAACGCGGTCGGCTTCGGCGAAGTCGCGCGTCTTGCGCGCTTCGTTGCGCGCCGCGATCAGGCGCTCGACTTCGCCGACATCCACCAGTTTCGCCTTGGGCGCCGCCGCGAACCAGTCGGAGGGTTTCTGCTGCAAGACGCCCATCAGCGCGCCGGCGGCCAGCAACTGGCCTTTCAGCTTCGCTTTCTCCGCCGCATCCGTGCTTGAGTTGAGCGCGCGCGCCAGCGCCGAGACTTCCGCCATCGCGGCCGGCGTATTCAAATCGTCTTCTAGCGCGGCCACGAACGCTTCGGGCGGATCTTCGTCCGCCGCTTCGAGGTCGGCCACCTGATCGAGTGCGCCGTACAGACGGTCCAGGGTCCGCTTGGCCTGCGAGGTGGAATCATCCGACCAATCCAGCGGCTGGCGGTAATGGGCCGACAGGATCGCCCAGCGCAACGCTTCACCCGGCGTGGATTTGAGCGCTTCGTTCGAACTGATGATGTTGCCCACGGATTTGGACATCTTCTCGCGGTTCATGGTCAGGAAGCCGTTGTGCATCCAGATGCCGACAAACCGCTTTCCCCCATGAGCGCAAGTGCTCTGCGCCAGCTCGTTCTCATGGTGCGGGAAAATCAGATCATGCCCGCCGCCATGGATGTCGATGGTCTCGCCGAGGTGCGCGTCGATCATCGCCGAGCATTCGATATGCCAGCCGGGACGGCCGCGGCCCCAGGGGCTGTCCCAGCCCGGAAGATCCGGCGTCGAAGGCTTCCACAGCACGAAGTCGGCGGGATCCTTTTTGTAAGGCGCGACTTCCACGCGCGCGCCCGCGATCATGTCGTCGCGGTTGCGGCCCGACAGCGAACCGTACTTCTCGAAGCTCGGTACATGGAACAGGACGTGGCCTTCCACGGCATAAGCGTGGCCACGGTCGATCAGGTCCTGGATCATGCGCAGCATCTGCGGGATGTGCTGCGTCGCGTGCGGTTCGATGGTGGGCGGCAGCACGTTGAACGCGCCCATGTCCTCATGCCAAATCTTGGCGAACTTCGACGTGATCACGTCGATGGGTACGCTGTCCTTCTTGGCTGCCGCGTTGATCTTGTCGTCCACGTCCGTGATGTTGCGCGCATAGACCACCAGCGGGTAGCGGTCCTTGAGCATGCGGTACAGCACATCGAAAATCACCGCGGGACGCGCGTTGCCGACATGGGTGAAGCCGTACACCGTCGGACCGCACACATACATGGTGACGCGGTTCGGGTCGGCGGGCGTGAAGAGCTCCTTGCGGCGGCTCAGCGTATTGTAAAGCGTCAGCGGCATGACACGCGGGATCCGGAAATCATTGGTTCCCGGCTATAGCGCGAATGCCCCATACGGGGCTAGGGCATGTTCTAAAGAAGCGGCGGTGGACCGCGGAATCCGCCGCGTTCGCGTCCTTCGGGCCGCAGTCCCGGGGTATCGCCCTCGGCGGGGGCCGGCGGGATCCATAGTTTTTGTTGCCAGCTTGCCGCGCGTTTCGCGCCGGCGGCTATTTCCGCATCCGTCAGCGCGACGCGTACCGCGCTCATGCGCTTTGGGTCCGGCGCGACGAAGGCGACACGGGCCTTGTTGGGATTGGCGTCATAGAGCGCCAGCCAATAGGCCGCTTCTTCGCCGTTGTGTGCCGGTGAATCGCCGCCGAAATGAAACGCGAGCGAGGCCTGCGCTTCCGGCCAACCGGCGTCGGCGGCGCGCGTGATCCAGGTGACGCCTTCGTCGCGCTCATCGGCGTTTTCCAAAAGACATTCGCCCAGCGCGGTCTGCGCGTTCTCGTATCCCGGGCCCAGCCGCGCGACGGGACGCAGTAGTTTTACAGCCGTCGCGCAATCGCCTTTGGCCTTGAACTCGGTGGCCTGGATGTACGCGCCGTTGGGATCGCGTCCCGGGCGCACGGCGACGCTCGTGCCGTCCGCGCGCTGCGCCACCACCATGCTTTCATCCCGCTCCATCGCCCCGCGCCGTCCGCCGCCGCACGCCGCGACGGCGAGGACGACAATGCCCGCGAAGGCGAAAAGAGCGAAACGGTTCATCAGAAGCGGAACCGGATAGTCACGGCCGCGGTGTGCGACAAGAAGCCCGAAGCGACTTCGGCGTCGTAATCGAGGCTCACCGACGAATAGCTGTCTTTGTGCGCGACGCCGAAGCCCGCGGTCATGCGGTTCTGGCCCCACACATTGCCGAGGTTGGTGAACGTTGGGCCGCCGGAGGCGAAGCGCGCTGAAACGCTCACGGGGTCATTGATGAATTCGCGCGTATAACCGCCGCGCAGCTGGGCTTCGATGTAGCTGTCGTAGGACAGCGGAATGTTGCGGTTGACGGCGAAGCCCGCCGTGCCGCGCAGCGAGTCACCCTTGCGGTCATCGACCGCGAGGTTCACGCCCGCGCCGCCGCCGGTTTCGGTGTAGGCGTTTTCCTTGATGTTCAGGTACGACACGCGGCCATAAGGGCCGAATTCATAAAGTCCGCTACGGAATAGGTAACCGGCTTCAACGCTGCCGTCGTATTGGAAGCCGCTCCATTTGCCGATAGCCTTGCGGTCGAGGCCGCCGAAAGTGACCGCGCGTTGCGGCTGATCGTAGGTGTTGTACGCGCCGCCCGCGAGACCCTGCACATAAAGGTTGCCGCTCTGGTGGTGGGCGTAGGCGTGCAACTGCGTACTGTAGAACTGCACCGGCGAATGCGTCGCGACGTTCAGGCTCACCGAGTGCCAGGACTCGACGAAGCTGACGCCGGCCGTGGTGTTGCCGCTGCGGTCGATCGGGAAATCGGCGCCAAGCGCGATCCCGAGGCCCCAGTACGAGAAGCCGTTCTGTTCGCCTTTGCCCTGTTGATCCCCATAGTTGCCCAGCGCCTGCACCCAGAAGCTCGCGATATCGCCGCGTGAGTGGTCCGGCGCGCCGCCCTTCGCGACGCCGAGCAGCCGGCGGCGGATCATGCCGCTCGTGGCATCGGCGGACGACAGCGCCGTCTGCAGCACCGCGCCGCTGCTGTCGGGCATCAGCTGCTTGAGGCCGGCATTGAAGTCCGCCTGGGTGGCGAGGCCCGAAAGCGCCGTGGCCACCGGCGAGTCCTGATTGAGCGCGGGGGCGAGCGAATCGTAGATCGCCGTCATGTTCGGGCCGAGGCCCAGGGCCGCCGCGCTGCGGCGCTCGACCGTCAGCTGCAGGGTCGTCGGATCGTTCGGCGCGAGGCCGAACGCGATATTGTTCATGTACGAGACCGGAACTTCCGACATCTGGGCGAGCGGCGCGCCCAAAGTCAGGGTGCCGGCGTCGATCAAGTTGTAAACTTGGCGGCCTTCCAGAATGCCGGTGATCGTGGTCACCAGTTTGGTGTCGCCCGAGATCGTGACATTGCCGTTGGCGGACAACAGCGGCGCGCCGGAATTTCCGGAAATGTCGAAGTTGATGCGCGAGCCGTTGATGAACTGCGCGCTTTCGGTGCGCAGGGGGCCGGCCGACAGCAGCGAAACTTCGGACGAGGACACGGTGATGTTGGCAAGCGTGCCCGTGCCCATCGTGAAGCCGCCCTTGGCCGACGCGCCGGCGAGCGTAATGCCGCCGTTGCCGTTGCCGAGGTTGATGCGCCCCGTGATCGTGCCGCCGTTCAGGTCGACAACGCTTGCGCCGGCCTTCGATGCGCCGGACTGGAAGGTAACCGTCCCGTCGATCTTGGCCGTGCCGCTCATGGTCAGGGCTTGGTAGCCGCCGCCCAGCAGCACGTTCCCGGTGATGTTGCCGGTGTTGTTGAACGCCGTGCCCGCGGTGTTGGCGCGGAAGTCGATGGCGATTTTCTCACCCGTGCTGCCGGTGGCGAGCGTGGCGGTGATGTCGCCCGCGTTGCCGAACGTGACGACGGAACCCGAACGGTCGACGATGCCATAGGAGCTCGATGCGCCGCCGTCGGATATCGCGGTGATCTTGCCGCTGTTGAGAACCGTGCGCGCCTGCGCACCGCTTTCGATCACGATGCCGTAGGCGCTGCCGCCCTTGGTGCCGACCACGCCGGTCGCGGTGTTGGTCGTTGAATCGGTCGTGATGACGTTGATGTCGCCGCTGTTGTTGACGGTCGGGACGGTCGTGTAATTGCCGATGCGGATGCCGGTCGCCGTGGCGTCGAGGCCGTAGGAATTGATGTCGCCGCCGGCATTGGAGAAGCCGTTGGTCAGTGTCGTCGTGTAAACCGTTCCGCCGATCGATTGACCTTCGATGTTGATGGTGACGGCATTCGTGCCCGCGATGGCGCCCGAGGTCGTCAGGATACCCTGGTTGATGAACGAGTATTCGTTGTCGCCGCGCCGTCCGATCACGATGTTCTGCGGGCCGCTCGGGCCGCCTTGCGAAATGAGCACCGCGGAGCCGGGGCCGTAGGTGTCGATGGTGGCGTCGATGGGCAGCGCGGCGGCGGCGGTTGCGTCCACCTGCTGCTGCGCGATGGTGTAACCGTTGCCGGCGATGCCGAAACCGTCGGTGAGGCTGGAGGCCACCCAAACGCCCGCTTTGGCGGGCAGCGGCGCGGTGCGCTCGATACGAATGCCGTCCGGGCTGACGAGCTGTTCGGGATTGCCGGCCGTGATGGTGCCGCTGTGGACGTAGGCGCCTTCGATGCCGCCGCCGATATACACGCCCACGCCATTCGTATTGGTCGCGGTGATGGCGCCGCTGGAATTGAAGTTGCCGATGATGTGGCCGGTGGTCTTGATGGCGTAGGAATCCGCCCCGGCCACGTTGAGCACGCCATTGTTGGTCAGATCGCCGATCAGGGTGGATTCGATCGCGATCCCGGCGGAGCCGTTGCCCGCGACGCCGAGGACCCCGCCCACGTCATTGGTCACCGCGCCGGTGAACGTGCCCGGGCCGGACACGCGGATGCCGGCGTTGTTGACCGGCGAATTCAGAAGCGCGCTGCCGGTCTGCGGGCCTTGCACGGTCAACTGCCCGAAGTTCTGCACATTGCCCGTACGGTTCTGCGACAGGTCGACCAGGATGCCGCTGGCATTCTGCTCGGCCGTGGTGTCGAGCGTGCCGCGGTTGGTGATCGTATTGTTGCTGTTGAGCGTGATGATCGACGGATCGGAGACCGCGATGCTGCCGGCTGACTCGACAATGATGTCCCCGGGGCCGCTGCCGTCGCCGGCAAGGGTCGAAGCCGAGGTGGTGCGCGCGGTCGAGATGGTGAGATCGCCCGCATGGGCGACTTTTACCGTCAGGGAGGACACGGCCGTTGCCAGCGCGAGGTAAGACCCAAACTTCTTGAACGTGGTAGCGCGGCCGGACATCAACTCATCCCCCTGACGAAAGAAAACCCCAGGCCGGCCCGTATGGGCTGGCCCAAGGTATGGAATAGCGGTCGGCCCGGGAGGCTGACCGCGGCGCACCTTATAGCAATAACACCGGCGAATACGGCAACCTTGTGATGATCCTCCCAAGCCCGTGATTCGCCGGGGTATGCAAGGCGGAGCGCGCGGCCGAGGGGCTGATCCGGCGTCTACCAGATAGAAGCGAGCCTTAACCAAGCTTCAATTTTCGCCTGTTACGGTTTTAACGTGGCGGTCGAAGCTTCGGCTGTTTTCCAATAAGTGTATGTTTTTACGTGAAAAAGTTGGAAAAAAACGACCTCAGGCCAACATACAGACGTAAAACTCGTCCGGGGAAACGATGGGACAGCCGCGCAATATCTTTGTCGCTTTTGAGCTTCTTCGCCCGGAGAAGGGGGATGACCGGATCGCGCACACGATCGAAGGCTTCGGCTGCGCCTGGGCCCGCATCAACAGGCACACGTTCTATATTCACGGCGATTTGGATGCCCAGTATGTGGGCAACAAGGTCTGGGCGGCGATGAACATGGACGACAAGCTGGTTGTCATCGATGCCAGCAAGAACGACGCCCGCTGGTACAACATCAAGCCTGAAATTTCCGAGTTTCTCGTCGCCAACTGGCACGCTTGAGCGCGTCGGCGTTTTTCGCCTTAGGCGACGTTCGCCGTGCCGGGCGGCTTCATCGCCATGCTGAACGCCGCTGTCACCTTGCGGATCAGGTCGATTTCCACCGATGACGGTTCGTCGTAATGATCGGCAATGCCGTCGACGTTGGTGGCCAGGGATTCGCAGAGCTGCGACAGCTGCGCGTCCTTAAGTTTGTCGGCCACCTTGGCCGCGTCGCGCAGCACGCCGGCCAAGGTATGCAGGTCGGTCTGCACTTCCTCGCCGATCATTTGGGTATCGTAAGCCTCGACCAGACGCTCGCAGACCTCGCCCAAGCGGAAGCCTTGCGAATCGAGCTGCGCCTGCAGCACTTTTTGCAGCGAGCCTTCCACCGCGGCTTTCAGCGCCAGCTTGTCCATTTCGCGCCCGTTGACCTTTTCGAGCAGCGTATTGACCACGGGAAAGCGCTTTATGCCCGAAGTCCGGTCTTCAGCCTTGCGCTCGGGGCCGACGTAGCCCTCTACGGCGATGAAGGGACGGCGATGGAACGTGACCAGCTTTAAGCGCTCCTGAATCCGGTCGGCGGCCACCGGTTTGATGATGATGTCATCCACGCCGGCTTCGATCGCGAGATCGAGCGCTTCGCGCCGGTTGGCCGACACGAGCATGCTGATCAGCATGAAGGGATTGTCGCCCAGCCGTTGAAATCGGATATCGCGCACGAGGGTGTAGATGCCGGGATCGAAGTTATCGGCCAGCACTAAAAGATCCGGCGGCACTTCGGTGATCAACCCGCGCAGGCTATCGATCGTCGCGTGACACACAACCTGCTTCAATCCCTGCGCGAGAAACATGTCGCGCAGCTTATTGCGTTCGTAATAGTTGGTTTCGCCAATATAGACGGTGGCCTTCTTGAGGTTGTCACGATCTAAATTGGCCATGATGCACTGCAGCGAAAGAGCGGCGGGTTATCCGTCGCTTTCGAGTCAGCATCTTCTGCGATTGAGCCTCAGGGCGCAAGCCGATCCGGCGGATTTTAAACCGCTGCGAGATCGCTGACGGCCCGTTTCGGAATAGAAGTCACCGTGAACCGCTCAATGCGAAGTTGAGGAGACCAGTAGTGCCTCGGCAGTCCCGCCTTCTCGCGTAATGTGTCAAAAAAAACACGGGGCGTGCGCAATGTGTCCCAAACCTGCGGTAGGAAAAGCCCACGGTGGCCCCCGGCGCTGATCACGAAGCCGTCGATCCCGGGGCGGGCCTGGCGGAATAGCTCGTTCTCGTCGGCGCAGGTCAGCGTCTCGAAGGCGCCGAGGACGCTGATTGCGACCGTAAGATGGTTCCAGGCGCGCTCCTCGATGGGGCGAAAGCGTGGATCCCGGAAACCGGCGCCATAGGCGTTCTCGCCGACGTCTTCCACCAAAGGCCGCCGGGCGGCGACCGAGCCGATGCAT
Organism: Rhodospirillaceae bacterium; assembly: GCA_041919675.1. Lineage (GTDB taxonomy): Bacteria > Pseudomonadota > Alphaproteobacteria > Rhodospirillales > Rhodospirillaceae > SHVO01. The sequence goes on along the minus strand of JAYRTJ010000031.1, from coordinate 9,528 downwards.
CCGCGCAGTTCGCCGTTCTCCTCAAGAGTCACGAAACTGGCGCGCGGCACGCGCAGCGCCTCGGGGAAGCCGGCGGCGGAAATGATGGGTGCGGCATTGTGTTCGAGCCCGTAGCGCATCGCGTTTGCCGCGACCCGGCACAATGTCTCGCCATGAAGGGCCGCGCGTTCACTGTCGTTCATTTGGACGCCTCGTAGATCGCCCAGGCGCCGTAGCCGACCACACGGTCCCGCGGCCCTGCGGTATCGCCGGAATTGCGCAGATCGACGCGCTCGATGCGCGCTCCATTCTTTTTTGCCAAGGCGAGAAGCCCGGCGATCGGCAGGAAGCCGCAAGCGCGGTCTCCCGACAACTCGTCGCCGGCGAGGTGTTCGATGCTGGTGGCTGTCGCGCTGTCCCGGCGTTTGGCGTCATCGTAACTGTGGAAGTGGCTGAGATCGGAGCTGATGACGATCACGGTTTCGGGGTCATCCCAGAATCTTGCCAGCACCTCGGCGACGGCGCGCGGGTTCGTGTCGCCCACCGCCAGCGGCGCCAACGCGGCGTCGGGCGCGATACGCTGCAGGAATGGGAGCTGGACCTCGAGACTGTGTTCCAGCGCATGGGCGTCGTCGTTGAACACGATTTGCGGCAAGTCTTTCAGACTCTCGAGGGCGGCGCGGTCGATCGCCACGTCGCCCAGGGGCGTTGCGAACCGGGCTGATTTCGGCGCCGCGAGGCCGCGCACGTAAACGCGGTGGGTCGGTCCGAGCAGCACCACCCGGCGAATGCCGGCCGCGCGGCCGTTCAGAAGCGCGTAGGCTTTGCCGGCGACGGCGCCGGAATAGATGTAGCCCGCATGTGGAACGATGAGGGCTTTGGGCAGGCCATGGACCTGCGGCCCCGTCCCGGCGAGGAAGCCCGCAATCGTCGTGCGCAACCCATCCGGGTCCGCCGGATAGAAGGTTCCGGCGAGGGCGGCCGGCCGCGTCGTCGCTGTGCCGTGAGCCATGACGAATTTCCTTTAAGGTGCGGCGCGCCTCCTCGCGGACCGGCGGCTCGGCTACAATATATGATGAATGGATAGGACCTCCGCAATCGCTCCAAATGCCGTGGCCGCCGAAAAGATACCGGGGCCGGCCGTCGGCTGTTGGACCAAACTCGCCGATGGCCGGTTGCAGTGCGACGTCTGCCCGCGCGAGTGCAAACTTCACGACGGGCAGCGGGGCTTGTGTTTCGTGCGCGGTCGCGCCGGCGACACGATGGTGCTGTCGACCTATGGCCGCTCGTCGGGCTTTTGCATCGATCCGGTCGAGAAAAAGCCGCTCAATCACTTTCTTCCGGGTACGCCGATCCTGAGTTTTGGAACGGCGGGCTGCAACCTCACATGCAAGTTCTGCCAGAATCATGACATCTCGAAGTCGCGCGAGATGGACACGCTTATGGATCAAGCGCCGCCCGAACGCATTGCCGAAGCGGCGAAAATCGCGGGCTGCCGGTCGGTCGCTTTTACCTACAATGATCCCGTGATCTTCATGGAATACGCGGTCGATACGGCGAAAGCTTGCCGCGCCCTCGGTTTGAAGTCGGTCGCCGTCACCGCCGGCTACATGAAGCCGGAGGCGCGCCGCGGGTTCTACGCCCACATGGATGCGGCGAACATCGACCTCAAGGGATTCACCGAGGATTTCTACGAGCGCCTCTGCAGCAGTCAGCTTGCGCCGGTGCTCGAGACGATCAAATACGCGCATCACGAAACGCCGTGTTGGATAGAGCTGACGACGCTTCTCATCCCCGGTGAGAACGACAGCCCCGAGGAATTGAAACGTCTCGCCGATTGGGTGGCCGCTGAACTCGACGAAACGGTGCCCTTGCACTTTTCGGCGTTCCATCCCGATTACCGTATGCGCGACAAAACGCGTACACCTGCCGAAACTTTGCACCGGGCGCGGGAGATCGCGCGCGGCGCGGGCTTGCGCTATGTCTACACCGGCAACATCCACGACGAAGTGGGCGGCAGCACCTTGTGCCACGCCTGCGGCGCGGTCGCCATCGGCCGCGACTGGTATGAGATCACGCAGTGGAATCTGGACGGCGCCGGCGCTTGCAACAGTTGCGGCGCTGCATGCGCGGGCGTGTTCGACGGGCCGCCGGGCGATTGGGGACGCAAGCGGCAGCCGGTCGGAGTGGCGGCGATCAGCCCGTAACGGTTTGCGCGGCGGCGGCCGCTGCGGCTTCAGCCTGCTGATGCGGCGCGGGTCCCATTTTCGCGACCTTGGCGAGTTCGAACGCCTTGGTGAGCTTGCGAATGGTCGACAGCGCGTGGTCGGTGGGGTTCTCGTACTTCTCGGTCAGTTCCTCGACCTCGCGCGCCATCTGCGTACAGATCTGCGCCAGTTCGGGTTCGCCCAGGACCCGCGCGGTGCGCGCGGCGTCTTCCAGCACGCTCACCAGGATGAGCAAACGTTCTTCGAGTTCCTTGTTGATCTGCTTTTCTTCATAGGCTTTCAGAATCAGGCCGCAGATCCAGCCCAACTTCAGGCCGTGGCTGTCCAGGCGCGCGGCCATCACTTCGTTCATGTTGCCTTCGACCTCGCGCGCGAGTTCGGCCTGCGACATGCGGCGGCCTTCGAGCTTGGCCTTGAAAGTGTTCACGACGTTGAGCTGGCGGATTTTCGACGGGCGGTCGCCGCCTGGCTTGCGGCGCTCGGGGCCGACATAATCGGTGGTGGCGATGAAGGGCAGGCGGTTCATCGTGATGTGCGCGATGCGCTCGAGCAGCTTGCCCGGCGAGACCGGCTTGATCATCACGTCGTCGGCGCCCGCCATGATCGCTTTCTTGACCGCTTCGTCGCTCTCGGCGCGCACCATCAGCGTCACCATGATGAACGGATTGCGGCCGATCTTGAAATGACGGATGTTGCGGATGGTGTCGAACAGCGAGGCGTCTATGTCGTCGGCGGCGATCAGCAGATCCGGCGGCGATTCCTTGATCGCGTTCAACAGGTCGTCCATGCGCGCGAACGTACGCGTCTTGCGGAAACCTTCGCCGCGCATCATCGCGCGCATGCTTTCGCGCACCTGCTCGTTCGGTTCGCCAAGATAAACATCGACGTCCGAGAGCTTGTCTTTATCGAACTTTTTCATCGCGCGGTGAGGTCTCAACTGGGAAGCAGATTGCCACGGAAAGATAAGCAACCTTTCCGCGAGGCGCTACCCTAGCATCCACAGCCGCGAAGGTGAAATACCAATTCGGCCCGAAACCGTTTGGCCGGGCCGAAGGGGCGATTGAGGGGCTTTTGAGACCTACAAATGCTGGGTGGGCGGCACTTTCTCGCGCCAGCGTGGGTCCTCGGCGTCGAGGATCTTCTCGAGGGTTGCGATCCGGCCTTCCATCTTCTCAAGAAGCCCGACCATGCGTTCCATCATCTGCTGCTCCTCGCCTGACACGCTCTTATCGGTACGATTGAGCCTCCGGTAGTGGAACACGATCCACACGATCGCGACCACCATCAAGAACGGAGCTAGCGGAACGAGCTCATTGAAGTCCATCACCCACGTATCCCTTCTTCAGGCGCGTTAGACGCGCCCCAGTCCCCTAAGCTCGCGGTCCATCTGGAATTCCCGCGAGGTCACCACGTTCTCCAGCGTGCGTAGCCGGTTCTCGACGCGGTCGAAGCGCGACTTCACGTCCGTGAAACGCCACGCACCCGCCGGCCGGCGGTATTCAGCCTCACGGCGCGTGTCGTCGATGCTCGCGCGCATTTCCTCATAGGTGCCGCCGGCGGGTTTGTTTTCGATCATCCACGCCGCAACGAGGTAGACGACGATCGGCCAGCCGCCGGCAATGATCGTACCGGCCACGCACAGCACGCGGACAATCGTCACATCCCAATCGAAGTAGTCGGCGATACCGGCGCAAACGCCGAAAATCTTGCCGTTCTGCTTATCGAGATAAAACTTTCGTCTTTGGCGGCTCATGTCTTATCTCCCGCCTGAGTCCCCAGGCCCATCCCCGCCTTCAGCTTGGCGAGATCGTCGTCGATCTTGCTCGAGGCTTCAAGAGAGGCGATTTCGTTGGCTAACGTCGCGCTCCCGCCGCCAAGGTCGAACGCCTCGACGCGGCCTTCCATTTCGTCCAGCTTGCGCTCGACCTGATCGAAGCGCGCGACCGCATTGTCCACGCGGCCGTTGTAGAGATGCTCGCGCACCGCGAAGCGCGCGTTGGCCGTCTGGGCGCGGGCGAGCAGGCCCGCCTGCTTGGCCTTGGCTTCGGCAAGTTTGGTCTGTAGGTGGCCGATATCGGCGTCGAGTTCCGTCATGCGCTCCTTGAGCGCTTCGTCGTCGCGCTCCAAAAGCGCGACCAGGTCGGCAATTTTTGAACGCTCCACCAGCGCGGCGCGCGCCAAGTCTTCACGTTCCTTGGTCACCGCGAGTTCTGCGCGTTTGGTCCATTCATCGGCGGCATCGGCCAGGCGGCCGACGCGGCGGCGAATCTCCTTGCGGTCCGCGATCAGGCGCGCCGCATCCGAGCGCACGTCGACCAGCGTGTCTTCCATTTCCTGAATGATCAGACGGATCATTTTCGCCGGATCTTCCGCCCGGTCGAGCAGGGCGGTGATGTTGGCGTTCACGATGTCCGTTAGCCGAGAAAAGATCCCCATTGGGTCCTCCGAAGTGACTATGGCCCAACTTTTGCAACTCTCGTGCCAAGCTTAACCTTAGCTGTATCTTATTGGATTTATTGCTGTTTTTTGCGGTCTCGATCAGGCCGTATTGCGAAAAACAGTAATAAGTGAGAAAAATACACAACAATTTAGCGGAAATCGCGAACTGTGAATCTCCCAGCTCCTCTCGGCGAATCCTCGGCCTTTCTGGGCCACTTGGACCACCTTTCACGAGTGGCGCCGCTTGATCGCCCCCTCCTTATCATCGGCGAGCGCGGAACCGGGAAGGAGCTTTCGGCCGCGCGCGTGCACTTCCTGTCGCGCCGCTGGTCGGGCCCCCTGGTGAAGCTCAACTGCGCGGCGCTGCCCGAGACGCTGCTCGAAGCCGAACTCTTCGGCGTGGAGCCCGGCGCGTTCACAGGCGCCGCCAAGCGCCGCTTGGGCCGCTTTGAACTCGCCGACGGCGGCACGCTGTTCCTCGATGAGATCGGCAACGCGCCGCTGGCGGTGCAGGAGAAAGTGCTGCGCGTCATCGAATACGGCGAGTTCGAACGTCTCGGCGGCAGCGAAACAGTGTCCGTGTCCGTGCGTGTGGTCGCGGCGACCAACCGCGACCTTCCCGCCGAAGCGCGCGCCGGGCGTTTCCGCGAAGACTTGCTCGATCGGCTGGCGTTCGACGTGCTTACGCTGCCGCCGCTGCGCGCGCGTGCAGGCGACATTGAATTGCTGGCCGAACATTTCGGACGCGCGATGGCGGCCGATCTTGGCTGGGAAGTCTTTCAGGGTTTCAGCACCGGCTCGCGCGTCGCGCTCGAGGACTATGCGTGGCCCGGCAATGTGCGCGAGCTGAAGAACGTGGTCGAACGTGCGGTCGCCTCATGGCTCGACCGCGACATGCCCATCGACCGCATTGTGTTCGATCCCTTTGCGTCGCCGTTTCGGCCCCAGACACCGCAGTCGGTGGCCAACGCGGCCACTCCAGCGCCGGCCGAGGCGCCGATCGTTCTGCCTGATGATTTCCGCGCCGCCGTCGCATCCTATGAAAGCACCCTTTTGACGCGCGCGCTGCGCGAGGCCCGTCACAATCAACGGGCCGCCGCGAAGCGTCTCGGCCTCGGTTATCACCAGCTCCGCAATCTCTTGCGCAAACACGGGCTGATGCCCGCGCGCGATAAGGATCAAGGAATTAAGGACGAGGCGTAGGCCGCGATGTTCACCATGTCGTCGATGGTGAGCGGCGCGACCGCATCCTTCATCAGCGGACTCCATGCGCCCGCGCGTGAACCGTGCTTCAGATCATAAAGGCTGCGCACAATGTAGCTCGGTGAACGGCCCGCCAACGCCGGGATGGGGCCGAGGCCTTTGAGATCCGTGCCGTGACAGGCCGTGCAGGCGGCGCTCTTGCCGCCGCCGGTCTTCACGTAGGCCTCGCCCTTCTTGATGCTGCCCGGCGGAACGTAGGCGACGAAACCCGCGCGCGGGTCACGCAGCTCGGTGCGCGCGCGGTCTTCCGGCACTTCGATGATGCGCGTGCCGATGGGCTCCTTTTCATCGCCGTCGGTGACCAGCATGGAACCGGTGACACGCGTCTTCGGCACGGTGGCGCTTTCCACCACGCGGATCCACGGACCGCGCTTCAACGCGGCGAAGTATTCGGCGGCGATGCGCACTTCCTCGTCATTGCTGACCTTGGACAGCGCGACCATGTTCGCCGGTGGGCCCATGGCGGCGACGGAGCTTTTGCGCGTTCCATTTCGGAAGTCGCGCACCTGCTGCACGATGTAATCGACCGGCAATCCGGCGAGGCTTGAGTTCTCGGGCCGGCCCATGCCGGTGGCGAGATGGCAGTAGCCGCAAGCGAGCACGCCGCCGGCGCGGCCCTTTGCCACCACTTCGGGCATCGGCGGATGATCGCCCGGATGCCAGTCCGGCACGCCGCGCGAAAGGTCGCGGATCTCGGCGAGGGTCAGCTTGACGTCGCTGCCCGGTACGCTTTTCGGCGTCGTATCCGGCGGCGGCGGTGCGGCCGGTTTCGCGGCGGGAGGGTTGACCGGATAGGCCCAGGGCGGAGGTCCATCCTCCGCGGCGCTTGCTGCACTTGCGAGCACAAAAGCGACAATAGCCGAAAGCGCGGCGGCACGTCTCATGACCCCTCCCAAAGCCAATTGGCGTTGGGCGGCAGAGTGCCAGGATTCCGGCGGGGTTGCTATGCTCCCGGATCGACGAACGCCGTGTTGTGACCGGGGAAGGCTTCGCGGCCCTTCAGCATGTAGTCCCAATACAGGCGCGGCAGGGCGTACTTTTTGATCAGCCAGTTCGCCGTGTTTTCGCGCGCCGGGTTCAACGGCAAAGTCGGCGTCGGTTTGCCGCCGTAGATGAACTCCGCCATGAGGACCTTGGTGTAACCTGTGGTCAACGGGCAGGAGGCGTAGCCGTCGTAGGCCTCTTCCACCGCGCCGCCGCCAATCAGGTGGAACAGGTTGCGCACCACCACGGGCGCTTGCTTGCGGATCGCGGCGGCGGTTTTCGAATTCGCGGTCGAGGCGGCGTCACCCAGGCCGAAGACGTTCTTGAACTTCACATGCTGCAGCGAGTTCTGGTGTACGTCGACGAAGCCGGCGGCGTTGGCCAGCGGGCTCGCCTTCACGAAGTCCGGCGCGCTTTGCGGCGGCGTGACGTGGATCATGTCGAAGGGCAGCTGAAGGCGCTGGCCCTGCTGATCCCCGGCCAGGATCTCGAACGTCGCGATCTTCGCGGCGCCGTCGATCTCAACCAGGTTGTGCTGATACTTCACATCGATGCCGTGCGCGGCGGCGATCCTCACCAATTCGCGCGCGTAAAACGGCACGCCGAAGATGGCCGGCGTCTGGGTCAGGAATTTCACGTCCACGAACCGGCGAATACCCTTGCGCTTCAGATAGTCGGCGGCCATGTAGGCGGCCTTCTGCGGCGCGCCCGGGCATTTGATCGGCATCGGCGGCTGCGTGAACAACGCCTTCGCGCCCGGCTTCAGCGCCTGCAGACATTCCCAGGTGTATTCCACGGTCTGCGGTGAATAGTTGCTGCACACACCGCCGTGGTTCAGCGATTCCCGCAGGCCCTTGATCGCGCCCCAGTTCAACTGAAGCCCCGGGCAGACGACGAGGTAGTCGTAGGAGACCGTACGGCCCGAGGCGAGCGTGACGGCATTGGCGTCGGGCGCGAAGCCGGTGACCGCATCCTTGATCCACGACACGTCCGTGGGCATCACGCCGGCTTCGGTCTTGCGCGTCGCGTCGAGATCGTAAGCGCCGGCGCCGACCAGCGTGAAAGCGGGCTGGTAGTAGTGCTCCTCGGACGGTTCGACGATGGCGATGTCGACATTCTCGCCGTGCCGGTGACGGAGCAGGCTCGCGGCAACGGTGATACCCGCGGCGCCGCCGCCGACGATCAGAATTTGATGATGGATGGTCGCCATGGCGCGCTCCTGCTTGCGGGAGCGCCGATATCATCACCCGCTAGGCGGGCTTACAAGGCACGAAAATATTTATTCCGATCTGGGCGGGTACGAGTGCACGGAACCGTTCGGATCCTCGATCGCGAAGGAACCATTTTCTTCGGTCACATAACCGCCCGTGAGCGGGACCTTCCCGGCGCCGCCGGGGATGTCGAGGATGTAGGTCGGCTGCGCGAGACCCGAGACGCGCCCACGTAAGGATTTCACCAGGGCGCGGCCTCGCTCGACCGGCACCCGGAACTGGCTGGTGCCCGGCGCGTAGTCGAGCTGGTGCAGGTAATAGGGTTTGACGCGCGCCGCGACGAGGCCGCGCATCACCGCTTCGAGGGCTTCCGGCGTATCGTTCACACCCTTCAGGAGCACGGTCTGGCCGAGCAGCGGAATCCCGGCGTCGCTCAAACGGCCGCAGGCCGCGCGCATGGCCGGCGTCAGTTCGGCGGCGTGATTGCAGTGGACCGCGACATACACAGCCTTGCCCGTGGACCTCAGCGCTTCGATCAGGGCGGCGTCGATACGCTCCGGCGCCGCCACCGGCACGCGCGTGTGAACGCGGATCACCTGGACATGCGCGATATCGTCGAGGGCGCGGATCATTTCGCCGATGCGCCGCGCGGAAAGGACCAGAGGATCGCCGCCGGTCAGGATCACTTCCCAGATCGCGGGTGTGGCGCGGATGTAGTCCAACGCCGCGTCCATTTCCGCCGGCGTGAGCACGCCCGCGCTGCCGACGTCCTCGCGCCGGAAGCAGAAGCGGCAATAAACGGCGCAGGTGAGAGTCGGCAGCAGAAGCGCGCGGTCGGGATAACGGTGCACGATGCCTTTGACCGGGCTGTGCGCGTGATCGCCGATGGGATCGTCGTTCTCACCTTCGGCCAGGGTCAGTTCATGCGTCGTCGGCACGAACTGGCGCATGAGCGCCGGCGCTTTGGCCGAGCTGCGCAAGAGATCGTGGATTGTGGGGGGGATCGCCACGGCGTAGCGCGCGGTCACGCGCGCGACATCACTTGTTTCGTCCTCGGCGATGAGTCCGGCAGCGGCGAGGTCTGAAGCTGAGGTGAGTGTGCGCGGCGCGAGGCTGTTCATGGGTCCGTTTCGTTCGAATCGCCCGTTTAATCTGTATCGATGGCGCGCCTTATTGCGTGCGCGAGGGCATCGAGCGTAAACGGTTTGTGCAGCAGCTTCACGTCCGGGTCCAGTACCCCATTATGCACGACTGCGTTGCGGGTGTAGCCGGTCGTATAAAGGACTTTAAGGCCGGGTTTGCGCTTTGACGCCTCCGTGGCCAGTTGGTGGCCGTTCATGTGCGGCATCACCACATCGGTGAACAGCAATGAAACCTCCGGATGTGCTCCCAGAAGCTCCAGGGCCCGCTCGCCGTTCTCCGCT
>JAYRTJ010000030.1:0-34172 GCA_041919675.1 Rhodospirillaceae bacterium | reverse complement strand
GGGGGGGAGACGACAACACAGGGTTGTCGGGTTCCTTTACGCCGCCCGTCATCCATTCTTCACAAAGGCTTGTAAACAGGCCTTCTCATGCGTTGGCAAGGGACTTGCAATACCTCGGGAGCCGGTCACCCGCTCACGTCTCCCGGTTTCCGGTGCGGCAGCGTCTTTTTTGGTATTGCTGGATGTTTAACGGTCTACACGTTTTTATGAGTGATTGGGCTGCCGTGCGTGCCTGATTTTCCGATCCAATTCTCCGAAATGCGGAACGGCGGCCTCTTCATCGGGGCCGCCGTTCGAACGCCTAAACTTTCGCGAGGTCGTTCCTGACCCTCGCCTTTCAGGGGAGGGGAGCCTCGGTCGGGGCGGCCGGTGTCGCGACGTCCACACGCTTGTCGCTTTTGCCGCCGCGCACGGGCGCAAGCGCGATGGGATCGCTCGCCGGAAATGTCTCCTCAAGCGCCTCGTCGAGAGCTTCGCTCGCCTCGCTGAAAGGGGCGTGCCGACCGCTTGATTTATCTCTGGAGGCAGGCATTGGAAGGGCTCGCTAAAAAAGTAGGGGGCATAATCTTCATGCCCCCTACCCGATCTTAGGTGGTTAGCGGTTCTGACCTGTCCCACGGACGTTGTCTTCATCGTCGTCCGTCGCGCTGCCCTGCTGCTGGTTCTTGCGGCCGGCCTGGTTCTGGCCGCCTTGGCTCTGCTGCGAACCCTGCTGATGGCGGTCCGAACCGCTCATCTGGTTCGCGTTGCTTTCGCTGTCGCCGGACATATCGCGGCGTCCGCTCTGCTGACCCTGCTGCTTCTGCTGGTCCTGGCTTTGGCTTTGTTGACGCTGCTGGTTCTGCTGACCCTGGTTCTGCTGACCCTGATTTTGCTGACTCTGATTCTGATCGTGGTTCTGCGCCATGAGGTGAGTCTCCCGATTTTTGATTGCGATGTGACGGGGTGAGGGAAGAGACCGTCGTTGAACCAACGATGCGTGTACGGCTTTGTTCCGATTTCAAGCCGCGCGCTACTCTCGCGTGCGCGAATTGGAAATGACCCGCGCGCGCACACCCGTTGAGTGTGAATTTGGAACCAACCCGGCACGCTTTTCGTTTCTTGCCATGCCTGCTGAAGACCCTTCGGCGGCCGCCAAGGCGACGCTGAAGGTGGGTGAGGGAGAAGCCGCCCGGAATTTCGGTTCCGGGCGGCCACCGTTTTTGCAAACCGCTTTCTGATCATTGCTCTGGGACGGCGGGCTCGCTACTTTGCGGCTCATGGGGGACATCGCCAAATTACAGGGGTTTCTGACTCCGGCCGCCTGCGCGCCGTCGCAGACGCGGGGACGTCTTCACAGGGAAGAAGAATCCGCGACCCGCACCGCGTTCCAACGTGACCGCGACCGCATCATTCACTGCGGCGCCTTCCGCCGGCTGAAATACAAGACGCAGGTCTTCGTCTATAGCGAAGGCGAGAACTATCGCACCCGTCTTACGCATAGCCTTGAAGTCGCGCAGATCGCCCGGTCCCTCTGCCGCTTCATGGGCCTCAATGAGGATCTCGGCGAGGCGCTCGCGCTGGCCCACGACCTGGGGCACACGTGTTTTGGACACGCCGGCGAGGACGCCTTGCAGGAGTGCATGGCCAGCTACAACGGCTTTGACCACAACGCACAATCCTTGCGCATCGTGACCAAGCTCGAGCATCGCTATGCGGATTTCGATGGCCTCAACCTGACCTGGGAGGCGCTCGAAGGTCTGGTGAAGCACAATGGGCCGATCATCGGTCCGGCGGCCGAAACCAAGCGCAAGGGCGAGCCTATTCCGCTTGCGATTACCGAATACAACAGCGGGCATGACCTCGAACTCGCGACCTGGCCGGGGGCCGAGGCGCAGGTCGCGGCGTTCGCGGACGGTATTGCCTACAACGCCCACGACTTCGACGACGGCCTCAAGGCGGGGCTCTTCCCGCTTGAAGACGTTCTCGCCCTGCCGATGGTCGGACCTATTTTCAAATCCGTGATGGACCGCTATCCCGGGATTGAGCGTACGCGGCTCATCCACGAATCCTTGCGCCGCCTGATCGCGGCCATGGTGGACGACGTGATCGTGGAAACGCACCGCCGGTGGCTGGCGGCGAAGCCGGGCCCCGCGGCGGGGGTGCGGGCCATGGGCAAACCGCTCGTGGGTTTCTCGGATGCGGTCGAAGACGCGGAATCCGCGATCCGCGGATTTCTCTTCTCACACATGTACCGGCATACGCGCGTCAATCGCATGACCAGCAAGGCGCGCCGCGTGGTGAAGGATCTGTTCTCGCTGCTCCTGGCCGAACCCCCGCTGCTGCCGGACGACTGGCGCGACGGGATCGAGGTCCCCAACACCCCGCGGACGGCGCGCCGCGTCGCGGACTATATCGCCGGCATGACGGACCGTTTCGCGCTCGACGAGCACTCGCGCCTGTTCGATCCGGCGGTGAAGCCCTAAAGATCGGCCGTGCAGAACTTGCACTTCGTCGCGGCGATGGGAATCGCCGAGACGCAGCGCGGGCAGTTCTTTTCCGTGGCGGGCGCGGGAGCGTCCTTGAAACGCGCCTGCAGGCGGTTCACCTGGCGCACCAGCATAAAGACCGCGAAGGCGATGATCGTGAATTCGATGATCGTATTCACGAACGCGCCGTAAGCAATCACCGGGGCGCCCGCGTCTTTTGCGGCCGTGAGGCTGGGATAGCTGGCGCCGGAAAGATCCACGAACAGGTCGGAGAAGTCGACGCGCCCAAGCAGCAAGCCGATGGGCGGCATGATGACGTCATTTACGAGCGAGGTGGTGATCTTGCCGAAGGCGGCGCCGATGATCACACCGACGGCGAGGTCGATGACGTTGCCGCGCAAAGCAAACGTGCGGAATTCTTTCAGCATGTGCGAGTTCCCCTGGAGCGATACCCCGTCCATAATAAGATAAGGCCCGCGGTGGGGGAACCGCGGGCCTTTGAAAGTTGTTCTGCGCCCTGGGGATATCGTGGGGGGAGGGGGCTTCGGGCGCCGGAACACAAGGTAAACGCCCGGCCCCGTCCGAGGTTCCAAAAGCGCCGGGAAAAATCAGGCCGTCACGCACGGAAAATTTGCACGCCCCTCCGGAACAATCCGGCCCGAACAATTCGGATAGCCGGGCCTGTGGATAATTTGAGGCGGCTATTTTTTCGGTGTGGGCGCCGAGATCAGCATCCAGCGGCCGCCGGCCCGCGAGCAGGATGTCTTTGGCGCAAGGCCGCAGACAATCCCGGACGGCAGCACGTCACTGCGCGCGCGGTCCAAGCCCCACTGGTCGCCGTCGCCGGACATGACGATTTCGTCGGCCTTGGTCTTGAGACGCAGATGTCCCTCGAGGCCGCCGGTTTCGGTGACGCGCACCTGGAGATCCCACTCGCAGCAATGCTCCGGATCCTGCGCGGCGAGATTGGTGCTCACCGTGACTTCCATGGTCGGGTTTTCCGGATTGCGCTTCAATTCGTCGAGCACCGTGAACCGTCCTTCGAAGAAGAAACGCTCGATGGCAACGGCCGGCGCGGGCTTGCCGCTTTGCCAGGCGGCCTGTCCGGCGAAATAAGCCTCGTCGCTGATTTCCAGAACGCCGCGGCAGCAGGCCGCGCGGTCATCCGGGACCCAGGAATAAACCGCCTTGGCGTGCGCGTTGCCGGCAAAAAGGAGGCTGAGCAGGAAAAGAGATATGCGTTTCATGCGGCTAGAATGGAGCGCCTCGCCCTTCTATCTCAAGGGGAAACTTGTATCCGAGGCCGCCCGCGCGGGGCGTGAGCGCCGGTTTTTTTGAGGATACCGGGACTCTTTAGGGCGCGAAACCTTGGCCCGGTCTCAGCCGTTTGGAGAGTATGTCTTTTGTTCTCGAGGTTTGCCGTGAAGAATGTGTTCTCGCGTGCCGCGTGTAAGGCCAGTTACTACGCGTCGCGCCCCGTGGCGTTCATCACATCCTGCACGGTCGTCATCGTCTGGATCGTCTCCGGGCCGTTGTTCAACTGGGGAACGACGTGGCAACTGCTGATCAATACGGGCACGACCATCGTCACGTTCCTGATGATCTTCCTGTTGCAGCACGCACAGGCGCACGACACGACGGCGATGCACCTCAAACTGGATGAGATCATCCGCGCCGTCAAAGGCGCCCACAACGACGCCATCGACTTCGAAAAAATGGCTGAAGACGAACTGCTTGCGCGTCAGCGTTACTACTACGAGCTGGCGGAGCAGGCGCGCAAAGCCGCCATGGGCGAGGCGTCCATGGCGCGGCGCTAAAGCCGCGGGCGCATGACGGCGAAAAAAATGTTCGCGCGCGGCGAACAGTTCTGAAAACGCATCGTTGCGCTTTCGGGGCCGGCGCCAATTCTGTTGGCCTCTCCGGAATAATTCGAAATCACATCCAGGAGGAGATGATGGCAAAAAGCCGAAAGGCCGGCGCGCGCTCCCGCACCTCGGCGCGTGGCGCGAAAGCCAAGGCGGCAAGCTCCGCCGCTTCGCGCGGCCGAAGCCGGTCCGGTCGCGGGCAGAAGCAGCAGTCTCAATCGAGCGGGGAGACCGATAACACACCGCGCAAAGGCCGGGAGAGTTCGCAGACCCGCGGCCGCACGCGGGCAACAGCTCAAACACCGTCACGCAGCAAGGGAAGCAGCAGCATGAATTGGAACCGCAACCAACAGGGCCAGGACCAACAGGAGCAAGGTTCAAGCCGCCCCCGGAACCGCCAGCAGAGCCGGCAGAACTGGAACGACGACGCCGGCCGCATGTCGCGCGGCCGCGCGCAGCCGAACATCTACGGCGAGAATGAATACGGTCGCGGGCGCGATCAGATGAGCCAGCAGAGCCGCTACGACATGGATGATCAGGATCGCTACAATCGCAGCGGCAGCCGCCGCGGCCGGCAGGACATGAACCTGCAGGACGAGCGGGACGACGGCTACGGCCGGCAGGATCGAGATCGCAACCGCAGCAGCCGCGGCGCCTACGAAACCTATGACACCGATGAAGACGATTACACCGGCGGCCGCCAACAGAGTCAGAGCGAGATGCAAAGCGGCCGCGGCCGGCAGGACCTTGCGCAAAACCAAGGCCGTTGGCGGGAAGACGAGGGCATGTACCAGGGCGACCGCGGCAGAGGTTCGCAATTCCGCGCGCAGGGTTTCGGTTCCGGATCGCAGTACGGTTCGGAAGACGAGGACGTCTACGACGGCGATCGTGCGTCGCGTTATGGCCGCGGCCGGGACTTCGACGACGATCAGGCGTCGGGCCGCAACTACGGCCGGCAGAGCATGTCCAATCGTTATGACAGCGACCAGGACTATGGCGGCGGCTCACGTGGCCGCGGCGGTTCGCGCCGTTATCGCTAGGGCATAGAGACGAGAAAGGGCGGTCCGAGGCGGCCGCCCTTTTTTAGGCCGGCGCGTTGCCGCGCAGCTGCTCGAGAATTTTCAGGACGTCTTTCTTGAGGTACGGCTTCGGCAGGGCCGGCCGGTTCAAATGCATCGGCGGCACGACCGCTTTCGTATGCCCGCTGAGCAGGGCAAAGGGCACGCCCTTGCGCGCCAGCTCATCGGCGACCGGGAAGACCTGTTCGTGGCCGAGATTGATGTCGAGGAACGCGCAATCGATCTCGTGTTTGCCGATCTGTTCCAGGGCGGTTTTCACCGAGGCGACGGTCGCGACCACGTCGCAGCCTTCATCCTGCAGCATCATTTCCAGATCCATGGCGATGATGGCTTCGTCTTCGACGATTAGGACGCGGCAGGCCATTCCTCACCTTCAACAATTGCAACAAAGACTTGGCGGCAAATTTCCCGAATTCCGCAAACTTCCTGAATTCCGCAAACTTCCTGAATTCCAAGGTCCGCCGCAAGAGGGGCGTTCAGCCGGAAGCTGTGGAAGGCCGGGACCGAAAAAAGTCGCGCCCGGGCCACAGTATAGCCGGCGCATCGCCCGGCAAAATTCACATAAGTTATTGAAGGTCATAGAAAAATGCGCGAGCTCAGGGGCTGATTTGGCCAAAAACTTTTTTGGTGTTTCCTGGAACTTCCGTTCGGGGACCACGTTATCTCTAGGTCCTGCGCCCCCAGCCCCCCAGCCAACAAGTGCAGGACCACGAAGCCCCTCCGTTCCCCCCGGAGGGGCTTATTCTTTGGGGCGGAACCTTTCCTGCAAAAATCCGGTTAGCCCTTCGCGTTCCCTGGCCGGCGCGCCGGGGTGTTTTTGCCTCAGGAAGGAGGAACGATGGTCCCGGCCCAGGTGAAAGAACTTCTGCTGCAAACCCTCGCCCATGAGCGGGGCGGCATCGCGGTTTATCGCATGGCGATTGAATGCGCGCGCGATGAAGATCTGCGCAGGGAATGGCGGGAGTATCTCAAAGAGACGACGCGTCACGTCGAAGTCTTGGAGCAGACCTGCCGCACCTTGACCCTCGATTGCACGGAAACGACGCCGGGGTGCGAGATCGTTCGCCACCTCGGCCAGGCCTTGCTCGAGGCCATGCGGATGGCGAAGAAAGCCGGGGAACCGATGGCGGCCGAACTCGTGGCCTGCGATTGCGTCGTGCTGGCCGAGACCAGGGATCACGCCAACTGGCAGCTCATCGGCGAATGCGCGCGGAACCTCGGCAAGATCGACAAGGCAACGGCCGCCGCGCTGACGCAAGCTTATGATGAGATCGAAGACGCGGAGGACGAGCACCTCTATCACAGCAGAGGTTGGGGCAGGGAACTGCACCTTCAGGCCCTTGGCCTGCACGCGGTCCTTCCGCCGCCGGAGGAAAAGCGCGATGTCCGTAACGCCATCGCCGCCGCGCGCGCGGAGAAAAGCGCAAGGCGCCAGCACAGGCATTGAGCCGGTTGGCGCGCCGCGGCGCTTATGTGTTAAGCACGGCCCATGAGCCCCACGGACGGCGCCGGTCTTTTTCAGTTCGATAACAGCTACGCGCGGCTGCCGGAGCGCTTTTATCAGCGCATCGCGCCGACCCCCGTCGCCGCGCCAAGCCTCCTGCGCGTCAACACGCCCCTGGCGCGAGAGCTTGGGCTTGATCCGTCCGCGCTGAGCTCGCCCGAAGCCGCCGCGATCCTCGCGGGCAATGTCGTTGCGCCGGGCTCCGAACCTCTCGCCATGGCCTATGCGGGCCACCAGTTCGGCAACTTCGTTCCGCAGCTGGGCGACGGCCGCGCCATTCTGATCGGCGAGGTGATCGATATTCACGGCGTGCGCCGCGACATCCATCTGAAAGGCGCCGGACAAACGCGGTTCTCCCGGCGCGGCGACGGGCGCGCGGCGCTTGGCCCGGTCTTGCGGGAATATATCGTCAGCGAAGCCATGGCGGCGCTTGGGATTCCAACCACGCGCGCTTTGGCGGCGGTCGCGACGGGCGAGCAGGTGCTGCGCGAAGGACCGCTGCCGGGCGCGGTGCTGGCGCGTGTCGCCGCCAGCCATATGCGGGTTGGGACATTTGAGTATTTCGCCGCCCGTCGGGACACCGAAGCCCTGCGCGCGCTTGCCGACTACGCCATCGCGCGCCATTACCCCGCGTGCCGCGAGGCCGCCAATCCTTATCGGGCGTTCTTCGACGCGGTCATCGCCGCGCAGGCCGATCTTATCGCCAAGTGGCTTCTTGTCGGTTTCATTCACGGCGTGATGAACACCGACAACATGACGATCTCTGGTGAAACGATCGATTTCGGTCCGTGCGCGTTCATGGACTTCTACAATCCGCGCCAGGTCTACAGTTCCATCGACGCGCGGGGGCGCTACGCCTACGCCAATCAGCCCACCATCGGACACTGGAACCTCGTGTGTCTTGCCGAGACTCTCGTGCCGCTTCTGGCGGAGACCGAGGAAGCGGCCATCGCCGAAGCCGAGCAGGCCATGGCGGCCTTCGGTCCGAAATTCGAAGCGGCCTATCGCGCGGGCCTGGCCCGCAAGCTGGGGCTGGGCGCCGCGGAGGAGGATGCCGCTCTGGCGTTGGAGCTGTTGCGGGTGATGGCGGAGAACGCCGCCGATTTCACCCTCGGTTTCCGCCGCCTGAGCGAAGCCGCCCTTGATCCCGCCAAGGACGCCGGCGTCAGGTCGCTTTTCAAAGACCCCGCGGCGCTCGAGGCCTGGCTGCCGGCCTGGCGCGGGCGGTTGCGTGACGCCGAAGGGATGCGCGCGGTGAATCCCGCTTTCATTCCGCGCAATCACCTTGTGGAAGAAGCGCTGGCGGCCGCCGTGCGCGACGGCGACTTCGGCCCCTTCGAAACCCTGCTCGAGGTCATTACCCGGCCCTTCGACGATCAGCCCGGACGGGAGGTTTACGGCCTGCCGCCGCGGCCCGAACAGGTTGTGACTCGGACGTTTTGCGGCACTTAAGGGGCTGGGCCCCCGGCGCCTGCTTCGTGTACCATCGGGTCAATTCCGTTTCTTTGCCCATTTCGTTGAAGGACGAGCGTGATGCGTAACCTCCTTTCCATCGGCCTGATCGCGGCCGGAACCCTGTTCACCGGCGCGGCGTCCGCCGCCGACGCCGCGCGTGAAAGCGCCGCCGGCGTTCCCATGCCGCCGGGTTTCCGCATCGAGCACAGCGAAGTCGAAGGGCCGGTGTTCGCCGATCCGCGCGGGATGACGCTCTACTATTGGCCGCTGCGGACGATGCGCAACGGCGTCACCGGCGATGCCGCCAACGCTTCCGCCTGTACCGACGAAAAGACCACGAAAACCGCCGGCCTCATGAGCCCCTATCCGCCGGGTCTTGAATTGCCGGAACTCGACAAGCGCCTGTCGTGCGCGCAAACCTGGCCGCCGGCGTTCGCCGCCGACGACGCCAAGGCCGTTGGCGCGTTCACCGTGATCACCCGCAAGGACGGCCGCAAGCAGTGGGCGTACGACGAGCACGCGCTTTACACCTCCAACCGCGACAAGGCCCCCGGCGATGTGCTCGGCGCGACCACGCGCGACATGGGCGGCGCCGCGGAAGTGCCGGCGCAGCGCAAAGTGGCCACGCCGCCGCCGGCCGTGCCGCCGGGGTTCGCGATCAACACCGTCGCGACCGGCCGCCAGTTGCTGACGGACAAATATTTCTCGATCTACACCTCGGACCGCGACGGTGCGAACACGTCCAATTGCGATGCGGCGTGCCTCAAGACCTGGAAGCCGGTGACGGCGCCGCAGTCGGCCGTATCTCAGGGTGAGTGGACGGTGTTCGAACGTTCGCCGGGCGTGCGTCAGTGGGCTTTCCGCAAGAAGCCGCTGTACACCTACGTGCTCGACACCGAGACGAGCAGCCTGCAGGGCGGCGATGTCGCCGGTTGGCGCGTCGCGTACACCCAAACCGCGCCTGCCGCGCCGAAGGGTTTCACCGAGCAGGATACCGACATCGGCATCGTGCTCGCGGATTCCAAGGGCATGACGATCTACACCTATAACTGCGGTGACGATTCCGCGGACCAGCTTGACTGCTCGTTCCCGGACTCGCCGCAGTCTTATCGCCTGGCCATCTGCGGCGGCGGCAAGGTGGAGCGCTGCCTGCATGACTGGCCCTACGTGACCGCGTCGGCCGACGCCAAGAGCCCGAACCGCACCTGGACCGTGATGACCGTCGATCCGATGACCGGCCGCGCCGCGCCGGACGGCCGGCAAGGCGCGCTGCGCGTGTGGGCTTATCGCGGCATCCCTGTGTACACGCACTATCGCGACAAGCAGCCGGGCGACTACACCGGCAACTCGAACGGCGAGTTCGGCGGCGGCCGCAACGGCTTCCGGGCTTTTTGGCTGCGCGATGATTACTTCGACAACGCCGGCGGAAGATAAAACGCCGAACATCTAAAGAGACGACGGCCAACAGGGGAGGGCATTATGTCTCAGGAAGATTCAGGCGCCTCGCGGCGCGACTTTTTTGGCGCGGCGGCGGGCGTCGCGGCCCTCGCGGCGACGGCGGTCGCGCCGGGCGCCGCCTCGGCGGCGGCCGCTCCGGCGCCGTCGTCTCAAGGCGACAAGTTCCGCGCGCTTTTGAAGGGCAAGGACCCGCTTCCGGCGCCCATCGTTTATGACGTCGCCTCGGCGAAACTCGCGCAACACCTGGGCTTCAAGGTCATCACCATCGGCGGCAGCGCCACGTCCAGCGGCATGTACGGCATGGGCGACTACGGGATGGCGACGATCTCCGAACTCGTCGAACTGGCGGTGCGCATGGCGCAGGCGCTGGAAACACCGCTCATCGCCGACGCCGACGACGGCGGCGGCAATCCGATGAATGTCTACCGGGCCATGAAGCGCTACGCCAAAGGCGGCGTCGCCTGCGTGCTGTTGGAGGATCTGACGGGCGCGAAGCATGTGCCGGGCCGCCCCGAGGGCCAGATGGTGCCGCTCGCCGTCCACGTCGACAAGATCAAGGCGGCTCTGGATGCCGGCGGCGCCGGCGGCCCATTGGTGCTCGCGCGCAGCGACGGCCTTGGAAAGGGCGAGAGCTTCGATCAGGTCCTCGCCCGCGCGAAGGCATATTCGGATGCGGGCGCTGAACTGATCTTCGTTTCGGGCGCGTCGCTCGAGCAGAAAAAGAAGATCGCCGAAACCACGGGCAAGCCTCTGTTCTCGACCGGCGGTCCCGCAACCGTCACCGAAGAAGCCGCCGTCGGGGTGCGCGTTCCGGCGTTCGCGATCGAGCCTTATGCGCTCGGGGCGTCGCACGCGGCCATGACCGCGCTGCTCAAGGACGGCAAGATCGCCGGCCTTCCGACCGTGCCGCGCGAAGCCTCGCTCGCCATCGCCGATGCCAAGATGTGGGCCGAGATCCACCAGAAGTACAACGCCGACAAAGCCTGACAATACCGTCGAGAGGCAAAGCCGGCGTGTGCCGGCGGCTGTTTCCCGCCACCGGCATGTGTCGGCGCGTGATCGGAACAATCTCCGCGTAACCTTTTTTTGAGGTTTGCCATTAGCGCCCATAGCGGCGCGTTCGTCGCGCGATATAACGGCGGCGATCTCCCCGCGGGCGGCAGCCGGACAATAGCGATGACGGAAATTGAGCGCGCGGCGGGTCTCGCACCGGGCCAGGACCTCACCCACTACGTGGTGACCCTCGAGGGACCCATGAGCGGAACGCTTCATCATCTCGTCTACCATCGGCCGTCCGGCGTCCTCTCCGACATGTCCACGGTGTGCGCGCTGCCTGCGAAGTAGTCGAGATATCTATTTCCATGGCCAAAGGCCGGTGGAGCGCGGTATTTAGGCTTTATGCCCGGCCCCCTCGCGTTCCACGCCCCCGCTGTTACCCGCCTTCGGGCGGACCTCGCACTGGCCTTGCGCGCAGCCGATCACCACGGTCTGTCGGAGGGCGTGTGCAATCACTTCAGCCTCGCCCTTCCTGATTCCACCGACCGCTTCCTGATCAATCCGCGCGGCCTGCATTGGAGCGAGATCGGCGAGGACGACATCCTTCTCGTGGACGGCGAGGGGCGTAAGCTCGAAGGCCGTCACGAGGTCGAGCCGACGGCGATGTTCATCCACGCCGCCGTGCATAGGATCGCCGGCAAGGCCTGTGTGATGCACACCCACATGACCTACGCGACGGCGCTGTCGGTCACGCGCGGCATGCCCTTCGACACCGCGCTCTCGCAGAACGCCATGCGCTTCCATGGCCGGGTGGCTTTCGATCCCAACTACAGCGGCCTTGCCCTCGACACTTCGGAAGGCGAGCGCATCGCCAGGGCCATGGGGGAGGCGGATATCGTTTTCCTGGCCAACCATGGCGTCATCGTCTGCGGATCACGTGTGGATTACGCCTACGACGATCTCTATTTCCTCGAACGCGCCTGTCGGACGCAGATGATCGCCGCGGCCAGCGGCGTGCCGCTCGCGCCGGTCTCGGCCAACATGGCCGGTCACGTTGCCGCCCAATGCGTGCAGGAACGTTTGCAGTCCGAGCTGTTCTTCGACGCGCTCCGCCGGAAGCTCCGCTAAAACGCACGCCTCATTCCAAACTCAAGCCTGTCACGCTTATAGCTATAGAGCGCAATGTTTGAATCGCGGTGCGTGTGAACGTATCCAAGTGTTGGCGTGAATCCGTGAAATGAAACGCCGCGCATTGGTGAACCTGTAGCGCCACCGTGTGGGATTGGTGCCGAGCGACGTGGCGCCTGCGAAACTTGTCCCCATCAAAATGACCGCAAATATATTCGGTTCGAAGCTGAAAGACCCATTTTGCACGATTCGTCACGGTGCACGAGCGCCGTGGATGTGATTTTCCGTTGCAAACCAGCCTCCTTGAGCTATTCAGAGCCCATGTTGCACGCACCGGCTGGCATCTTTTCGGGTGGACACCGACGAGGAGCGTAATCTCGTCGCGTATAGCTATTGAAATCAGTGCTTTAGCCACCCATTTTGCGGTCCCGCGGTTGACGGGCGCCCGGAGACCTCCATGAACATCTTCCAGACTTTTAAATCCCGCATCGATGCCGTGGTCGGCGAACTCATGGCCGAAGGCGCGCTGCCCGCCGGTCTCGATCTCACCCGCGTTGCCGCCGAGCCGCCGCGCGAAGCCTCTCACGGCGATATCGCCACCAACGCCGCCATGATCCTGGCCAAGCCCGCCGGCAAGCCGCCGCGCGCCATCGCCGACATGCTGGTCGAACGTCTGAAGAAACTCCCCGACGTGACGGGCGCCTCCGTCGCGGGGCCGGGCTTCATCAATCTCAAGATCAACGACGACATCTGGCGCGGCGCGCTGCGCGACGTGCTCGCCGAAGGTGTTTCGTACGGCGACGCGGCCATCGGCGGCAATGTGCCGGTGAATGTCGAATACGTGTCGGCCAATCCCACGGGCCCGATGCACGTCGGCCATGCGCGCGGCGCCGTCATCGGTGACGCGCTCGCCAATTTGCTTGCGAAGGCGGGCTACAAGGTCACCAAGGAATACTACATCAACGACGCCGGCGGGCAGGTGGACAACGTCGCCCGCGCGCTGCGCATGCGTTACCTGCAGGTCCTCGGCAAGGTCACGGCCGACGACGTCAAGGGCGCGCTCGAGCGCAAGGAAATCCAGTACGGCGGCGAATATCTCATCCCGTGCGCCGAAGCGCTGGCGCAGCGCGACGGCGACAAGTGGGTGAACGTCACCGACGACGCCCAGTGGATCCCGCCGCTGCGCGACTTCACGGTCGAATTCATGATGCGCATCGTGAAGGAAGACCTCGCCGCCATGGGCATCAAACACGATGTCTTTACATCCGAGAAGAAGCTGACGCAGGCCGGCAAGGTCGACGACGCGCTGAAGTTCATGGACGAGAAGGGGCTCACCTATACCGGCGTGCTCGAACCGCCCAAGGGCAAGACGCCGGACGACTATGAGCCGCGCCCGCAACTCCTGTTCAAGGCCACGGAATTCGGCGACGAGATCGACCGCCCGCTCAAGAAGTCGAGCGGCGCCTGGACCTATTTCGCCGCCGACATCGCCTACCATAAGGACAAGGTGGACCGCGGGTTCTTCGATCTCGTGAACATCTGGGGCGCCGACCACGGCGGTTATGTGAAGCGCGTCGAAGCCGCGCTGAAAGCCATCACCGGCGGCAAGGGCAAGCTCGACGTGCTGCTCGCCCAGATGGTCCGCGTGTTCAACAACGGCGAGCCGGTGAAGATGTCCAAGCGCGCCGGCACCTTCGTCACCATGCGCGATCTCATCGACGAGGTCGGCAAGGACGTCGTGCGCTTCATCATGCTGACGCGCAAGAACGACGCACCGCTCGATTTCGACTACGCCAAGGTCACCGAGAAGTCGCGCGAGAACCCGGTGTTCTACGTGCAGTACGCCTACGCCCGCGGCCGCAGCGTGTTCCGTCACGCCGCCGAGATGTTCGCCGGCGCCGACCTGTCGGACAAAGGCCTGGCCGCGGCCAACCTCGCGCGTCTTAACGACCCTGACGAAATCGGCGTCATGCGCCTGATGGCCTCCTGGCCGCGCACCGTCGAGGGCGCCGCGCTCGCCCACGAGCCGCACCGCCTCGCGTTTTACATGTACGACCTGGCCTCGGCGTTCCATGCGTTGTGGAATAAAGGCAACGACGCGGTCGAACTGCGTTTCCTGCAGGCGGATGACAAAGAGGTGAGCTTGGCCCGCCTCGCGCTTGTTCGCGCCGTCGGGCTGGTGATAGCCTCTGGGCTTGCGGTCTTCGGGGTGGAGCCCGTGGAGGAAATGCGTTAATGCCGCTGCGCGACAACGACGATCCGCCTTTGCGCCGGGCTCCGGACCAGAAGCGGGGTCAAACCGCGGACGCCAAGTCTGCGGACGATTTGCGCGTCCAGCCCTTCACCGACGACGTCTTCAGCGAATATCACACCCGCCGCAAAGAAGCGGGCGCGCCCTTTGGGCTTATTGCCGGCGTGGTGATCGGCGTCGCGGCGGTTGCCGGGATCGGCTGGTATCTCTGGAACAGCGGCGCCCTTGGCGGCGGCGGCTCCGGGAACGGCGTCCCGCAGCTGGTGAAATCCAATCCCGATCCTTACAAAGTGAAGCCGGAAAATCCGGGCGGCATGCAGGTCGAGAACCAGGACAAGCTGGTGTACGACCGCGTCGCCAAGGGCGAGGCGCCACCGCGCGTCGAGAACCTGCTTCCCGCGCCCGAGGAACCGAAGGCGCCGCCCAAGCCGGCCGCTCCCCCACCTGAAGCGGCGAAGCCCGAAGCTGCTCCGGTCGAGACCGCCAAAGCCGAAGCTCCGCCCGCCGAGCCCGCCGAGCCCGCAAAGCCGGTCGAAGCCGTTAAGCCTGAGCCGGCCAAAGAAGTCGCCAAGACGGAACCGGCGAAGCCTGTGGCGCCCGCCAAGGCCGACCAAGACGATCTGGCCTCTCTCGTGGCCGCCGCCACCGGCGGACGTGAAGCCGCGACCGGCCCGATCAACACCAAGCCTGGGGCCGCACCGGCCGCCGAAGCGCCTCAGACCCAGGTCGCCGCCGCGCCGCCGGTTGCGCCGGCCGCGCCCGCGGCTCCGGTGGTTGCCCCGCCGGCTGTCTCGCCCGCCGCCATGGCCGGCGCCTTCCAGATCCAGCTTGCCTCGGCGCGCTCCGAGCAGGGCGCCATGGGGGAGTGGAACCGCATCGTCGGCAAGAACAAGGACGCACTCGCAGGGTTGACCCCGAACGTCGCCCGCGTGGACCTGGGCGAGAAGGGGGTCTTCTTCCGCCTGCGCGCCGGCCCGCTGAAAGACAAGGCGGCGGCGGACAGCGTCTGCTCGGCCTTGGGCGCCCAGAACGTCGGCTGCATCGTTGTTAAACCTTAAAACCGATGCCCGCATCCCAAACCGCGGCGGCGCCGCGCGCCGCCATCTTCGGCCTCAAGGGCCTCACGCTGAACGACGCCGAGCGCGCCTTCTTCAAACGCGTGCGTCCGCTCGGCTACATCCTCTTCGCGCGCAACATTGAAGACCCGGCGCAAGTCTTTGCGCTGGTGAACGATCTTCGATCCTTGAATCCCGATCTCGATCCCGTCGTGCTGATCGATCAGGAAGGCGGCCGCGTCCAGCGTTTGAAGCCGCCGTACTGGCGTGCCGCGCCGACGGGTGCCGAGTTCGCCGCGCTTTACGCCACGGACGCGCACGCCGCCGCGCGCCACCTGCGCATCAACTTCCATCTCATCGGCGAGGAGCTGCGCGCCCTCGGCATCGACGTGGACTGCGCGCCGGTCATGGACGTGCCGGCGCCCGGCGCTCATGACGTCATCGGCGACCGCGCTTACGGCACGGATCCCGCCACCGTTTACGCACTGGCCCGCCAGGTCTGCGAAGGCCTCATCGACGCGGGCGTGGTGCCGGTGATCAAGCATATCCCGGGACATGGGCGCGCCATGAGCGACAGCCACCTCGAACTCCCGCGCGTCGGCGCCGATCTCGCCGCCTTGCGCGCCACCGACTTCGTGCCCTTCCGCGCCTTCTGCGCCGCCTCCGATCAACCGGTCGCCTTCGGCATGACCGCGCATGTGGTCTATGAGGCGATCGATCCCGATCTGCCGGCGACCACCTCGCGCCGCATGATCGAAGACATCATCCGCGGCGAAATCGGCTTCCAGGGCCTGCTCATGAGCGACGACCTCGGCATGAAAGCCCTCAGCGGTCCTTACGATGAACGCGCCGCCAGGTCGCTCGCGGCCGGTTGCGACGCGGTCCTGCACTGCGACGGGAATATGGACGATATGGAAGCCGTGGCGCGCGGGACGGGTTTGTTGGGTGAACGCGGCCTGAAGGCGCTTGCCGATGCGGCCGCCGTCCGCCGCCGTCCGCGCGCCGTGATGACGGACACCGCCGCCGCCGACTTCAAGATCATGACGGCCCTGCGCCGTGGATAACGACCTGCTGACAAAGATCGCCGAAGTCGTGGTCTTCGCGATCCCGGCGATCCTGGCGATCACCCTGCATGAAGCCGCCCACGGCTACGCGGCGCTTTGGCGCGGCGATCCGACCGCCAAGGAGGCGGGGCGCCTGTCGCTCAATCCCATCCGTCATATCGATATGATGGGCACCATCCTCCTGCCGGGCTTCCTCATCGCTTCGGGGGCGCCGTTCCTGTTCGGCTGGGCCAAACCGGTGCCCGTGAGCTTCGGCCGGTTGAAGAATCCCCGCCGGGATATGGTCACGGTCGCCATCGCCGGTCCGGGCATGAACCTCTTCCTGGCGATTGTCTCGGCTTTCGCAATTCACCTGGCCTTGCTGGCGCCCGAACCCTCGCAGACGTGGCTGGTGGAAATGCTTCGGCGGAGCGTTGTTTTCAACGTGATTTTGGGGCTTTTCAACATGATTCCATTGCCGCCTATGGATGGCGGCCGGGTGGCCGTCGGATTGTTGCCGCTTCCGGCCGCCCGGGCCTTGGCGCGCCTGGAAAACTACGGCATGTTCCTGATCCTCGGCGTCGTGGTCATCCTGCCCTGGCTGGGCTCGTACATCGGCGCTGATTTGAACATCCTCGCGTGGACTCTCCTGCCTCTCACGGACGCCGTGGTGAACTGGATCGCGGTCGTCGCGGGATTTAGTGGTTAAGATACGTATGTCCGACACGCCGCCCAACGAACCGACCGAAACGCCGTCCGAACTGCCCTCGGAACTCCCTGAATTTGTGCCCGAGTTCGTGGAAGATCCGGCGCCGTCCGGTTCTGCGGACCCGATGTCCCAGCTTGTTCTGACCCTGGGCGGTTTCGAAGGTCCCATCGACGTCCTGCTCGTGCTCGCGCGCGACCAGAAGGTCGACCTGATGCAGGTCTCGATCCTGGCGCTGGCCGAACAGTACCTCCTGTTCGTCGAGAAGGCGCGTGAGCATCACCTGGAACTGGCCGCCGATTACCTGGTCATGGCGGCCTGGCTCGCCTACCTGAAATCCAAGCTCCTCCTGCCCAAGGAAGAGTCCGGCGTCGAACCGACCGCCGAGGAAATGGCCGAAGCCCTCAAGTTCCAGATGCGCCGTCTGGAAGCCATGCAGGAAGCCGGCCGCAAGCTGTTCGAGCTGCCCCGCCGCGGCATCGATTTCTACCCGCGCGGCGTCACCGAAGGCCTGCCGATCACCTATCGCACGGTCTACGACATCACGCTGTACGACCTCCTGCGCGCCTACGGCGCTCAGCACCGCGAGAAGAACATCAAGGCCCTTGAAATCGAGGCTTTCGATCTCTACTCCATCGACGAAGCGATCGCGCGTCTTAAGGAAATTCTGCCGGGCGTTCCGGACTGGACCGACCTCAAGGCGTTCCTCCCGCAAGGCGAGCGCCGTCCCCTCATGCGCCGTTCGGCGATTTCCACCACCCTGATCGCCGTGCTCGAACTGGTGCGTCAGGGCAAGGCCGACCTCCGTCAGGACGGCGGCGCCTATTCACCCATTTACTTGAAACCTGCGGACCGGCCTGCTGCCAATGACTAATATGGATACCGATAACCTTTCCGCGCCCGCTCTGGATGAAGATCTGGAGCAGAGCCTGCGTCCGCTTTCGGCGGCCCCCGAAACACACGACGAAGCATCACGCGACGAAGGCCTCGCTGACGATGAAACCGTCGAGGAGGACGACGACGGTTTCGACGACGAGGACGACGCCGACGAGGACGACGCCGATGAGGACGACGGCGAGGAAGCGGACGAAGAAGACGAAGACGCCGAACAGATGAACGGCGACGACGACGAGGAAGACGACGACGAACAAGACCACGAACAAGACGACGAACAAGTTCAGGCGGACGAGTCCGGCGCGCTTCCCGTGATGCCGGAAGCGGTCGCCGAACAAGTGGCCGAACAGGACGCCGACCGTCAGGCCCGCATGGCCGAGGACCTGCGCGTTCTCGAAGCCCTGTTGTTCGCCTCCAGCGAGCCCGTCACCGAACGCGCCATCGCCGAGCGTCTGGGCGAGAAGGCGGACATCCCGGCGCTCCTGGAAGACCTGAAGCGCTACTACGAAGGCCGCGGCGTGGAACTTCTGCAGGCCAACGGCCGCTGGTCGTTCCGCACGGCCCCGGACGTCACCGAACGCCTGCGGCTCGAAAAGCTGGTGCCGCGCAAGCTGTCGCGCGCCGCCATCGAGACCCTGGCCATCGTCGCCTATCACCAGCCGGTCACCCGCGCCGAGATCGAAGAGATCCGCGGCGTGGTCGTGTCCACCGGGACGGTCGATATCCTTCTCGAAGAAGGCTGGATCAAGCCGCGCGGCCGCAAGCAGGTCCCGGGCCGCCCCGTCATGTGGGGCACGTCCAACGCCTTCCTCGATCACTTCGGCCTTGAATCCATCCAGGACCTCCCGGGCATCGACGAACTCCGGGCGGCGGGCCTGCTCGATAGCCGTGGCGGCATGGCTTACGCCACCCGCGGCAGCGACACCCTGCTGTTCGATACGGATGAGTCCGACGAAGCCCTTGAGCCGCTCATGAGCGGCGAAGAGGGTGATGAGGGCGGTGACACCGGCGCCGGAGCCGCGGAAGGCGAAGATAAAAACGCGTAAGGTGCTGGTATTTAAAGGTTCGCCCTCTTAGATAGGGGGCATCGATATTGCGGGTGGGGGCCCTTTTTGCGATGATGCAAGGTGAGCTTCCTTCGCTAAGCCATTGGAGTTGTTGAGCCATGGGTTTCGGTAGCATCTGGCATTGGGTCATCGTCCTGGTGGTCGTGCTTCTGCTGTTCGGCAGCGGCAAGATTTCCGGAATCATGGGCGACGTCGCCAAGGGCATTAAGTCCTTCAAGAAAGGCATGAAGGATGATGACGACGAGACGCCGACCGCGTCTCGGACGACCATCGAGGGCAATGCGGCCTCCAAAGAAAAAGACCCCGTCTAATACGGACGTTCGGCGGGCGCCCTCGGGAGGGACGCCCGCTCAAAGAAGGAACGGACCTCCTCTATGTTTGATCTCGCGTGGTCCGAGTTATTCGTCATCGGCTTGGTCGCCGTTCTGGTCCTTGGGCCGAAGGAACTGCCCACGGCCATGCGCACGCTCGCCAAGGCCATCCGGAAAGTCCGCAGCCTCGGGTCCGAGTTCCAGGGGCATTTCAACGAAATGCTGCGTGAGGCTGAACTGGACGAGGTGCGCAAGCAGGTCCAGAAGTTCTCCCAGACCAGCCTCGTCGATCATGTCACCAACTACGTCGATCCGAAGGGCGAAGTCGCCAAAGAAGTGAATTCGGCGCTGCAGGATCCCGACGCGCAAACGCCGGCCCCGGCCGAGCAGGGCGTCGCCACGCCGGGCGCGCCGGATGTCGCGGCCGTTGAACCGCCGGCCGAAGCCGTTCCTGCGGAGCAAAAGCCGCCGGCGGCCACATGAACAAGCAGGTCCCCAGCACCGAGGTCGCCAATGCGGACGACCCGGATAACCACACCATGCCGCTGCTCGACCATCTGATGGAGCTGCGCAAGCGGCTCCTCTATTCGGTGGTGTCGCTGCTGTTCGCCTTCTTCGCCGGCATGGCCGTCTCGCAGCACATCTACAATTTCCTCATGCAGCCCTATGCCGACGCCATGCACCAGTATGGCGGCACGCAGCGCATGATCTATACGCACCTGGCCGAAGGGTTCCTGGTCGAACTGAAGGTCGGCTTCTTCGCCGCGATCTTCGTGACGTTCCCGATCTTCGCCAACCAGATGTGGGCCTTCATCGCGCCGGGCCTGTACAAACACGAGAAGAGGGCGATCCTGCCGTTCCTCCTGGCAAGTCCGGTCCTGTTCGTGATGGGCGCCTCGCTCGTCTATTACATGATCATGCCGCTGGCCTGGAAATTCCTCCTGGGGTTCCAGACGACGGCGGCGGAAACCGCGCTCCCCATCCAGCTGGAAGCGGCCATCGGCGACTACCTCTCGCTGGTCATGACCCTGATCATGGCCTTTGGTATCGCGTTCCAGATGCCGGTGCTGCTCGTGCTCCTGGCCCGGGTCGGGATCATCAGCTCCAAGGCGCTCAAGGAAAAGCGCCGCTACGCCATCATCGGCGTCTTCGTCTTCGCGGCCGTCGTCACGCCGCCGGACGTGATCAGCCAGCTCGGCCTCGCGATCCCGATGCTGCTGCTCTACGAAATCTCGATCGTCTTCGCGAAGATGGTCGAGAAGAAGCCCGAGGACATCGTCGCCGACGGCAGCGAGGCGGGCGGCGATGACACGGACTTCAACGACGCCTAGGGCCTGTTCCGGAAAAGTGTCAGCGGTTTTCCGATAAGAACAGGCGCTACAGGAAAGCCGAAAGTTCCGGGCTGATTTCCCAAATTAATCTTTTCCGGCCGGCATCCCGGGCGCATGCATCCTGGACGGATGAACCGGGGCTCGCGTATAAGCCCAGGCATGCACGATCTTAAATTCATCCGGGAAAATCCCGACGCTTTCGATGCCGCCCTCGCACGCCGGGGCGCCGCGCCCATGGCCGCGTCCATCATCGAGATGGACAAGCGCCACCGTGAAACCATCACCGAGCTGCAAAGTTTGCAGAGCCGGCGCAACGACGTCTCGAAGCAGATCGGCCAGGTAAAGGGCAAGGGCGGCGACGCCGCCCCGCTGATGGCCGAAGTCGCGTCCATCAAGGATCGCATGACGGCCCTGGAAGCCCAGGAAAAAGACATCGGCGAGGAGGTCCGCGGCGTTCTCCTGAGACTCCCCAACATCCTTCACAAGGATGTGCCGGACGGAAAGGACGAGCGCGCGAACGTGGAGGTGCGCAAATGGGGCACGCCGCGCCGGCTCGATTTCCAGGCCAAGGAACACGCCGATCTCGGCGCCAATCTGGGCCTCATGGACTTCACCCAGGCCGCCGTCATGTCCGGGGCGCGTTTTGTCGTGCTCAAGGGCGCGCTTGCGCGCCTCGAACGCGCCATCGCCCAGTTCATGTTGGATACGCATACCGGCGAGAATGGCTACACGGAAATGAACGTGCCGCTCCTGGTGAAGCCTGAAGCGCTTTACGGGACCGGCCAGCTTCCGAAATTCGAGGAAGACCTGTTCAAGACCACGGCCGGTCTCTACCTCGTCTCGACGGCTGAAGTGTCCCTGACGAACCTCGTCGCCGAACGCATTGTCGACGGCGGCGAGTTGCCCATGCGCGTGACGGCCTTTACGCCGTGCTTCCGCTCGGAGGCCGGCGCGGCCGGCAAGGACACCAAGGGCATGATCCGCAATCACCAGTTCGAGAAGGTCGAACTCGTGAGCATCGTCGCGCCCGAGGACTCCGAAGCGGAACTCGACCGCATGACCGGGTGCGCGACCGGCATTCTCGAAAAATTGCAGTTGCCGTACCGCGTTGTTGCGCTTTGCTCCGGCGACGTCGGGTTCGGCTCCAACCGCACCTACGATCTCGAGGTGTGGCTGCCCGGCCAGAACACCTACCGCGAAATCTCCAGCTGTTCGAACACCGGCGAGTTCCAGGCGCGGCGCATGAACGCGCGCTTCCGCCCGGTGGGCGAAACCAAGGGCACGCGCTTCCTGCACACGTTGAACGGCTCCGGTCTCGCGGTCGGCCGCACGTTGGTGGCGGTGATCGAGAACTACCAGGAAGCGGATGGCTCCATTCGCGTGCCGGATGTTCTGAAGCCCTACATGGGCGGCCTCGAGGTTATCACTAAGAAGTAGGCATCATGTTCGCGCCGCTGCCGGACCTCGCCAAATGCCGCATCTTGCTCTGCAACGATGACGGCATCGCCGCGCAAGGACTGGCGGTGCTGGAACGCATCGCGCGTTCGCTGTCGGACGACGTGTGGGTCGTGGCGCCGACTCTCGAGCAGAGCGGGGCAGGGCATTCGCTCACCATCCATCACCCTCTGCGCCCCATCAAAATCGGCGAGAAGCGCTACAGCGTGACCGGCACGCCGACGGACACGGTCATGGTGGCGCTGCATCACCTCATGAAGGACACGCCGCCGGACCTGATTCTGTCGGGTGTCAATCACGGCTCGAACCTCGGCGAGGATGTGCATTACTCCGGCACGGTGGCGGGCGCGTTGGAAGGTGTGCTGCTCGGGGTACGTTCCATCGCGTTGTCGCAGGTCTTCGTCGATCGCGCCGATATCTCGTGGGCGGCCGCGGAACGGTTCGCGCCCGATCTCATCGCTAAGATCTGCAGGGCCGCGTGCCCGAAAAATGTGCTGGTGAACGTGAACTTCCCGGCCCGCCGGCCGGAGGATGTGTTCGGGGTGAAGGTCACCGCGCAGGGTAAAAACAAGGTGGGCGACAATCTCATCTTGCGCGAAGATCCGCGCGGGCGCCCTTACTTGTGGATCGGGGCGCGCCTTGAAGCTGAATCCTTTGCCGACGACAGCGACTTCAAGGCCGTCGATGACGGCTTCATTTCCGTCACGCCCTTGAACGTCGATCTGACCGATCGTTCCGCGATGGACATTCTGCGCAAGGTCCTGTGAGCACCGAAAGCCGCAAAATCCGCCTGCTGATGGACCTGCGCAACGGCGGGGTCACCGACACGCGCGTGCTCGCGGCGATCGAACGTACCCCGCGTGAAGCCTTCGTCGAGGAGACCTTCGTCGATCAGGCTTACGCCAATCAGGCGTTGCCGATCAATTGCGGCCAGACCATCAGCCAGCCCCTCGTGGTCGGGCTCATGAGCCAGGCCCTGGAAGTCGGCGCGCGTCACAAGGTGCTCGAGATCGGCACGGGCTCGGGGTACCAGGCCGCCGTTTTGTCGAAACTGGCGCGCCGCGTTTACACCATCGAGCGCCACCGCGATCTGCTGGCGGAAGCCGAACAAAGATTTAAGGCGCTCTCCCTTCACAATATCACCACAATGGTGGGCGACGGATATAAGGGGTGGCCGGGTCAGCAGCCTTTCGACCGGATCCTTGTCACGGCCGCCGCGCGTATCGTTCCACCCGACCTCGTCGCACAGCTTTCGGACGAGGGGGGGATCATGGTGCTTCCCGTCGGCGATGTCGGCGATCTCAATCAGGAAGTCATCCGCGTGCGTAAGGACGGCAACAAGTTCACCAGTGAGCGCCTGTTCCCCGTGCGGTTCGTGCCGCTGGTGCAAGGCGTGCCGGAGGCGACCCGCAAATGAGATTCAAGACATCGCTCATCGTCGCGTGCGTGGCATTGTCAGCCCTCTCGATTTCAGGGTGTGCGCCCGAATTCAATCCGCCGCCCGGATATGTCGGCGGATTCCTGTGGAACAACAACAAGAGCCGCACCATCGTCGTGCAGCCGGGCGACACCCTATACACCGTCTCGCGCCGTTACGATGTGCCGACCAAGGCCATCGCCGCGCGTAACGACATTCGCCCGCCGTTCGCGCTCACCGTCGGCCAGACGCTGATTCTCGATCCCGCGCGCCGGCATACCGTGACGGCGGGCCAGTCCTTGACCGCGATCGCGAAAATTTACGACGTCGATCTCGCGCTGCTGGCTTCCGCGAACGATCTCCGTCAGCCCTACACGCTGAAGGCGGGGCAGGAGATCTGGATCCCCGATCCCTTTACCCAGGCCGCCCAGCCGACGCGCAACGAACGCCCGGATATCGACGTGGCCGAAGCCGCCGCCGCGCCGCCGCGCCGTTCGACCATCACCTCGGAATCTCTCGCGCCGCCGCCGATGCAACCGCCCGCGCCGGTCGCCGCGGCGAAGCCCCCGGCGCCCCCGGCGCCCTTACCTAGTGCGCCTTCAGTCCCGTCACCGGTGGCGCCGCCGCTGGAAGAACCCAAGCCCGGCGCCGAAACCCAGGTCGCCGCGGTGCCCCCGTCGCAACTGCCCGATCCGGCCCCGCGCGCCGCCGCGCGTTTTGCCTGGCCCATCGCCGGCAAGGTGATCGCGAATTTTGGTCCGGCCGGGGGCGGCCTGCATAACGACGGCATCAATATCGCCGCGGCCCCCGGCAGCGAGGTGAGGGCGGCCGATAATGGCGTGGTCGCCTACGCCGGCAACGAACTGCGCGGCTTCGGCAATCTCCTGCTCATCAAGCACGCCGAGGGCTGGACCACCGCCTACGCCCACAACGAGAAGCTGCTCGTGAAGCGCGGCGACACGGTTGCCCAGGGCCAGGTCATTGCGACCGTCGGAAGAACGGGGAGCGTCGACTCTCCCCAGCTTCATTTCGAGGTGCGCAAGGGCACGCAGGCCATGAATCCCCTGGAATTCTTGGCGGCGCGGTAACCCCGGTCACGCTTCCGTTACAGGTCCCCCATTAACGCCTTGTTCGGCTTGAAGAACCCGTAAGGCGGCTTATCTCTCCTCCAGGTCTTCCCGGGGTGGATAACGTTTGCAAGACCTGCCGGGGTGGGTATATTCCGCCGGTTCTGGCCCCCAAAATGGGGCCTAGTCAATTGAGGGAGCTACCTAAATGTGGATTTCACCGGCCTTCGCGCAGGCCGCCGGCGCTGCGGGTCAGCAGAATGCCTTCACGGCGTTCCTGCCGCTCCTTCTGATCTTCGTCGTCTTCTATTTCCTCCTGATCCGTCCGCAGCAGAAGAAGCTGAAAGAGCATAAGACGATGCTCGGCGCGCTGCGTCGCGGCGACCGCATCGTCACCAACGGCGGCATCATCGGCCTGGTCACGAAGGTTGAAGACCGCGAGCTGATCGTCGAAATCGCCGACGGCGTGCGCGTCCATGTGGACCGCAACATGATCTCCAGCGTTGTCAGCAAGACCGAACCCGTCGCCGACAAGGCCGACGCCGACAAGAAAGAGTAATTGGCCCTTTCTCCGCCAATCCCCGATCCCGGCCTGTACCTGAGGCACTGATATGTCGTCGAACTCCCTGCAATACAGCGGCATCAAGCTGGCCATCGTCCTCATTGTGACGCTCGCGGGCTTCGTTTTCGCCGCCCCGAACTTCCTTCCGGCCGGCGTCCGCACCAGCCTGCCGGCGTGGATGAAGCCGCTGCCGCTGGGTCTCGATCTGCGCGGCGGGTCTTATCTGCTGATGGAAGTCGATACGACCGCTATCGCCAAGGAGCAGCTCACCGATCTGACCGAATTGGCCCGCGCCGCGCTGCGCGAGGCCAAGCTCGGCTACCGGACGCTGCGTGCGACCGACGAAGGCGTGTTTGTCACCCTGACCAAGCCGGAAGACGCCTCCGAAGCCCGCGCCGCCATCGCCAAAGCCGCGGTCGGCATGACGGTCGAGAACGTCGATGCCGAGCGCATCCGCATCACGGTCCCGGACAACGTGCGCCGCGACCGCGAAATTTCCGCCGTCACGCAGTCCCTCGAAATCGTCCGCCGCCGTATCGACGAATTCGGCACCAGCGAGCCGAACGTGCAGCGCCAGGGCCGCGACCGCATCATCGTCGAGCTTCCGGGCGTCGATGAGCCGGAGCGTATCAAGGCCCTCATCGGACAAACCGCGAAGCTGACGTTCCATCTCGTCGAACCGGGCGCCTCCTCCGGGCGTGAACTCCCGGCCGGCACCATGCTGATGCCGTCTTCGCAGGACCCCAACTACAATTATGTCGTGCGCCGCCGCATCGAAGTGTCCGGCGAACGTCTGGTCGACGCGCAGGCCGGTTTCCAGAACGGCACGCCGATCGTCAACTTCCGCTTCGACACCGCCGGCGGCATGGCCTTTGGCCGCACCACCAGCGCGGCGGTCGGTGAAAGCCTCGCTATCGTGCTCGATGACAAGGTCATCAGCGCGCCGCGCATCAAGTCCGCCATCGTCGGCGGCGCGGGCTTCATCGAAGGCGTCGGCGATGTGAAGGCGGCGCAGGATCTCGCGCTGCTCCTGCGCGCCGGCGCGCTGCCCGCGCCGCTGATCGTGCTGGAAGAACGTACGATCGGACCCAGCCTCGGGGCCGATTCCATCGAGGACGGCGCCATGGCCAGCATCGTCGGCATGATCTTCGTGGCGATCTTCATGATCTCCGCTTACTTCCGGTTCGGCGTTTTCGCCGTCGTCGCCCTGTCCGTGAACCTTGTCTTGCTGGTCGCGGTCATGAGCCTTGTCGGCGGCATTTTGACCTTGCCGGGCATCGCCGGCATCGTGCTCACGATGGGCATGGCGGTGGACGCCAACGTACTCATCTATGAACGCATGCGCGATGAATGGGGCTCCGGCCGCACGCTTTTGAATGGGCTGACGTCGGGTTTCAGCAACGCGGTCACCACCATCACCGACGCCAACATCACCTCGTTGATCGCGGGCATCCTTCTCTTCATCCTGGGCAGCGGTCCGGTGCGCGGCTTCGCCGTCACGCTCGTCCTCGGGATCTTAACTTCGATGTTCTCGGCGATCATGATCACACGGCTGCTCATTGCCCTGTGGTTCCAGTATTCGAAACCGAAGACAGCGCCGATCTAAGGAAACGCCCCATGGCCGTTCGTCCGTTCATTCATTACCTGCCGAGCGAGTTTCACCTCGACTTCATCGGGGTGCGTTTCTACCCGATGATGCTTTCGGCGATCATCACGGTCGTTGCGCTGGTCTCGATCATGACCAAGGGCTTCAACCTCGGCATCGATTTCGCCGGCGGCGTGCTGCTTGAAACGCGCTCCGAGCGCGCGGTGAATATCGAAGAACTCCGTAACGACTTCGCAAAACTGAACGTCGGCGAAGTCGCCATCACCACGGCCTCGGCCGACGGCCGCGACCTCATGATCCGCGTCCAGGAACAGGAAGGCGGCGATCAGGCCCAGAACGAAGCGCTGAAGAAGGTCCAGGGCGCGCTGCCCGGCGATATCAAGGTTGTACGCACGGAAGTCGTGGGTCCCAAGGTCGGCGCCGAACTGATGATCGACGGCGCGCTCGCGGTCGCGCTCGCCCTGATCGGCATCGCCATTTACGTCTGGCTGCGGTTCGAATGGCAGTTTGCGCTCGCCGCGCTCCTGTCGCTCACCCATGACGTGGTGGCGACCCTCGGCATGTTCTCGCTGTTCCAGCTTGAATTTAATCTCACCGTGATCGCGGCCGTGCTGGCCATCGCCGGGTACTCGGTGAACGACACCGTGGTGGTGTTCGACCGGATCCGCGAACTCATGCGCAAATACCGCAAGATGCCGCTCGCCGACCTCCTGAACCTTGCGTCCAATCAGGTGTTCGCGCGGACGCTGCTCACCACGGCGTCCACTTTTGTCGCGGTGGTCGCGCTGCTCGTCGCCGGCGGCGATGTGCTGCGTCCGTTCAGCATCGCGATGACCTTCGGGGTCGTGATCGGCGTGTATTCGACCATCTACGTCGCCAAGCCGATCCTGATCTACACGGACCTGCGCCGCGAAGACACGCCGGGCGCGGGCAATGCGCCGGTCCCGGAATACGAGCGCGCGCCGAAGCAGCCGGCCGAGTAACGCTTATTTCGGTCAACCTCACGCGCCAGACCACGGGTTCGCAGCCGCAAATCCAAAAGTACGGCGGCGGCGGCTTCCGTGTGGCCAACGCGGACTACAAGGGCGCGATCATCGTCCATCCGGGCGGCGTGATTGCCTGGGCCGTGGCCGGCTTTGCCGAACTCTCCCTGGAGACCCTCGCGCCCGTCCTGGCCCTTGCGGGCGCCGTGGACGTCTGCCTGATCGGCTGCGGCCCGAAGCTCCTGCCGATCCCGCTCGCGCTGCGCACCACGCTCAAGGAAGCGGGCCTCCCGCACGACCCCATGGACACCGGCGCCGCCTGCCGCACCTACAACGTGCTCGCGGGCGAAGGCCGCGCCGTGGCCGCCGCCCTGATCGCGGTCTAGCCTTTTTTATTTCCTTCTCCCGCACACAAAAAAACGGGGACCTTCGGGTCCCCGTTTTCTTTGCAATGTCGGCGCGTCTACGCCAGGTGCATCTGGCCGGTCATGCACAGCAGCATGGCCAGCGAGAGCAGCGTGTTGATGCGCGAGAACAGCATGGCGGTGCGGGCGGCCTTGGCTTTCACGTCCGGCTCGACCTGCACGAGGCCCAGGGCCTTCTTCTGGTTCGGCCAAATCACGATCCAGACGTTGAACCACATGATGATCGCCAGCCACATGCCGACGCCGATGACGGTCGCCTGACCGGTCATCTGGCCCAGCATCAGGGCGTCCACGAGGTAGCCTTGCAGATGCGCGACGATCAGGCCCGTGATGAGGGTGACCATGGCGGACCAGCGGAAGTAGAACAGCGCGGCCGGGGCGATGACCTTGCCGATCGCCGGCTTCTGCTCGTCCGGGATCTTCGGCATGCTCGGGATCTGCACGAAGTTGAAGTACCAGAGCAGGCCGATCCACATCACGCCGGCGGCGACGTGAATGTAGCGGAACAACCAGCCCCAGAAGGCGATGTCGAAAGATGTACGGTTGAGACCGACGATCGCGAACACGACGATCGCCAGCACGACGGCGGCGATAACGGTGTTGCGCAGATTGGTGAGAACGGCACTCATGGGATTCCCCTTGTTTTGAGCCAGCATGATTTTGAGGCAGCAGGGCGCGGGGCGGCCAACCTTCGAGATCCTCCCGTCCGCCCGCGCGAGGGTTGCTATGTTACTCTATTTCCCGCACGGTGCAAACTTCGGCTGGTAAAAGATGAACAAACTCAATTCCTTAACGCTAACACGTTGTAAGACCTTCACTCTGAAACGCACATGAGCTATCTCGCCGACCAGACCCGCCGCGACGATCGCGACCGCTATCTGTGCGCGCTGTTCGCGCCCCGGGCCGTGCGCGAGGACCTTTTCGCGCTCTACGCTTTCAACGCCGAGGTCGCGAAGGTGCGCGAAAGCGTCAGCGAGCAGCTCGTCGGGCGCATGAAGCTGCAATGGTGGCGCGATCTCGTCGCCGCCCTCTACGAGGGCCGCGAAGCCCCGAAGGGCAATCCGGTCGTTCAGGGCCTGGCCGGCATCGTCGAACGCCATGGTCTGGCGCGCGCGGATTTCGACACCTTGTTGGACACCCGCGAACGCGACGTCGGCGACGAGGACTTCGCCGATGTGGCGGATCTGGAAAGCTATGCGGACGGCACTTCGGCCCGCCTGACCTCGCTGGCGCTCCAGATCCTGGGCGCCAGGGACGAGGGGAGCCGCGCGGCCGGGCGTCACGTCGGCATTGCCTGGGCGCTGACCGGTCTCATGCGCGCGGTGCTCTTTCAGGCGAAAGCGAACCGTGTCCCGCTGCCGCAGGATCTTTTGGCCGGCGCGTCTTTGACGCCGCACGATGTTCAGGAGCGCCGCAACGCCGCGCGTCTCGGGGCGGTGATCGCGCAGGTCGCCCGGACGGCGCGGGCGCACCTCGACAAGGCGCGCACGTCCCGCGCGCCTATCGACAAGCGCGCGCTGCCGGCGCTGCTGCCGGCGACACTGGCGGACTCTTATCTTTTAGGATTGCAGCGCCGGAAATACGACGTCTTCGATCCGCGCCACGCGCTACAGCGGCCCGCCGTCGGACGTCTCATCTGGAACGGGCTGCGCGGGCGGTTTTAGGCCCCGGGCATTTGCGACCGCGGCCCAGGCGGCGCAAACCGCCGCCGTCACCACGGCAAGCACCGCGAAGCCGCCGAGCGAATTGCCCACCGTCAGGAACAGATGTTCGCTCACGCCTTGGAAACGTCCGCGCGGCGGCGCTTTGGGCATCACGCCGAAGAACACGAAGAAGGCGTAGGCCGTCAGCAGGATGCGGAAATACCAGGTCCGCATCAGGTATTTGAAGTAGGCGCTCATTCCGCCGCCAGCTTGGCGCCCAGCCATGCGTCCAGGTCCGCGCGCGCGCGGTCGGCCATGGCTTTCTTGCGCTCGCGTCCGCGCAAGGGACGTCTTTTGACGTCGCGCGCGTCGATATCCGGGAACAGTCCGAAGTTGATGTTCATCGGCTGGAACGTCGCCGCATCGGCGCCGCCGGTGATGTGGCTCAGCAGCGCGCCCAGCGCCGTTGTCGCCGGCGGCATGTTTGGGGCCCGGCCGCGCCGCTCGGCGGCGGCGAAGAGTCCGCTCATGAGGCCCACCGCGGCGCTTTCCACATAGCCTTCGCACCCCGTGATCTGGCCGGCGAAGCGCAGACGCGGCAGGACCTTCAAGCGCAGCGTCTTGTCGAGCAGGCGCGGCGAATTGATGAAGGTGTTGCGGTGAATGCCGCCGAGGCGCGCGAATTCGGCGTTCTCGAGGCCCGGGATCATGCGGAAGATGCGCACTTGCTCGCCGTGTTTCATCTTGGTCTGGAAGCCGACCATGTTGAACAGCGTGCCCAGCGCATTGTCCTGGCGGAGCTGTACAACGGCCCACGGGCGCTGCCCGGTGCGCGGATTGCGCAGGCCCACGGGCTTCATCGGTCCATGCGCAAGCGTATCGACGCCGCGTTCGGCCATGACTTCGATGGGCAGGCAGCCGTCGAAGTAAGGCGTGTCCTTTTCCCACGGTTTGAACGCGGTCTTCTCGCTTTGACGCAAGGCTTCGACGAAGGCTTCGTACTGCGCTTTGTCCATGGGGCAGTTGATATAATCCGCGCCGCCGCCTTCCACCTCGGCCCCTTTGTCGTAGCGCGACTGGAACCAGGCGACGTCCATGTCGATGGACTCTTTGTGCACGATCGGCGCGATGGCGTCGAAGAAGGCGAGGGCGTCTTCACCGGTCAGGCCGCGGATCGCGGCGCTCAAGGCCGGCGAGGTGAGCGGGCCGGTCGCGACGATCACGCTGTCCCAGTCTTCGGGCGGGAGGCCGGCGACTTCGTCGCGCGCCACGGTGACGTTGGGATGGGCGAGCAGTTTTTCCTGGACCGCGGCCGCAAAGCCGTCGCGGTCCACGGCCAGCGCGGAGCCGGCCGGCACCCGGTGGGCGTCGGCGGCCGCCATGATCAGCGACCCCAAGCGGCGCATCTCGGAATGCAGGAGGCCGACGGCGTTATAATCGGCGTCGTCCGAGCGGAAGGAGTTGGAACACACCAGTTCCGCCAGGCTCTCGGTTTTATGAGCGTCCGTCATGCGGCCGGGGATCGAAAGGCTGCGCATTTCATGGATCACGACAGGCCGGCCGGCTTGGGCGACCTGCCAGGCCGCTTCGCTGCCCGCGAGGCCGCCGCCGACGATATGGATAGGTTTTTCAAGGGTCATGGCGCGCACCATAAGCCTTGGAACCGTAACATCAAACGCAGGAAATCGCGCCGAAAGCCGGCCGCAGCCCAAATCGCGGGTTTTCGCGGTCGTTTCAAGCCTTTCGCACCACTTCAACGCGGGCCCGGGCTGGTGTATGTTCCGCACCCCGAACGCGAGCCCAAAAATAAAAAAGAACAAGAACTATGCCCGAACAGCGCTTTTATGTCGTCGGCGGCGAATACGCCGATACCTCGTTCCGCGAGCCCTACCCGGGCACGAAGCTGGAAACCTATGGTCCCTTCGCCACCGAACGCGAAGCCAAGATCCGCTGGCGCGAACTCACCGGCCAGAGCATCGACAACGCCATGGTGCGTTACTTCATTTCCGCCGACGAAAAAGCCGGCGAGAAGAAGAACAGCTACTGGGTCGTCGGCGGCGAATACGCCGATTCCTCCTTCACGCGCTTGGCGCCGGGCAAGGAACTTGAGGTCTACGGGCCGTTCGAACAGGGCGAGGCGCTGGGGTTCTGGCGCGCGCTGGCGTCAAAAAGCATCGACGACGCCCTCATGCGCTACGACATCCGCGAGAACTACGAAGCCGGCGATGCCGGCGCGAAGCGCGGCGCGGTCCGTCTCGCCGTCACCGCGACCAAGTCCATCGCCATCGCGGCCGACCAGGGGGCGGTGTTCAAGCACCTTTCGGCGCAAAAACCGAAGGCGCCCTGGACAGGCGGCGGGGTCACGCGCGGCGATGCGGAAACGGGGATCGTCGATCACACGCGCGTCGACGCGGCCGGTCACAGCTGGACGGTCGCCGCCCGTGTCGTGGCCGCGGGCGCCGGCGCCGTGTACGTCGTGACGTTCACCAAGCCGGCCATCGTCTCCGAGGCGGACTTCACCGCGGCGATGCGCCGGGTGGATGACGAGCTTTCAGCCCTGAAGCATACGCTCGAAAAATAACGCTATTCCGCGGCGCCGGTTCGAACGGCGGAACATTGCTGCGCCCCGCAGAATTCGATGGCGCCGGTCAGGCGATCGATCCGGTAGACGAAGCTGTTCGCCGAATTCGGCACAGGTGAAATCGCATAACGGTCGCTGAGAAGGCCGACGCAGGCATATGCGATCGAGAAAATGAACGTTGCGATGACGATCGCGCGCGAAAGTCCGGTTGGCAGCGTCTTTTGCTTCGCA
Organism: Rhodospirillaceae bacterium; assembly: GCA_041919675.1. GTDB lineage: Bacteria > Pseudomonadota > Alphaproteobacteria > Rhodospirillales > Rhodospirillaceae > SHVO01. The sequence goes on along the minus strand of JAYRTJ010000030.1, from coordinate 1,591 downwards.
ACCGGCGCGTTGTCGCCTGCGTCCTCGTCGTCGGGCGCCGGCTTTTTCACCGGCGGCTGTTGTCCCCGCGCGGGTCCTTTTGCGTCGGGGCCCTTTGGGTCGGCGCCCTTGTGATCCGTATGCGTATCCGAAGCCGAAGCCATGACATTGCTCCTTAGGCTGCCCGAGCCGAGTAAACCTGCATGAAACGGAGAAGAACTTGCTTCAAGTTGCCGCGCCGGCGGATCTCGCCGTTTGCGGCCGCGTCGCGGATGTCGCTGCCCGGCGCCGCGCGAATGGAGAGACGGCCTTCCGGCGTGATGACGAGATCGTGCTCGATGGCCGCGCCTTCGACATCGGCGTCAAAACCCCGGATCGCGAGATCGGCGAGTTCATCTTCGCTCAAATCGGAAAGGTTCATCCACTCTCTCCACGTCGTGGTCGGCCGGCACGTAAAAATGCCGGAACGCCCTGGGCGCGAAAATTGTGGATTCTACGTATTAAAAAGGCGCCTCAATCGTCCAGGGACGGCGGCAGGGGAACGTCATTAAGCGCTTGATTTGCCTGGATGGCGGGCGCGTCTCCGGCCAGCCCGGGTTTGCGGCCCGCCAACAGGTCCGTAACCGCTTGCAGGAAAAGCGACGCGGAGACCGGTTTCATCAGGTACCCCTGAATTCCGCGGCGCGCGGCCATCTTGTACGTATTCGTATCGGTTCGGCCGGTCAACACGAGCACGGGGGTTGCGCGCCGGTGCGCGGACTTTGCGTTGCGGAGCTTGCGGATGAGGGCAAGGCCGCTGGCGTTCGGGAGCACGAGGTCGACGATGGCCAATCGGACATCGAGACCGGGATCGCGGAGCAGATAGAAAAGCGCTTCTTCCGCATTCCCGGCGGTCACGACCCGCGTATGCCCGCCCTTCTTCAAAAAGGCGACAAGCAGATCGCGTACCGCGCGATCGTCTTCCACCACGAGAATGCAAGGAACGATTTTAGCCATTTCTTCGACAGGATCGTCGGCAAGGACAGACAGACAAGAGCGGGCATCCTATCGCGGATTTTCCGCGCCGCAAGCGGGGCGGGACGTTGCGAAAAGCGGGCGTTATCGAGGTCCGCGCGAGTTGGAGGGCGGGATCGACAACCGCACACACGCTCCGCGTGCCGCGGGCGGAACCATTTCCTCGAGGCTCGCGTTCTCAAGGCAACGTTGCTACGGCGGTGGTTTTTGGACCTTGAGAGGCTTTGAGAATGTTTGGTTTGCTGAAAATGCGCATCGGCCTATTTGCCGCGCTCGCGCCGCTCGCGCTTGCGTCCTTCACGCTGGCGGCGTGCGGCGGGTCTCCGACGGCCTATGAACGCGCACGGGCCGACTATTACGACAGTAAGGGCGAATACCTCGAAGATGCCGCGCTGACGTCGAAAGTCGCCGCCGCCATCCTCGACGAGCCGCGTTTGCGTGACTCGGCCATCCGTGTGGCCACGTACGGCAACATCGTCCAGCTCACGGGGCAGGTGGACTCCTTGCGCGATGCCTATATCGCCGAGGATCTCGCCGCCTCCGTCATCGGTGTGCGCCGGGTCGATAACGATCTGGTCGTGAACTAGTCAGAGTGTTG
>JAYRTJ010000029.1:0-34942 GCA_041919675.1 Rhodospirillaceae bacterium | reverse complement strand
GGCAGTACGAACGCCCCGCCATCGCCTACACCATCCGCTTCAACGGCCGCCTCGTGCGCACCACGGATCTGCAAGGCGTGGAGAAGGTCGATTGGGTCGATACGGACGACCTGATGGCGGTGGCCCATGACCTGCCGATGTCCGGCTATCGCTCGGACACCGTCTTGTACCTGCGTCTTTGGGCCGCCCGCTCGTCCCACGCCTTCGATCTCAAGTACTTCAACGAAGGCAACTACGTCGAAGCCGTGCGGGACAAAACCCTGTCCGAAAGCATCTCGAAGGTGCTCTATCCCAACGACAACACCACCATGGGCCAGGAGCTTCGCCTGAAGCAGGAGTACTTCTTCGTCTCCGCCTCGCTCCAGGATATTTTGCGCCGGCACTTCAAGTCGAACCCAAGCCTCGACAACCTCTCGGGCCAGATCGCCATCCAGCTCAACGATACGCACCCCAGCCTCGCGATCCCCGAGCTGACGCGCCTTCTGATCGATGACTACAAACACGGCTGGGACCAGGCTTGGCAGAAGGTCGCCGGGATCTTCGGCTACACCAACCATACCCTGCTCCCCGAAGCGCTCGAAACATGGCCCATCGCCATGCTCGAGAAGCTTCTGCCCCGCCACCTCGACATCATCTACCGCATCAACGATCGGCATCTGAAGCGCGTGTCCGCCGCCTTCCCGGGCGAGCTTCATCGCCTTGGCCAGCTTTCGCTGGTCGATGATTTCACCCGCCGTATCCGCATGGCGCATCTCGCCATCGTCGGCGCGCATAAGGTGAATGGCGTGTCGGAGCTTCAGACCAAGCTGCTGCGTGAAGCGGTATTCCCCGATTTCGCCGAGCTCGATCCGGACAAATTCCTGCCGATCACGAACGGCATCACCCCCCGCCAGTGGCTCGTATCGGCGAACCCGCAGCTCGCGCACCTCATCACCGAAGCCGTCGGCAGCGAGTGGCCCACGCAGCTCGAACAACTCTCCGAGCTCGCCCCCAAGGCCGACGACGCCGGCTTCCGCGAGGAGTTCCGCCGCATCAAGGGCGACAACAAGGTCCGCCTCGCGCAGCTCATCCGGCGCTCCGTGGGCCAAAACGTCGATCCGGACTCGCTCTTCGATGTGCAGGTCAAGCGCATCCATGAGTACAAACGCCAGCTCCTGAACGTCTTGCACGTCATCACCCGCTATAACCGCATCAAGGCGGGCAAGGACGATGGATTGCCGCGGACCGTGATCATCGGCGGCAAGGCCGCGCCGGGCTACGACATGGCCAAGCAGATCATCCGCCTGATCAACGACGTCGCGGCGACCATCCACGCCGACCCGCAAGTCAAAGGCGCGATCAAACTCGTGTTCGTGCCGAACTACCGTGTCTCCGTCGCCGAGATCGTGATCCCCGGCGCCGATCTCGCCCAGCACATCTCCACCGCGGGCACCGAAGCGTCGGGGACGAGCAACATGAAGTTCGCCATCAACGGCGCGCTTACGCTCGGCACCGATGACGGCGCGAACATCGAGATCCGCAAAGCCGTCGGCGCGGATCATATGTTCCTCTTCGGCCTCTCGGCGCAGGAAGTCGCCGAGCTTCGGGCCAAGGGCTATAACCCGTGGGCTTATCAGGAGCGCGATGAAGAGCTCCGCCAATGCCTGGACATGATCGGCAACGGCGCTTTCTCACTGCAGGACCGCACACGCTATCAGGGCCTCAAGGATTCGCTGCTCTCCGGCGGCGATCACTATCTCCTGCTGGCGGACTATCGTTCCTATATCGAGGCGCACGAGCGTGTCGATGCGGCCTTTGGCGATAAAGATGCCTGGACCCGTTCGGCTGTGCTCAACGTCGCGCATATGGGCCGCTTCTCGGCCGACCGCGCGATCCACGAGTACGCCGATAAGATCTGGGACCTTACGCCGCTGACGCAGTCGTTCGCCCGCGCGTCCGCTGCATAACAGCGGCCGCCGCGGGCCAGGCGCGTCCGGCGCGGATGGTCTCGAGAGTCTCGGTGAGCCGGATCCGCCAGTTCGGATACTCATCCGTCGTGCCGGGCACGTTGAGCTGCCTGGTCATTCCGATCACGTCGCTGAGGTTGATCAACGCGAGCTGTGACGCCGACAGCCCGAGAAAGGCGTGCACCGCCGCTATGATTTCAGGCTCGCTCTCCAACACGCCCTGGTCTTCCAGGGCGCCGAGGATCAACGCCTTTTCTTCTTCATCGGCGCTTTCCCAATAGCCCGCGAGGGTCGGAAGGTCGTGTGTCGTGGCCTGGGCCATACTGCGTGCGGGATAAGTATCCGGACGCTTGAAGAAGCCGTTGTCGTGGCGCTCGAAGTAGAACAGACGGGTCGAGAGCATATTGTCCCTCGCCATCCGTTCGCGGAATCCATGCGGCACGGTCCCGAGATCCTCGCCGACGATCAGGCATTTCGCCCGCACGCTCTCCAGCGCAAGGATGGCGAACAGATCGTCCACGGGATAGCTGACGTACGCCCCATCGGCCGCGGTGCCGCCGGGCGGAATCCAGAACAACCGCTCGAGGGCCATCACGTGGTCGATGCGAAGGGCTCCCGCGTAGCGCATATTCGCCCGCCATGTGCTGATCAACGGCTCATAGGCTTGAGCGCGCAGCACATGGGGATTGGGCGGAGGAAGTCCCCAGTCCTGACCATGGGGCCCGAGCGGATCCGGCGGCGCTCCGAAGCGTACCCCTTTCGGATATAGACCCTGACGATGCCAGGCCTCGGCGCCGTTCGGACTGACGCCGACGGCAAGATCGCGCATCAGCGCCGCGTTCGTTCCGCCGGCCGCATCGGCGAGCTGCCGCTCGGCCAGCCACTGGAGGGTCGCGTGAGCGCGCACTTCGTTCCGACGGTCCCGCAGAAAGTCCCGCGCATCCCGTGACCGCGGATCGCGGAAGGCTTCAGGCCATTCTGTCCACGGCCCCGCCAGGCGATCGCTCAAGGCCGAAAATAGACAAAAGTCTTCCAGCGCCTCGCCGCCCTGCTTGATGAACTCATCGACGCCGGGATCGTTGGAGAACCGTGCCGCCACCTTGCGCAAGGCCGCGTACTTTGTCCGGGCCACATCGGTATAGTCGATCAAGGCCCCGGCCGAGATTTTCGGAGGCTCACCCAAAGCCACGTACAAGGGGTTCAGAAACATCCGGCTCGAGGGCCAGTAGGGACTTGCCTGTTCGGGGTCCTGCGGCGAAAGCGCATGAAACGGATTGACCGCCACCACCTGCCCGCCCTCGCTCGCGGTCATGCGCAGCAAGTCCTTGAGATCGGCAAAGTCGCCGATCCCCCAATTGCGCGGCGAGGCCACGGTGTAGAGATGGCAGGCAATGCCCCACGCCTTCTCGCCGCGCAGAAGCCATTCGGGCGCATAGGCCGAACCGGGCGCGACGATCAGCCGGGCCTCTTTGTCCCCGACCCTCAGCGTGTGATAGCCCAGCGGGAGCTCACGCCGGAAATGGATGCGCTCCTCGGCGATACCCTCAATGAACTCACCGTTCTCAAGGGTAAGAGTCCAGTCACCGGAAAAGGGAAGCTCACGCACCGGCGTACGCATGACGATCACCGGCGGGAATGCGGTTGGCCGCGGCTCCTCGTAGCCCATCGCCGCGAGCAGCGCGCGCTGGACCTCCGGCGTCGTACGATGGACCTGGCCCTCTACGTCCCGATATTCGAGTTGGATACCGGCTTCCCGCGCGAGCGTGTCATCCATCGCCGCGCTCCAGCACGGTCACCGCGCCTTCAACCACAAGCACCTCCCGCCAAGGCGGACTCACGGGTTCGCTGCTATTCAGCCAGACACGCAGCCGATTGCCGATCTGGAATCCAAAGCCGCCCGAGGCGGCCCAGTCGGCATCGCTCATCACGCCGCCGCCGGGGCGCAGCCATGTGATATCGCCGTCACCGGTGAAGAAGGTCTCCCGGCGAAGCTCCGGATATGCCTTACGCAGGGCAATCGCGGCTTTCGTGAAATCCATAAGATCCGCCTTCTTCGCCGCGAGGCTCCAATCCAGCCACGTTGTCTCATTGTCCTGGCAATAAGCGTTGTTATTGCCGCCTTGTGTCTGGCCGAACTCATCCCCGGCCAGGAGCATTGGGATGCCCTGCGAAAGCATCAGCGAGGCGATGATGGCGCGCTTGCGCCGCGGTCCATCGGCGCCGTGATCACGGCTCAGACTATGATTGGCGCCGTCCCGGTTCTCTTCGCCGTTGGCCTCATTGTGCTTCTCGTTGAAGCTGACGAGGTCCTGCAGCGTGAAGCCGTCATGAGCGGTGACGAAGTTGATGCTCTGCAAGGGCGCGGGCACCACATCGCTTGATCCCGCGAGCGCGGTTGCCATCCGGCCGGCCGTGCCGCTATCGCCCCGCCAAAAGCCGCGCACCGCATCGCGGTAACGGTCGTTCCATTCCCGCCACGGCGCCGGAAGCTTGCCGAGGAAATGGCCGGCGATATCCCACGGCTCGGCGATGAGCTTCAGCTTGCTCAGCGCGGGATCGCGCCCGATGAGGCTGAGAAGCGAGGTCTCGGCACAAAAGCCGTCCCTGGTTCTTGCCAGGGTCCCTGCAAGATCGAAGCGGAAACCATCGACCCCGGCCGCGCGGGCCCAGGAACGCAGCGAGTCCAGAACGAGGCGGTGCACCTGCGGATGCGAAACGTCGAGCACATTTCCGCACCCCGAATAGTTCACATATTCGCCATCTTCGAGCCAGTAATAGGAGGCGTTGTCGATGCCGCGGAAAGACAACGTCGGGCCGAATTTATCGCCCTCACCTGTGTGATTGTAGACCACGTCGAGGATCACCTCGATCCCGGCGGCGTGATAGGCGGCCACCATCTCGCACAGGCCTTCGCCGTATCGCGGCTCGCTCGCGAAGAAGCTCACGGGGTTATAACCCCAGTAGTTCGAGAGCCCCGCGCGCGCCAAATGGGTTTCATCGGTGAACGCATAGACCGGCAGGAGCTCGACCGCCGTCACGCCCAACGTCTTGAGATGCGCCAGGATCTCCGGCGCGGCCAATCCTTCGAACGTCCCGCGCTGATGATCGGGGATACCGGGGTGTAGCCGGGTCATGCCCCTCACATGCATCTCGTAGATGATCGTATCCCGCCAAGATGTATTGGGCCGCTCAAGGGTCGGCTCAGACTCATGAGTAACGATGCCTTTCGGTACCACCGCGGCATTGTCGGACATATCGAGATTCGCCGCATGCCAGGTGAACCTGCCCGTGATCTTGCGGGCATAAGGATCAAGCAGAAGCTTGTTGGGATTGAAGCGGTGCCCGCGCTCGGGGGCATAAGGTCCATGAACGCGGTAGCCATAGACCTGCCCCGGCCGGCCGCCGGCGAGGTATCCGTGCCAGATGTCTCCGGTCCGCCCCGGCAGAGCGAGACGCCGCAGCTCGCGTGTCCCGCTCTCGTCGAACAGGCACAGCTCGACTTTCTCGCCGTTCGCCGAGAACAGCGCGAAGTTGATTCCGCGCCCGTCCCAGCTCGCGCCGAGGGGTTCCGCCGTCCCCGCCTCCAGCCCGCCGAGAACCGTCATGTTCACGCGGGCTTCAGGATCAAAGCCCCCAAGGGGGGCAAGGTCAGGGCAAGAACGCCCTCGGCATCGGTGTGGACACCGCCGCCGTTTCCAACGTTGGTTCCTCCATAATAGGTGGAGTCCGAATTGAAGACTTCGCGGTAGCGGCCCGGGCGCGGGGGACGGACGCGGTAGCCTTCGCGCACAACAGGGGTGAAGTTGCACAGCACGATCAGAGGCTCATCCCCATCGGCGCCCCGGCGGCTGAAGGAGATCACGCTGTTGCCGGCGTCGTGCGGATCGATCCAGGCGAAACCTTCGCCCTCGCAATCCCGCTCATGCAAGGCCGGTTCGCTCACATAGAGGCGGTTCAGATCGCGCACCAAGGCCTGTACGCCTTTGTGCGCGGCATGCTGGAGAAGATGCCAATCGAGCCCCCGCTCGTGGTTCCACTCGTTCCACTGGGCGATCTCGGCGCCCATGAACAGGAGTTTCTTGCCGGGATGGGTAAAGAAGAACGAGAGATAGCAGCGCAGGTTCGCGAACTTCTGCCACCCGTCGCCCGGCATCTTGTCGAGCATCGAGCCTTTGCCGTAGACCACTTCGTCATGCGAGAGCGGAAGAACGAAGTTCTCCTGGAACGCATAGATCAGGCCGAACGTCAGATCGTCGTGGTGATACTTGCGGTGCACGGGATCATGCTGGATGTACCGCAAGGTGTCGTTCATCCAGCCCATGTTCCATTTGAACCCGAAGCCGAGTCCGCCGAGATAGGCCGGTTTTGACACCATCGGCCAGGAGGTGGACTCCTCGGCGATCGTGAAAGCCCCGGGCACACGGTCGTAGATGACCTCGTTCAAACGGCGCAGGAAGTCCACCGCCTCAAGGTTCTCACGCCCCCCGTAGCTATTGGGGACCCACTCGCCCTCTTTCTTGGCGTAGTCGAGATAAAGGATCGAGGCCACCGCGTCGGCCCGCAAGCCGTCGATGTGATAATCCTCGAGCCAGGCGAGCGCGTTGCACATCAGGAAGTTCGCGACTTCCGTCCGGCCGTAGTTGTAGATGAGCGTATTCCATTCGGTCTGGCGGCCTTGGCGCGGATCGGCGTGTTCATAAAGGTTGGTGCCGTCAAAACGCCCGAGCCCGTGCCCATCTTCGGGGAAGTGGCTCACCACCCAATCGAGGATGACGCCGATGCCGGCGGCGTGGGCTTGATCGATCAGGAATCGGAGATCGTCAGGCTCGCCATAGCGGCGTGACGGCGCGAACAGGCCCAGCGGCTGATAGCCCCATGATCCATAGAAGGGGTGCTCGGCCAGGGGCATCACCTCGATATGCGTGAAGCCCATGTCCTTCACATAGGGAATGAGCCGCGCGGCCAATTCGCGATAGCTCAGGAATTCATTGGTGTCGGTGCGCATCCACGAGCCGAGATGCACCTCGTAGATGGACATCGGACGCCGGCGCATGTCGCCGCCGCGGCGCGCCATCCAGGCCGCATCGGTCCACGGGAACGATGACCTGGCCACCACCACCGAAGCCGACCGTGGCGGTGTCTCCTGCATCCGCGCGAACGGATCGGACTTGAGGGGCAGGATCTCGCCGCTTTCGGAAACAATGCGGAACTTGTAGAGGGCTCCGGCGCGCACGCCCTCGATGAAGCCCTCCCACACGCCCGACCCATTGGGCTGAAGCGGGTGCCGGCGCACATCCCAGTCATTGAAGTCGCCGACAGCGCTGACGGCCCGGGCGCCCGGCGCCCAGACGGAGAAGCGGACCCCGGCCCGTCCCTGCTCCTGAACTTCGTGGGCGCCCAGCTTGCGGTGCAGTTCGAAATGCTTCCCCCGCGCGATCAAATGATGATCAAACGAGGACAGGGCCGCCGTTTCCTGTAAGATCCCCTTCGCACTCCCCATAAGGCCCGCCTCGCCTGTCATGACGCCCTGACACATGAACTGTCCGGCGGGTGCTTTGTTCCTCCAAATCCATTGGCGCGTGCAGCCCGCCCCCAAGAACGGCTAAACTGCACGCAACGATTGACGATCGCATGCGAGGAACACGGCCATGAAATCCCTGTGGTTCAAGCCCTATAGCCTGACGGATTGGGAGGGCTCTTATCCCGACACCCTGGTCGCGCATCTGGATATCAAGCTGATCGAGATCGGGCCGGATTTCCTGCGCGGGACCATGCCGGTCGACCGGCGCACGCACCAACCCCAGGGCTTGCTGCACGGCGGCGCCTCGGTGGCCCTGGCCGAAACCCTCGGCAGCATCGCGGCGAACATGGTGGTCGATCAGACCGCCTTCGTCTGTGTCGGCCAGGAGATCAACGCCAACCATATCCGCGGCGTGAGGACCGGCCTCGTGACGGGCACGGCCCGAGCCTTCTCTATCGGCCGCACCAGCCAGGTCTGGGGGATCGAGATTGTGAATGCCGACGGTCAGCTCGTCTGCGTTTCGCGCATCACCATGGCGGTGAGACCGCTGGCGTCCTAGTCGCGGCGCTGCACGCTGACGGCGATATTGAGCAGCGCGGAACTCAAGGTCAGGTTGTTCGCCGCCGCCGTTTTGTCGTTGATCATGAAGCGCACACGGTTGTTGCGGATCACGAAATGAATCACGCCCGCCGCCGGGCCCTTGGTCTCGTCGGTCACGGTGAGCACCGGCCGCCCGCCGACGGCCTGCAGCGCCTCCGCGACTGACTGCTTTTCCGAGCCGCCGATATAGGCGATGTGGCAAGGGTCCGTGGCCGCGATGCTCGCGAGCGGCTGGGCCACGACTTTCCGGCCGGCCACCGTCTCATTTTTGACCGCGCCGTCAACGATGGCGGCGAAACGGCTGTCGCCCACGACGCAAATATTGATAACGCCGCCCGAGGGCTCGAAGGCATCCACCGGCCACTGTACGAACTCGCCGAACTTGAACAGGAACGCGGCCTTGATCGGATACTCGAGGGACTGCGTCCACGCCGGCGCGGCGCTCACCAGGACCGCCGCCACGAGGGCGCCGGCCCAGGACATTCGCTTCAGCCGGTATTTCGGCATCGGCTTCATCAGTAAGCCCACCGCGCGGTGGCAAAGACCGAACGGCGCACGAGCCGCCGGCCCGCCGCATCCCCCACTTCGGGATGGGTCTTGTTGAGCAGGTTCTCGCCCGAGACCGCTAATTCGAGATTGGGGAGCGCCCGCCAGGCGAAACGGGCATCGAGTTCCGTATAGGCGGGCACCACCGGGCTCGGCAGATCGCCCACGGTGCGCACACCGATATTCACATCGACGTCCGGCGTCACGAAAATGGTCGTGCGCAATGACGCCTGAAGGCCGGGATCATTACCGATATGTTGATTGGGGATCAGATCGACCTGCCCGATAGCCACGCGGGTCTTCTTTTCCATCGCGTTGACGCCGGCGTCGAAGCGCAGCCATTCGGCGAGCTTGTATGTCGCCCACGCTTCAACACCGTAGGTGTGCCCGCTCCGGCCGTTTTGCAAGCTGAGGGGTTGGCCGCCGTTCGCCGCGGTTCCGGTGGTACGGATGTCGTTGTAGATGTTGTAGTAGGTGGAAACCGACATCGTCATGTCGGACGTCAACTGGCTGCGATAACCGACCTCGTAGGCCAACAGCTCCTCCGACTGAAAATTCACCGCGGCGATGAGAAGCGGCGGGAATTCCAATTCGCGGTCGATACGGTTGGGCGTGCGTACGGCGCGCGATACGGCGGCCCAGATCAGAGTGTGTTCGCCCGCATTCCACGACAGGCGCCCGCTGGGCATGATCTCCCACCCTGTCATTTCATTGTGCTCGAACTTGACGCCGGCAATGAAGTTCAGGGCCGGCGCCAGCGCATATGTGTCCTGCACATAGACGTTCGCGTGTTCGAGCGTGCGCTTCGGTTGGGCAAAGGAGAACGGCGCGTTGTTGATGAAATTTTCCGTATTACGCCGGTACCCCGCGCCCCAAACGATCTCGTTCGCCTCACCGAGGCGGAAATTGTGCTGAATTTCGGCATCGTAGGAATCCACGCGGTCGAAGGTGAACGGCGCGATACGCGTTGTACGGTCGAAGTAGGCCTTCGCCTTGAACTGGGATTCGCCGAATTGATGGGTCCAGGTGACCATGGCGTTCCCGCCGCGCAGCTTGACGAAGATATCCTCGTCGGCGCCGTTGTAGTGGTCGCCCTGCACCGTCACCACGTCGCTCTCGCCGGACCAATCCGCCCGGAAGCCGCCCTGCGCTTTGATCAAGGAATCGCCGGTCTTGGCGCCGGCCGACGTCAGCGAACTGCCCGTGCGATGCGCCTTCACATAAACACGGTAGCTCAGCGCATCGCCAACCATGCCGCCGTAACGCGCTCCGCCGCTTTGATCGATGTTGCCGCCCCCCAATTTTACAAAAGCGCCCTGGGTCTCGCGTGACGACTTTGTGATGATGTTGATCACCCCGTTCACGGCGTTGGCGCCCCACAGGGTGCCGCCGGGCCCGCTGATCACCTCGATGCGATCGATGTCGTCGAGCAAGGTGTCCTGGTTTTCCCAGTACACCCCGGAATGGAGCGGCGAATAGAGGCTGCGGCCGTCCATGAGCGCGAGCAGCTTGTTCGAAGCTTCCGGCGTATTGAAGCCGCGCGCGGATATTGCGTAGGCCGAGGCATCGAGGCGACCGACAAGGAGATTGGGCGCGAGGCGCAGCGCCTCGGGGATTGTGCGGGTGCCGGATTGGCGGATCTCGTCAGGGGTAATGACGTAAATCGCCGCCGGAGCCAGCGAAAGCGGCTCCGCACGGCGCGAAACCGAGGAAATCTCCATGTTCGAAAGTTCTTCGATCGAAAGCCGCGTGAGATCGGGCAGGTCGGAGGCGGCGTTGGCCTCCATCGCGCTCGCGCTTTGACTGGCGAAGGCGCTCGCAATGACGAGAGCAGGCGCGATCAAACGGCCGGCGGGAACCCCACGTGGTCTCATGTCTTGTTACCTGTTCTGTGCAGATTTCTCGCGGCATGGTAGATGATGCCTTGCGCGCTCACCATATCATGTGCAGCGATAGCGGCAGAAAGTGCGTTGGACCGAGACGAGAGGCGAGCACTCCGGAATGCAAGCGCTAGGATCCTCATTGAGCCGTGCGATGCTTGCACCATTCTCGGTGCTCCTAAGCGCAGCGGTTGTAATTGGCGCGGGACTCCTCGCGGCTGTCTACGACACGCAGTTCTATCAGTCGCAGAAAATCCGCGAGCTCCAAGTTCAGGCCGAGATTCTCGCGAGCAGCGTCGCCGCCGCGCTGGCCTTCGAGGACCGCGAGGCCGCGCTCCAATACGTCATGGCGCTTCAAGCCAATCCCGAGGTCTCCGCCGCCGCCGTGTACGGCCTCGATAGCTCTGTCTTTGCAAGCTATGTGCGTGACGACGTCCCTCTGCCTGACCAAGCCTATGTCGGCGACGCACGGTTCGCGGGGGGAAACCTGGAGACATCGGTTCCCGTCGTCCAAAACGACCGCTTGTTGGGCCGCGTCTATCTCCGGGAGCCTGGTGAACCTCTGAGCCGGCGCGTCCTGCGGTACGGCGGCATTGTTCTCCTGCTGGCGATGGGAAGCCTGGTCTTCGCCGTGCTCGTGTCCGCACGCCGGGAACTCGCCGCTAAAAACGAAGAGCTTCAACTTCGCAACGCCAGCCTGCTTGAACAGATCGAGGCGCGTGAGAAAGTCGAGGATGCGTTACGGCAGAGCCAGAAGATGGAAGCCGTCGGCCAGCTCACCGGCGGGATCGCCCACGACTTCAACAATATGCTGGCCGTCATCATCGGCGCGCTCGAGCTCCTGAAACGCAGGGCGGCGCACGGCGAGGCAAATCTCAACGAACTCGCCGACGCGGCCCTCGACGGCGCCCAGCGCGCGGCCTCGCTGACGCAACGTCTGCTCGCCTTCTCGCGCCAACAGGCCCTGCGGCCCGAACCGGTCGACGTGAACAAACTCGTGGCCGGCCTTTCGGAGCTCCTGCGCAGAACGCTTGGGGAAAACATCCGCATCGAGACGGTCCTCGGCGCCGGCATGTGGCGCACCAGCGTCGATCCTCACCAGCTCGAAAACGCCATCCTCAATCTCGCGGTGAACAGCCGTGACGCGATGCCCGAAGGCGGCCGCCTCACCATCGAGACCAGCAACAGCCACCTCGACGATCACTACGCGCGCGACGCCGGCGTCGCCGCGGGCCAGTACGTGATGGCGGCGGTCAGCGATACCGGATCGGGCATGAAACCGGAGACCGTCGCCAAGGCCTTCGATCCCTTCTTTACGACGAAAGGCATCGGTAAAGGGACCGGGCTCGGACTCAGCCAGGTCTACGGCTTCGTTCGCCAGTCAGGCGGGCACGTAAAGATCTACAGCGAGATCGGCCAAGGCACGAGCATCAAAATCTACCTGCCCCGCTTCGTCGGCGAACTCGCCGCACCTGCCACCGCCGCACGCGAAGCCATTGTCCACGAAACGAACGGCGCGTGTATTCTGGTCGTCGAGGACGAGGATTCGGTCCGCAATTTCGCCGTCGCCGCGCTCAAGGAGATTGGGTATCGCGTTCTCGACGCGCCCGACGCCGCGACCGGACTGGCCCAACTGAAACAGCATCCCGATGTCGCCGTGCTGTTCACCGACGTGGTGATGCCGGATGCAAATGGCCGGCAGCTTGCCGATGAAGCGCTGAAGCTGAGACCTCATCTTAAGGTGCTGTTCACCACGGGGTACACAAAGAACGCGGTCGTTCATAACGGCGTGCTCGACCACGGTGTGCATCTGCTCGGCAAGCCGTTCACCATCGAGCAGTTGAGCGCCGCGCTGCGTAAAGCGCAGGACTCATAACCTCGCCACAATCGCGCTCGATTTCCGCCGCAAGCGGCGCGTTGTACGCGCATGACCTTGCACAAGAAAATCCTTACCGGAGGCGCCATCGCCGCCGCAGGCCTCATCGCTCTTGCCTATATGGACAAACCGGCCGAGCCACCGCGCGCGGTTCATGTCGCGTCAGAGACAAAAAAATCCCCCGGCCTATCCGTGAGCGCCGCGGTCGCTGAAATTACCGCTCCGGCGTTGCGCGCGGATCTCGAAAAGCTTTATGCGGAAAATGAGAATCGCCCCCTCTGGACCGAGGACCGCAAGGGCCGCAAGCGCCTCGACAGCATAGACGATGTATCACGCACGCTCCTGAGCCAGGGTATCGATGCCGCCTTCCTCTCCAATGCGAAGGCGGCGGCGCAAACCGCAAAGAGTCCCGAAGATCGCATCCAGGCGGACGTGAAGATGAGCGTCGCGTTCCTGACCGCCGCCCGGGGCCAGCGGTTCGGCTTCCTTGCCGCGAAAGACCTGGGATGGAACCTGGCCGCCGACGACGCGGAACTCGCCGCGTTCGCCGGCGAAGCGGCCGCGGAAAACCGCATTGCGAAATTCTTTGACTCTCTTCAGCCGCAAGACCCGCAGTTCCGCGCGCTGAGGGATGCGCTTTCCCGCTACCGCGATTTCGCCGCCAGGGGCGGTTGGCCGACAATTCCTGGCGGCAAGGAAATCGACTTCAAGAGCGACCCGCGCCTTCCCGTTCTGCGTGACCGTTTGATCGCGGAAGACTATCTGCCGCCGAACGCCGCCGCGGAAGGTGAAAACTTGCAGAACGCCGTTAAAGAATTTCAGGCGCGCCATGGTCTCGACGCCGATGGCCGCGCCGGCCGCGGCACCCTTGCCGCCTTGAACGTTTCCGCGGACGAACGCGTTGGCCAGATCGTTGCGAACCTTGAGCGTTGGCGTCATATGCGCCGCGCGCTGCCCGGCACGTATGTGCTCGCGAACGCGGCCGATCAAAGCGTTACCGTCATGCGTGACGGCCGCGAGGATTTGCGCCTGCGCGCCGTGGTCGGCACACGCCAGCATGCAACCCCCATGCTTGAGGCCAAGATGACCGCGGTCACGATCAATCCGCCGTGGGAAATCCCGAGCTCCATCATCACGAACGAAATATTGCCGAAGCTGGATGACGCGCCCGAATATCTGATCGACAATGACATGGACGTCGTCGGCGGTTCTTGGGACCGACCCGCGTCATTGCGCCTGCGCCAGCGTCCCGGCGCCGGAAATTCGCTGGGGCACATGAAATTCCAGATGCCGAACGAATGGAATATCTATCTGCACGACACACCCAGCCGCGCGCTCTTTGCCAGGAACGACCGCTATTTCAGCCATGGCTGCGTTCGTGTCGACCAGCCTCACGAGCTGGCGATGAACCTGCTTCCGAGCCTCGCGGCCGACGACATCCAGGAGATGATCGCCTCCGGGGAGACACAGACGCTGAAGCTGGAAAAATCCCTCGCGGTTTTCGTGCTTTATTGGAGCGTCTTCACCGATAAGGACGGGAATTTGCAATTCCGGCCAGATACTTATGAGCGGGACGCCATGACCGCCACAGCTTTGGACCGTGCGGGTCTCCGCGCCCGTAAATCGCAAGTTGCACAGGCCGGAAACTAGTCCCCCATAGTTGCGCCCGGCATTACGTCATGCCAAGAAAAGGCTGAGAGTTCACCCTAGCGGTTGCCCGCCGGCAGGCGGCAATGATAGGTGAGTGGGTCTGGGGCATTTCCGGAGAGATGAGCAGCTTATGCGGCGGCGTTTCTTTTTGACCGGCCTCGCGGCCACGGCGTGCTTTACCGCGCGCCCGAGCCTTGCCGGGCCCCTTGAGCGTCCACGGACCCTCAGCCTTCAGAACCTGCACACCGGGGAACGCGTGTCGGCGGAGTATTGGGCCGGCGGCCAATATATCTCCGGCGGTCTGGACGAAATCTCAAAAGTCCTTCGTGACCACCGTAACGGCGCGAAGCACGCTATCGATCCCAAACTCTTGGATTTGCTTCACACGGTACATAGTAAGCTTGAAACGTCACAGCCGTTCCAAGTGATCTCCGGCTACCGGTCACCGGAAAGCAACGCGAAGCTCGCGGCCGCGAGTTCGGGCGTCGCGACACACAGCATGCATATGGATGGAAAGGCGATCGACATCCGCGTTCCGGGAGTCGAATTGCTCAACCTGCACAAGGCCGCGAAGTCATTGAAGGGCGGGGGCGTCGGCTACTACGCCGCGTCGAATTTCGTCCACATGGATGTGGGCCGGGTTCGCTACTGGTAAGCGCCTAGTCCGCCGACGGCGCGAGCGCGCAGGCGGTCGTCATATCGTTCACCGCGCCGGTCCGAACGCTAACGAGCAGATACTGCATCACGCCTTCGAAACTCTCCTTAAGGCGAACATTATAGGCGCCGATCCCGCTGTGTGCGGGAAGTCCCAAGCCTTTTTCGATATCCACGACCGACAACGCTATATTTCCGCCGGCGGGCACTTCATCCGTCGCGAAGCCGCCGAGATCGCGGCCGTCAAGCGCGTCAA
This sequence comes from Rhodospirillaceae bacterium, assembly GCA_041919675.1. GTDB lineage: Bacteria > Pseudomonadota > Alphaproteobacteria > Rhodospirillales > Rhodospirillaceae > SHVO01. Next base: position 20,013 of record JAYRTJ010000029.1, on the reverse strand, counting down.
ACACCCTAAGCTCGGCTGAGGCGGCGCCGGCCCCGGCGTTGTAGATCACAAGAAGCGCAACATTCTCCTCCTCAATCGCGGAAGCGCGTACCGCGATGGCATCGCGTGCGCTCGCGGTCGTGGCGGCATCGCAACTCGAGAGATTGGTCGAGGTCCCCCGCGCCGTGTGGCGGACGAGATGTTGGATGAGCCCTTGGAAGTCGCTTTGGACACTCAATCGCAAGACCTGCGGAAGTACGTCACCCGATGTCAGCATGTCCGCAATAGAGAACAGGCGCGATGTATTGGGCGCGATATTCATACTATCCCAGTGGCGCAGGCGTGAGCCGCTGACCGCGTCGAAAACATCGACGTGGATCGGCGCGGTGCGCGTGCTGGGATTGTAAACCCGTAACACCGATTCAAAATCGCCCGAAGCCGGGAAAACGACCCCTATTTCGCTTGAGGGCCGGCCGGCGGCGTCGACACCATCCAACAGGCACACCGTCGTCATGTCGGTGATGAGGCCTGCGCCCTGGTTTGCGATGACCTGCTGCAGGGCGCCGGCAAACTCATTCTCGATTTTCAAGACCCAGTGACCGGCCTCCCACGGCGGCGAGATCCGGGCTGCATTTTCGATCTGGCGGACATTGAGCATGAGTTCGCCGTCCACGGGGACTTCGGGCGTGGTGTAAGCGCCCACCCGGCGCCCATCGCGGGCGTCGTAAAGGCCGATCAGCGCCGCTCCGGGCGTCGCGCCCTGGTTCTGCACGACAATCGATGCGGGATAGCCGTTATCCAGGTTTGAACTATGGACGCCCGCGATTTGTCCGCCGGCCCGCGCCACACCCGCCGTACAGGTGCTGAGATTGGTTAGAACGCCGTGCGCGGCCCGGTGCAGGACATGTTGAAACGTGCCGGTCATTCCTGCCGAGATCACCGCCGAATAGGTGGCCGGCCGGTTGCCGATCTGCAACGCGGCCTCCAGGTCGCGAATTGAATACTGCGGGGCGGCATTGGGCGCGATTGACGGGCTGAACCAGGTTCCCAGAAACCGGCCGTCGCGGCTGTCATAGAGCCCGATATTGACGCTGCCGGCGCGCGTACCGGTGTTGTGAATACGGAAATACGAAATGGCGCTGGGATCCGCGCCGGAAAAGACGGCGCCCTCGCGGAGGGACGGCGTGAAGCTGCGGTTCATCCGCACCGGACCCTTGGCGATCTCGCCGACATTCTCGAACGTATTGTCGTTCAACGTGGCCGTGATCGCGGTGAAGTTATTGACCGCGGTCGCGTTCGACGCGCGGTTCACGAAGGAGCTTCCCGTGATAGTGAGACTGCTGAACTCATGCAGCGACTTTTCCGCGCCATAGGCGATCATGGTGTTGTTGCTCGTGCGCGGCCCCTGGGTCACGCGCACATTCTTCAGAACGGCTTCGCCCCCATTGGGCAGGTCGACGGCATAACTCGGCGTTCCGGTTACCCCGTCGTCGAGAACGGTATTCGTGACCGTCGTCTTGAGCGCACGGCTTTTGATGTCATGACCGATTTTTGTGCCGGTGAAGACGCTGTCACTGACGCTGAGGTGCGCAATTGCGTTGACATATATGCCGTGCGTGTAGCCGTCGCCCGCGCCGTTCCCGGAGAAGGTCGAGCGGCGGATGGTCACGAACGCGTCTTTATTGCCATTGGCGAGAATGCCATTTTGATTGTTGTTGAAGACGCACGTATCGACCGTGAGGCGTCCGGCCTGATGACGAATCCCGGCGCCGTTCTTGCCGTCCTCATCCGTCACATTCGCGCCCTCGAAAGTGATCTTGCGGACGGTGACGTCGGCATTCACCACGAGCAGGCCTTTGCGATTTGAAATCGGCTTGGTGGCGCGCAACGTCGCGCCGCGGCCCCCGCCTTCGATGATGAGGGGCTTGTCGATCGTCACCACGTCGTCGAGGTACACGCCGGCATCAAGCACAATGCGATCATTGGGCTTCGCCGCGGCAACGCCGGCTTGCAAGCTCCCGAGGGCCCGTCCAGGCCCCACATTCAGCTCGGCGGCGTGAACCGGCGCCGGGCCGCCCGCAAGAAGTGCGATAACCGCAACGGGAAGCCGACACGCACGGCCGCAATCGCGGCTTGTTTCCTTCGACAACAGCTTGCGTAACATAACTTTACACTCAGCCCTTGCAGCTTTGTGGCGGCTTTCGGGTAACGTTGCCACTGCGGGAAGGTTGCGCCGCTGAACGGCGGCCCGGAACGATTGCGGGCACGCGGAAACGAGTTGTAGAATTTTTCAGGCGATGGGCCTGACGAGGCCGCCGGGGCGGTAGTCGAGCGACGGAAAGACCGCCTTCAGATTGTCTTCGCCGCGGCGATTGACGAGAATTTCCTGCAGCACCTGGCGGACATCCGTCGTCACGCGCACGTCGCCTTCCCGGAGATCGGCGGGCCGCAAGCCCGGCCACTCGCCATAGATGCGTCCGCCATTCACACCGCCGCCGAGGACGAACATGAATGAGCCCGCGCCGTGGTCCGTGCCGCCCGCTGTGTTTTCGTCAAGACGCCGGCCGAATTCGGTCATGGTGACGACCGTAAGGCGATGCTGCACGGTTGCCAGATCCGCCCAGAAAGCCGCGAGACTTTGCGAAAGATGAGCGGCCGCGGGCGGAAAATAGCTGTTCATATTGTAGTGATGGTCCCATCCGCCGAAGTCGACGGTCGCCGCCTCGAGGCCGACATTCATTTTGATGATGTCGGCAACCGAACGCAGGGAGGCGGCAAAGCCGCCCGCGGGATAGCTCACGCCGCCGGCCGGCAACCGGCCAAGATTCTCCTGGACGCTGCGCACCATATTCACCGTCGCGCGGGCCGAGGCCGCCTGAGGCGCACTTCCCGCATTCAATATCTCGATGACATCGAGGTTGTAGTCGCCGCCCGGAACATTGAAATCGCGCACATCGGGAATCGCGGCCACCCCGCGAATTCCCTGAAGCGGCGTATGAATATCCGGAGCGCTGGACACGGCGCCTAAATCCGCAAGCGTGAGATCGCGCGCCGCCAAATGGCGCGCGAGCCAGCCGCCCAAGATCGGCGCGTCGCCCTCGGTGACGCCGCGCTCCATCATATTCTGGCTTTCAAAGTGACTGCGCGTATCGGTGGGGAGCCCTGCCGCGTGAACGATCGCCAGGCGCCCCGCGTCGAATAGCGCTTTCAATTCGGGCGCGCTCGGGTGCAGGTAGAACGGCACGCCGTCCAACGGACCGAGCGGAAGGCCGGCATTCTGGCCCGAGGCGGAGACCTTGATCGTGGGACGGCGGGCCTGATAGTCGGCGTCCTGGGCGGGCGCGACCATGGTCAAACCGTCGCAGCCGAAACGCAGGAAGACGACGACAAGGATGTCGCGCGTGTCGGAGGCCTGCGCCGCGAAGGCTGCCCGCACGCCTGGGGCAAAAGCCGAGAGGGCCGCACCGGCGGAGGCTGATTTCAAGACTGTGCGGCGAGACAGGATCATATGGCCTACCGCATCGCAAATTCAGGAGAGGTCGCGATCAGAAGCGCAAGGCGGCGCAGCGCATTCTCGATGTTCGTGATGCCTTGCGAAGCATAGGCCGCCATGACCCCCGGCGAGGTCATCACGTCCTTCACCAACGCATCCATGGACGCCTGCGGCAGGCTGTAGCCCACCATCCTGCCGACCCAATATTCGACGATTTGAATGGCCGACCCGGTAATCGCGCTCGGAGTCTGCTCCCAAAAGCTGGTGCGGAAGGACGGATGCACGAGCACCTCGAACATCACATTCCAGAAGTGGTGGTTGCCCGCGCTCGAGAGCCAATGCGCGTCGGTATCCGGCCGGCCGTCAGGCGTCGGCCAGGCGTAGAGCCCATCGCCCAGACCGAAGAGCGCCATGTAGGCCTCGTCATAGGCATTAATGATGGTGTCTGTGGTGCGGAACACCGCCATGAGGCGCTCATAGGGCCTGCGCAGTTTCGAGGGTGGATTTCCCATCTCGGGGCTGAGGAGAATGACCTCCATCACGCGCTTGATCTGATCGGGCGCGTCCACGTTCGCCGTCCAGGCGGCAATGGCGCGGTCGAGGACATTCTGCGGAGGCGCGTCGCCAAAGATACGCCGGCAGATTTTCCCAACCACAAAGCGCGCCGTGGCCGGATGCGCCGCGAGAAGATCGAGGATCCGCTGCCCCTGCCCCATGGGCCCCTGAAAGGCGGTACGGGACAGGTCGTTGCCCATAAAGACACCGGCGTCGTTATTGTGCTGAGCAGAATTGAAAATAAACCGGCCGGTGAACGGCAATTGGCCGCGCACGCCTTCCTGACCGTGTTCCAAGGTCCAGCCCGAAAAAGCCCGCGATGCCGCGACGATATCCTGATCGGTAAAGTGCGAACCGACGCGATACGGCCCCGCCGTAATCATGGTCGGCGTTACATCGGCCACCACTCCCCGGTAGGCGTCCGCGCCCAGCGTGTGGAGCTCAAGCAGTTCACGCACATAGTTTTCCGTCGGGCGGCTGACCTTGCTTTCGGCATTGTTCAGATAGCGAAGCATCGACGCGCTGGTCGCAACGGCCTCCAGGAATGTACGGAAGTTCCCGAACACATTGGGGCGGATCACGTCGTTCTCGTAGGCGATCAGCGCCGCCGCGCCGTAGATATCCTCGTTGCGGCCCACGTTGAAATGATTGCCCCAGAAATCCGCCATGAACTCACGCAGCTGAAATCTGGAATGAGCGTTGCGGATCCAGGTCGCCGCATTCAATTCCTGCTGGATGCGGTGCCGCTCGTTCGGCGCGATGGAAATTTCGGTTTTACTGACCATGTCCCAGATCGTGGGCAGGTCCGTGTAAAGATAGCGTAGAGGGCGGCGCTCATCGACCGCCGGCCAGCCCGGGCTTTTACCGGCGGGCAGCTGCACCGCATAGGCAATGCGCATGGTGCGCGCCTTGATATGGTCTTCGATCCTCTGCTCGTCGCCGGCGGGCGGCGCGAGCTGCGTCGCGACCCACGCCGGCCATCCCGTCTGTTGAACCGCCGCAACTTCGGCTTCGCGCGCGCCAAAGGTCACCCGGCTGAGTGCTCTATGTTCAAAGCTCGCTGTCGAAGGCAACATGACGCGTCCTAGAAGTCGTAGCGGGCCGACAGCCAAACGAGATGGGCCGTGGTGCGCGGCGAGATAATGCCGGAACCAAGAAGCTGCGGCACCGGCGCGGCGCCATAGCCGTACTGCCAATCATCCGTGCTGTGGTGCTGGAACGTATAGCCGATCCGCAACGTCGTATCGGTCCGCACTTTGTAGTCCCCCGTGAGGTTCACATTGTGGGTCACATCCCGCACGGGCGGGAGGGGCGCCGTATTCATCACCAGCGCAAAAGTCGATCCAATCGAACCGATCCGGCTGGCGCCGTCGGAAACATAGTATCCGGCGCCGACTTTCAGCATCTGGGGAATTGCATCCCAATCCACCTTCGCGCCCGCCGTGTGAATGACGTCGCGGTTCGCGGTGCTCCAGTCCTGCGCGGGATTCGCGAGATTGACGGTCCCCATCAAGTAACCGGTCAGATCGAACTTGATGCGCTCGAAGCTGTAGAAGGCTGTCGCGGTGAGTTGCTTGGCGAGCACGTAGGACACGTTGGCGTCGAGCTGAACGGTCTCGGAGCGTTGCAGGCCAAGCGGCGAGTTCTTGTAATCGTCCTCGGCATAGAGGCCGGTCGCGTCCAGCATAAGGGCCGGACCAAGCTCGAACGTCGCGCCGCCTTTCGCTTCATTGCGTTTACGGTCGGCCATGTTGAATTTGCGCAACAACGGATGCTCGATGGATTGATTGAACGGCGAGGCGTTCAAATAACTTTCCGTGTGGCTAAGGTCCCAGGGCAGCGCGTCGTCATAAATCGATCCGCCGCGGGCCGCATAGGCGTAGGCGACCCACGCCGATCCCGTTTCGAAGGTCGAGAGAAGCTTGGCCCTGAAGCTGTGCTCCGAAGTGTCGGAGACCTGCTGATATTTCCGCGCGCGGAAATCGCCGGTGTAAGACACCGTCAGGCGCGTGCGCGAGGCGATGCGAACCCCGACATCCGCCTTGGCCTGCTGGAACGTAAAGCTGTGCGGAAGATTGTAGCGGATATAGCGGCTTGCGCCCGGAACCAGCGGGCGGACCTGGTCCTGCGCTTCGTTGGCCACATAGCTATAGAGATCGATGGGGGAGCGGTTATCGCGGTCGTCGAAGGTGTAGCCGGCGGAAACATCGACAATCGGGCTGGGCCGCGCGGTCATGCCCAAAACGACATGCGCCTTGTAGACCTTTCCATCGAGTGACGTGCGCGGCAGCGGGTCCGGCACGCTCAGCTGCGTCATCGCGGTATAGGGGAGGAAATCCTCGTCCTGCTTCTGCACCATGTAGGAGACGCGCGCCGTCACGCGGACCTTGGGCGAGACCGCGTAAGCGCCCGAGACCAACGCCTGGTGGGCGATGGACGACGGCGGCAGGCCGTATTCACCAAAGGCATTTGGGAAAGCCGAGAGCGCGCCGCCCGGCCACAAGCCGCCGAGCGCGCGGTTATAAGGGTTCGGCACACGCACCGACGCGATGTCGTTGGTGAAGACGGAGAGGTTGTAGCTCGCCGACCACTGAAGCCGGTCGCCGGTGAACGCGAGCGAGGCGCTGGCCTGGTCCGTTTGGTAATCCACCGGCTGCGCGAAAAACACGCCGACGGCGGTGTTCATCTCGTGGCCAAACGCCAGGTTCTGGCCGCGGAGCCCTTCCCGGTCGCGGTGGCTGGCGCTCATGCGGATCTCGTAGCCCTCGCGGGGATTGAGGAAAACATCGCCGCCCACCGTGCGCCAATCGACCTTGAGGTCGAGCGGGTGAATGTTCTGCGCGAGGGCGGAGAAACCCAGCGATGTATTGCTGCTGACCCAGTTGGATGGAAGAGTCAGAACGACGCCGCCGCTTCCATTGAAGGGCGTGCGCGCGGAATTAGTGTAAGAACGCGTAAATCCGTCATAGAAGGCGCCCGCGCGCCAGCGCCCCTGCGTTCCATAGCGAACCCGGGCTGAAATCGTATCGAAGCCAAAAACATCGACCGCGCCGTTCCAGCTTCGCGCGCCGCCTGAATCCCACGCATCGCCACCGTCCAATGTGCCGCGGAAGATCGCGAATGGACCGCGTTCGGTGGGACCGCCATAACGCCCGACGTGGAAGGAATTGATGTCCTGATACCCGACGCCGGCTTCAAAATAACTGGTGGTGAGCGGCGGCGGCATGGTCACCACCGGGGTTGCGCCGAGCTCGAAAGACCCGTCCTGCGCCCGGGCAGGGAGCACGGGCAGGACGAGACCGAGAAGTACGAGCCAGCGCTGGGGAACGGGAAATGCCATGCCGCCGCTTACCGGGAAAGCCTGACGCCAGACGGATGGTTCGAGCCGTGGACCGCGCTGTGGCAGTTCAGACAGGCCCTGAGCACCATCTGCTTGGACGGCGACGCGCCGCCGGGAAGGCTGGCGCCGCTGAAAGGCTGACTATTGTGCGTGGAACTGTCGTGACAGTTCTGGCACAGGAAAGGAGCGCGCTGCTTCAAGAGCGACGCCTGTACCGTTCCATGCGGTGTGTGGCAGATCGTGCACTGTTCCTGCACCGGGGCATGCTCCCATAGGAACGGCCCGCGCTTCTCGTCATGACAACCGAGGCAGGTCTCGTTGACCGTCGTGCCGCGCAGCATGGTCTGCGTCAGCGAACCGTGCGGATTATGACAATCGGAGCAGGACATCCGCCCTTCAAGCACCGGATGGTGCGAAGGCTTCAGCGCGGCGGCGCGCTTGTCGGCGTGGCAGGAGAAGCAGACCGGGGCCTGTGCCGTCTTCACAAGGACCGGGTCCTGGACAATGTGAGACCTATGGCAATTCGTGCAGGCGATTTCGGACGATTGATGCAGGCTGCCTTGCCAATGCAGGACGGCACCGCCTTGATGGCATCCGGCGCAGGTCTCATTGCGCTTCTCGACGGACGAGGCATGCGGGCCTGAAAAAACCACGGACGGCGGCGGGCGGACCTGCGCGCCGCGCAGGCGCGCCACGTGGTCGCGGCTATCGCCGTGACAAGATTGGCAGCCCTGATCGGCGACACCTGTCCTGGCGTCAGCCTTCACCATATGCGCCGTATGCAACACCGACGTGACCGCCGGCTGGTCGTGGCAGTTCATGCACCCGCTGGGATCGGATGCATTCCCGAGCGAGCGCTCCTCCTGCGCCGCGGCCGGTACGGCGAACAGAACCGCCGTCAGAAAGAGAGCGCGCCACAAGATCATGCTAGTTACGCGCGGCGACGAAATCCGCCTTCCCTGAATCGATGCTCAAGGTCTTCTCGAGCGAGACATAGTGAAACCGCTGCGCCGCATGTCCGGCATGCAGTGAAATCCCGATGGTATAGGTCTTGCCCGCCGCGAAATCCTTATGAAGGCCGCCGGCCGTCATCTTGCGGCTGAAGATGACCGTCCATTTCGTGCCGCTTTCGGCGGCTTCGACACTGACGGCGGGCACGGCATTCTCAGCGCGCCTTTCGAGGATCATTCCGTCCACGGCCACCGCCGGCTTCCCGGGATTGAGGCGCGCCTGCCAGTATTCGAGATAGCCGCCCTCGGCGCGGATCTTGTCGAGGTCCGCCGCCGGCTTGATCTCGGCGCCGCCCTTGCGGCTCAAAGATACGCGCGAGCGCGACAGATACTTCTGAGTCTCGCCCGCACCGCCGCTCGGCATGCGCGTGAGATTGTCGTGGCATGTCGCCCAGCAGCCGGCGCGCGCCGCTTCGGGCACTTTTCCGTCATCGATCATCACGGCCAATTTGGTCGCGAAGTCCTTGTCCATGCCGGCATCGGGCTGCTGACCGGGATCAACCTCAACACGCACATAGACGTTCTCACCGTCGTGCGCCGTCTTGACGTTCGCAATGACGAAGCCGGGTTTACCGGCAATCGGCGTGGGCTCGGTGCTCTTGTCGTTGACCAGCAATTTGCCCGAGGCCTTTTCCTCACCCTCATGACAGCCGGCGCAATTTTTGCCTTCGCGGAACTTGCCGGCGCCGCTGTGATCGGATTGCGTGAGCAGCATCTCCCACGACATCTGCGCCGGGTAAAAGAGAACGACGTCCTTGCCGTTCACTTTATTCCAATCGAGCGCCTGCGCTTCGATAGAAAAAAGAAGCGCGACGGACGCGCATGCGAATTTCAAGATTCCGGATGACATCTGTTTCGTCCTCAGCCTATCGTTTGCGCGGGAGCGAGGGGCGCATGAACACAGCAGACACTTCGGCCACAAGATACGGCGGCGTTGCCGTCGCACTGCATTGGATCATCGCCGCGTGTTTGTTGGTTTCGGTGATTTTGGGCCTGATCATCGGCAATGTCGAAGAAAGCGAATCCACCGAGCAGGCGCTCGCGATTCACAAGTCCTTCGGCCTCACGATTTTCGCCCTGATGGTTGTCCGCCTGACCTGGCGATTGACGCATCGCGCGCCGCCCCTGCCCGCGCGCATGCCCGCGTACCAACGGATCGGCGCGGCGCTGACTCACGGTTTGCTTTATTTCACGCTGCTGGCGATGCCCATCGCCGGTTACGTCGCGGTTGCCGCGCGCGGCCGCGAAACCCAATTCTTCGGGTTGCTCGACGTGCCGCAGCTGACGCCCCTCAGCCGCATGCTGTCGCAGAACGCCACAACGGTTCACGTGTATGGCCAGTATCTGATTTACGCGCTGCTCATCGCGCATATCGGCGCCGCTCTCTACCATCACATTGTGCTTAAGGACGACGTGCTCACGCGGATGCTGCCGCGCCGTCGACCCGAGAAGAACGCGCCCCAGGCGGCGGTTTGACCGCGCCTGGGGCTTATGTCCTGGCGCCGCATCCGTGGTTACGCGGACCGGCGCCATGATCTTCGGCCTTAGTAGGAGATCCCGCCGCCCGGCAGACCGCCGCCGCCGTCGCCGCTGCTCTGCGGCGCATTGATCGCGCAGGTGCTCGTCATATTGATCGACACCGAGACGGCGTTGTTGACGATGGTCTGGCTGACGAGGGCTGCCGGCGGCAGACCGGAGGGATCGGTCACAATCATGTTCACACGGATCTGCTCGGACGTCGGATTGAAGCCGATCTGGCTTTCAATCTGCGACCAGGGAATGGTGTAGGACGCGTTGGCCTGCGTCGCGAAATCCATGCCGCCCGGATTAAGCAAGGTGCCGGTCGCTTCATCGCGGATGAAGAAACGATAGGTCACGGCCGCATTGGCGAAGTTGTGGATTTCGATTTGCGCCGGATATCCCGCCGCCGCCAGGCGTGACGTGTGTACGCTGGGCACCATGATTTGGTTGGCCGCGGCGCTGGTGACCTGCGCGAGGCTGTACTTACAGACCGAGGCATTCTCGAAATACTTCGCGGTTTCGTTCAGCGTGACGTGCTGATAGCCGGCGAGCGCCTGCGGGCTTTGGATGTAGAACGAGAACTGCGTGTCGGCGCTGTTGCGCGTCACGGCGTTCGCCGCGACCAGAATCTGCGACATCGAGAGCTGCATGGTCCCAGCCGTGGGCACGGTATAGGTCGCCGTGCCGTAAGCGGTCGCGGTTCCCGAACCGACAACGGTCACAGTGAAGGTCGCGGCGACGCCGCCGGCATTCACCAGACGCAGATACGACAGGAACGGCGGCGTCACATAGAGCGGCGCGACAACGGCATAAAGATTTCCGTTCACAGCCTGCGCGCGCTCGCGGTCCGGCGCTCCGGCCGCGGACATCGGTCCCTCGAACTGCCCCACAAGGAACTTCGCGGAATCCATCGTGGTCGCCGCCTTGTCGGCTGCGAGAGCGGTCATGCTTACGCTCGCGCACAGCACAGCCGTGAGCATTTTCAGACCCGTACGCATCTTATGGCCTCCCTAGAAATGAATCCCCTGGATCGCGGCGCACATGCCGCTCCCTTCAGAGACGCATGGGATGAACCGATTATTCCGCTGCGGGTCAAAAAAGGCGCCATTCCGGCAATATCTTTTTATTTGCAAACATGTTGTTAGCGGCCGTCCCCCCGCAGGCTGGGAGGTGCGTTGACCGCACACATGGTCGTGACATTCAAAGTCGCCTTGAGGCGGTCATTGATGACGGTCTGGCCCAAAAGGACCGCCGGGGCCGCGCCGGAGACGTCGCTGACCACGATGTTGGCGTAGATCTGGCTGGAGGTCGGATTCCAATTGATCTGACCTTCGATATCGGACCATGGAATGGTGTAGGAGGCGTTCGCCCGTGTGGGGAAATTCATCTCCCCGACGATATTGCCGGAGGTCGATTCAATGATCGTGAATCTATAAGTCACGGCGACGTTGGCGAAGTTGTGAAGTTCGATCGCGCTCGGATAGCCCTGGGCGGCCAGCTGCGATGTGTGGACATGCGTAAGAATGGCGCTCGGCGCCACGGCGCTGACGGCGTCCTGGATGGTCCACTTACAGACCGATGCATTTTGGAAGAAGGTCGCATCCGGACTGTGGGTCACATGCTGGTACCCGGCCAGCGGCTCCGTGCTTTGGAGGTAAAACGAAAAATTCGTATCCGGGCCGCTGATCGTCGCGTTCGCGCCCACGAGCACCTGCGACATGGAATATTGGATCGAGGCCCGCGCCGGAATCTGAAAGGTCGCGGTGCCGTAGTTTGTTCCGGTCGGGGAACCGACCACGGTCACGGTGAAGGTCGCCGTCGAGGCCCCGCCGTTGAAAAGGCGTAAGTAGGAATAAAAGCCGCCAGTCCCGATATAAAGCGGCGCGACCACGGCATAGAGCGAACCATTGACCGCCTGGGCGCGCTCCCGGTCCGGCGCCCCGGCGATGAAGGCCGGCGCCCGTCCGGTTTGGAAAGCGGGTGCATCGAGGGCGCTGGATGGCGTTGAATCGGCGGCGAAGGCCTGCAAAGCCCCGCTGAACAATAGTAAAACCGCCCCTGCGGTCCCCCGAACGGACATCAAAGTAACCTGTTACTATGGGGCGGCAACCCCTGAATCCCCATCGCAATCAAAAGCCTACAATTGTGGACTGGCAAGGCAAAAATGGGGGATTTTGGAATAATCGGTTCTTCGAACGCGTCTACGGAGGCAAGGCTTGGTGTTGGACGCCATCGGCGCGGCCCTCAGAAACGGTCTGGGGGCGCCAACGGCGGCTGGGGCGATAAGCGAACGTGGTTACCTACCGCGCGGCTTGGGTTTGATTCGGGGGACGCGTGACGGCGAGCCATGAGGATGATTTTGCCCGGGCGCTGACGGCGCAACTGCCTGCCTTGCGCCGGTATGCCGCCGTGCTGGTCGGCAATGCCGCCGCGGCTGACGATCTCGTGCAGGACTGTATTGAACGTGCATTGCGCCAATGGACAAAACTTGAACACCTGGAACGGATCGGCGGATGGCTACGCTCGATTTTGCATAACCTCCATATCGATGCGCTACGCCGGAGCCAGCGCCAAGGCATGACCGTGGATCTCGCCAACGCCGAAAACGATTACGCCGTCGTCGCCCCTGGACGCGATGCGGCCGCCGCCGTGGATTTCGACCGCGCGCTGCGGCGTCTCAGCCTCGAGCACCGCCAAGTGCTCTTGCTGGTCGGGCTCGAGGGCCTTAACTACCGCGAAGTGGCCGAGGAGCTTGGGGTTCCCGTCGGCACGGTGATGTCGCGGTTGGCGAGAGCCCGCGAACGGCTGCGCTATGAGATGGAATTTCCGCCCACGTCGCATGTGAAACAGAAGTCATGACCGAGCATATGCGACCCACGGAAGAAGAGCTGCAGGCGTTCATCGACGGCGAACTCGATGCGGCGCGCAGCGCCGCTGTCGAGGCTGCGATTCAGGGCGATGCCGAACTCGCCCGCCAGGTTCACGCCTATCGCGCCGATAAGGCCCGTCTCGCCCAGATTTACGCGCCGCTCTTGGACCGTCCCGTGCCTCGAGAATGGCTGATCAAGATCAGCCAACGGAATGTGGCGCCCCTGCCCGTCAAGACCTCGCGCCGCGGCGTGATCGGCATGGCGATTGCCGCGAGCATCGCGGCGGCGGCCGGCACGACCATCGCCTACCGCCGGTTCTCAGGGCAGGACGGCGAAGCGTTGATTACCGCGGCTTTGGCCGCGCATACGATGGCCCGCGACATCACCGCGCAGCCTGTTCCCGACAACGCGCTGGCGCAGTTGGCCGGCGTCGCCATCAAGGCGCCGGACCTTTCGAAGATGGGTTTCTCGCTCGTCGGCATGCGTACGTTGGACGGGCCCGGCGGCAACACCGCGGCCGTGCTGGCGTACCGCGACGCCGACGAGCGGGTGTTCACGCTGTACCTCAAACGCTCCTCCGGCACGCCGCAATTCGACATGATCAAGCGCGGCGATACCCGCATTTGCGTGTGGCAGGACGATGTCCTGAGCGCAATCATGCTGGCGGATGTGCCGGGGGCCGAAATGCTGCGGCTGGCCAGTCTGGCCTACTCGGGCCTTACAGCCTAGAAATCAGCGCCCCGCGCCGAGGATGAGCGCTTCCGGCGCGAGCTGCGCGGGCGTGTGCGGCGGCGTGACCTTGTAGTGCACGGCTTCGTCGTTGAAAGCGAAACCAAGCACATAACCACCCAGCACAAGATCATAGACGAATTGGCTGCCGAGGATGACCGCGGGGGTCTCCGGCATGAGATACATCGTGCCGTGGCCGACCTTCCATAAACGCCCCTCTTCGTCCCAGCTTTCGCTGTACACGGCGAGCCAGGTGTCTTCGTCGATGTAGAGGCGCCGGCGCGGCGCGATATGAGACTTTCCCGGCGCGAGCGTGCCTTCGACGACCCACACACGGTGCAGCTCGTAACGCAAGGCCTCAGGGTTGGCGTGCTTCGGTCCAAGAACGGCTTGAGAGGGCGTCAAGTAGAAGCGGTTGTTGTTGTAGGGCACATACATCTCGGCCTTGCCCACCAGCTTGAAGTCGTAGCGGTCGGGCCCGCCGAAGAAGATGTAATACTCATCGAGAGTCTGAAACCCGGAGGCATCGGGATCGGGCGTGTCATATGACAGCGAGGGCCCACGCCGCGCGCGGCGCTCGCCGGGCAAATAGCGCCAGGCGGCAAAACGGTCGCGCACGATATTCAGCGGCTGCCACGCCAGATAGCCCTCGCCGTATTTGCCGGCGGGCGCATCGAGAACATGGAGCGTCTTGTAGTAATGCGCCCCCGCGGTGGCGGGCGTTGCGTTCGGATAATAGTAAGGGAAGTCGGCGACTTCCTTGTACCGCGCGGTCAGGTCGGTTTGGCCGTTGGCCGAGACGACATAGGTGCTGAGCCGGGTTTCGCGCGCCGCGCCCCAAAAAGCGAGCAGGTGGTTCCACACCGCTTCATGGCCGTTTTTCGGAATCGGAAAGGGAATACCGCCAACCACGTTCTCGACGCCGCTCGCGATGCCTTCCGCCGCCGCCCGCGCGCGCGCCGCGTTCTGGAAGACGTTGTCATAGACATACTGAGGCGCCGCCGCCGAACGGCGCGTGGGATAGATATCCATGCGGTAGGTTGGATATTTGGCGAACAGCGCCTTCACGCCTTCCGGCAGCTTGGCCGCATACGCGCCGACATTCGCGGCGGTGATGGAGAACAGCGGCTTGTCGGCCGAAAAAGGGTCGGGGCGCTTGTCTCCCTGCCGGTATTTAGGATCCGCCTGCGTGTAGCCGCCGGTCCACGCCGGGATCGTGCCTTCGGCATTGCCCGCACGCTCCGCGCCCATCGGCGTCAGCGCCCCTTTCAGGGCCTCCGCTTCCCCTAAGCCGGCCGCTCCAAGAGCGTCCCCGGACGCAACCAGCAGTGCAAAAACGATAAAAAGCAGGCCGTTCCGAGCCATTCCCGCCCCCTCCGCCATGACCGGCGGATAAAGGCCATGATAAGGTGGGCCGGCGCGTTCAACCAGACCATAGATGTTTGAGACACGTAGGATTTTGGGGAACTTGGTGACCTTGGGGGCAATCGGGAGCGGGTGCGGGCGGCCACGGCCCGCGCTGTTTTTGCTCATGGCCGCCCTTTTGGGCCGCAGCGCGTCAGCCTCGGCCGCCGAACTCATCAACGGCGGCGACACGGTGATCCGCTGGGACAATACGGTCAAATACAGCGCCGCCTATCGCCTGGGGCCGGCGGATGGCGCGCTGATTCAAGGTCCCAACGCCGACGACGGCGACCGCAATTTCCATGTGGGCGTGATCTCCAACCGTTTCGATATTCTGTCGGAGCTCGATGCGAGCTTCGGACGCTGGGGCGCCGCGGTGAGCGCCGCCGCCTGGTACGATACGATCTACAACAACGCCCCTGACGCCGACACCTCGCCGCAACGCGCGATCTATCCGGTGCGCGATCACTTCTCCTCCGACGTACGCGAGCTGCACGGGCGTTATGTCGAACTGCTCAACGCCTTTGTGACGGGCAGCGGCGAGATCGGCGAGATGCCGGTCTCCGTACGCGCCGGCCGCCATACCGTTCTTTGGGGCGAGAGCCTGTTCTTCGCCGCCAACGGAATCGCGGCCGGACAAGGCCCTATCGATACCATCAAGGCCATGAGCGTGCCGCTGTCGCGCGCCAAAGAAGTCTTCATGCCGGTGAATCAAATCTCACTGAGCGCGCAGCCGCGCCCGGACATGGTGATCAACGCCTACTATCAGTTTGAATGGCGCAAAAGCCGCCTGCCCGGTGTCGGCAGTTACTTCAGCGCCGCCGACTTCGTGGACGCGGGCGGATACCGGCTGTACGTCGGACGCAATCAGTACCTCGGGCGTGAAACGAGCCCGGACGCGAAGGACAGCGGACAATTTGGGATTGCGCTGCGGTTCATCCGCAACGACTACGATGTGGGCGTATATGCGCTCCGGTACCACGCGAAGGAGCCGCAGCTGTACATGCGTCCCTATCCGCGCACGGCGCCCGTGGCCGAGCGTGAACGCAGCGCCGACGTCGAGCGGCCCGCCGCCTATGGTTCCGCGCCGGGCGTGTACGCCGGTCCGTCCAATCCGCTGCAAAGCGATCCGATCTACGACTTCGGCGCCGGCACCGGTGAAATGGGCAGCTACTTTTTTGTCTATCCGGAAAACATCGAAATCTACGGCGCGAGTTTCAGCGGCTACCTCGGCGACAGCAATGTCGCGGCGGAAATCTCCACGCGCCGGCGCATGCCGCTGGCGAGCAAGGCCTTGCTGATCACGGGCGGTACGGCGTGGGATGCCGACAAAAATGCGTTGTTCGCGCGCGGCGACACGTTGCATGCGCAAGCCTCGATCGTCAGTTCCTTCCCGCCCAACCGCGCTTGGGACAGCGCCTCGTTCAGCGCCGAGATCGCAGCGAACGCGCGCCTCAAAGTGACGCACAACACAGCGATGTTCGACGATACCCGCACGCGCTCCTACGCCGGCGCGCGCGCGTTGTTCGAACCGGTCTATTTCGCGGTGCTGCCGGGGATGGACCTGTCCGTGCCCATGAGCGTCGGATACGGGCTGGCGGGACGCTCGAGCGTGGATTCCGGGCAGGTGTCGAAAGCCGGGAGTTTCGAACTTGGCTTATCGGCCACATACCGCGCGGTATGGCGCGGCAGCCTGACGTTCACCCGCTTCCTCGGCGCACCCGATCGCCAGCCGTTCGCCGACCGGCACTTCGTGTCGTTGAGTATTCAGACGACCTTCTGATCAGAGCCGGGTAACGCAGCCGTCGAGCCTGGACTCGCGCGGAACGCCCGGCGTTTCCGGCGCGCCGAGGTAGAGATATCCGACGACATGATCGTGCGGACCGAAGCCGATGGCCTTCTTGACCTCGGGATCGTAGGCGGCCTGACCGGTCTTCCACATGGCGCCGAGACCAAGAGCGTGCGCGGCCAGAACCATGTTCTGGAACGCGGCGCCGACGGCGACGATGCGCTCGACTTCCGGAATCTTTCCCGGCGGGGCCGTGTGCGCGGCCACCGCGACGATGGTCGGCGCACGCATGACCTTTTGGCCTTCTTTCCGCACTTCCTCGTCGGTGGCGTCGGGAGAAAGGCGGCGGCGCAGCGCGCTCATGGCGTCGCCGAGGATCTTGCGCTTGTCGCCTTCGAGCACGACGAAGCGCCACGGCGAAAGCCGGCCGTGATCGGGCGCGCGGATGCCGGCCTTCAAAATGATGTCGAGCTGTTCGCCGGTGGGGCCGGGCGCCGCGAGCTTTATGGCCGAGGCGCGGCTGGCGATGGCGGTCAGAACGTCCATGAGATCCCTCGTGTGCAGACGCCTTAGATATGGGGACCCGCTGAACAAAAAAAGACCCGCCGAAACGGGTCCTTGTTTTAGGGGGGCATCGCCGCCCAGTAGAGCGCCGCGACGGCGTTATATTGCGTCCCTATGTCCACGACGCTGTCCGTGCGCGCGGTGAGGCTGATGAAATTGTGCCAATCGTCCTCGGCCATGATATCGCCCGGCTTCGTATCGCCGTCATAGGTCCACAGGGCGTAGCCGATATAGGCCCACTGCTTCTTGCCGTCGGCGCGCGTGTAGACGCTCCAATCGCCTTGCGGAGCGGCGTCGTCCGGCGCCAGGAACGGATGCCACTTCTCGCACTCCTTCACGCAGTGCGGCTCGGCGCCGATATCGCGGCCGACGGCGGCGCGAATGAGCACGCCCCGGCGCTGGCCGTGTCCGCTGCCGGACTGGAAGATATACGAATCCCGGCGATAGAGCGTCTTTCCCTCGGCATTCGCGAGCACGCGGCCGATGCGGTGACTTTCCTGGAACGTGATTCCGGCCGGCATGAAGTTGCGCGCGACGAAAGCGACATTCCAATTGGGATGAACCCCGCGTCCATTGGCATCACCGGCCGCGAGGTCACCCGCGTAGGTGTAAAGGCCGAGCCCTTTGTAGGTCCATTGGCGGATGCCGTCGGCGCGGTCCACGGGCACAAAGTCGCCTTTGGCCGCCGCAAGTTGGGGCGCGGTCATGGCGCGCCACGGACAGGGCGCCTTGCAGGCCGCGGTTTCCTGCCCCGCCTCACCGGTAAACACATAGAGCGTCCAGTTGCGGTCGTTCAGGAGCGTGAGGCCACCGGCGTCCTGCACATCGCGCACAGCGAAATCGGCCGGGATGCCTTCAAGGCCCGCCGGATAATGAAGTGCGGCTTTCCAGTCGTCGGGCAAGGGAACATCGTCCGCGATCTTCGCGAGGCGCGCGCCGCGCTCGCCGATTTGCGCGCCGCGTCCGTAGCGCTTGGGATTGTTGCCGCCGACCGATCCGGGATCGGCATCCTTCACGTAGGTATAGAGCGGCTTGCCGCCGAGCGCCCACTGTTTGGAGCCATCCGCGCGCGTGACGAGCGACCATTTGCCGACCGGCTGGGCGTTCGGCAATGCCAGCGCCGGCAGCCATTCCTTAGCGCAGTCGGCGACGCAGGTCGACTTGCCGGGCGTATCCTTGGCGTATGTGTAAAGGGTCATGCCGCGCGCGTCCGCATAGGCGGTTTGGCCGCGCCCCGAGAGCGCGGCGCTTTCCTGATCCATGCCGTATCCGGCGTATTTTCCGAGGGACTGGATGGTGACGCCCTTGGGCGTGGACAGCGGCGCGAACTCGTCCACATTGGCGGCCGACAGCGCGACGAGGGATACGGCGGCGGCGATGATTTTTTTGTGCATCGCTAAACCATGATTTCGCTGATGGTGCGCGAGGTGCCGTTGCTGCGTTCGCCCCACGAATTGATGGGCACGCCGAAGGCCTGCATGACCGAGAGGCTGACACGCGTGACCGGATCGCCCGAGGCGAGCACGTGGACGCCTGTCTTGATGCGCTTCCCGGCGCTGCCCACGGTGATCAGCGGGACCTTCTCCAGCCCGTGCACGCGCGCGTCCGAGTGATCGGTCTGCCACAGGATCAGCGTGCGATCGAGCAGCGAACCGGGGCCTTCCTTCACGGCATCGAGGGTCTTCAGGAAGTCGAGGAACACAAGGTTGGCCCAGGTGTTGAACTCGAAAACGTCCCTCTGGTAGCCGAGGGATTCATCGACCGACTCCTCGTGCGTCGCCATGTGCCAGGTATACGCACTGCCCGCCTTGCGCAGGTTCATGGAGTCCACCATGACGTTGAACACCTGGCTTTGGCCGCACGCCGCCGCATAGCCCAACAGACCGGCGAACAGTTTGGAATTCTGCGCCGCGTCTTCCAGAACCGTGCCGGGCGTGGCCTCCTTGACCGCTTCGGGCACGCGGCAGGCCGGCAAGGGCGCGGGCTTCTCGAGCTCGATGGCGAGTTGCTGCTCGATCTGGCGGATCGAGGTGAGATACTCATCCAGACGGCGCTTATCCGCCGCGCCGAGTTCCTTGCGCGTCTCGTTCAAGTGCTCCGACACGTTCGACAGGACGCTCTTGCGCGCCATCGCCATGGGATCGGGCTCGAAGGTCGCCGCGTTGGGGTCCTTGAACTCCGGTCCAAAGATGCGGGTGTAGAGCGAGGTCGGCGACGGCTCCGACGGATTGAGCGAGGTGCCGCTGCGCTGGCTGTAGCTCTTGCGGGCGCCGCTCAAGTTCACTTCCAGCGAACGAAAGCGACGGCGCGCACCGATCTGTTCAGCGATCTTGGCATCGACGCTGGGTCCGCCTTCGGTGCCGAAGGGGATAGCCCCGGTGGTCGCGATCTGCGAGGTGGTCGTGTGGGTTTGCAACGGACGGCCTTCGATGAAGTACTTCATCCCGCTGAAGATATTCATGCGGTCGCGGTACGGATCGAGCACCTTCAGCTGAATATTGTTCTCGAAGCCGGAACCGATGACCTTCGGTTCCCACATGCCGGGGTTCAGTCCCAGATGCTGGAACCAGGTGCCGAACACCGGCGGCAGGGCCTGACCGTTGTCGGCCCAGGCATCGCCGTTGGCATTGAGGAAACAATCGAGCACCGGCAGCCCGACGGTCACGACACCGCCGCCCATGAGGCCGCGAAGAACCGTTCTGCGGTTGGTCTTCATCTTGAACCCTCCACTGAGGTGCGAAGCGCGGCGTCCTTCTGAG
>JAYRTJ010000028.1:0-35724 GCA_041919675.1 Rhodospirillaceae bacterium | reverse complement strand
AGAAGGCTTCCACCTTCTTCACCGCGCCCTTGTAGGCGCCGTCGAAGTCGCCGGTCTTGACGATCTCCTCGTTGCCGTTCCGGCCGGCGAGGTCCTTCGCCTTGGCCACGGTGGCCGACCAGCTGTCCTTCGAGGCGTCGCTTTCGTCCCACTTCACCTGCAGCGCGGACTTGGCGCGGAACGCGGCCCATGTGGAATCGGCGAGGATCGCCACGCCCGGCATCAGCTCGGCGACGAGGCCGTTGCCTTCGAGCACGAAGGCGTCCTTCACCCCCGGCAGCTTCTTGATCGCGTCGAGGTTCGCGCTCGCCACCTTGCCGCCCACGGCGGGGCACTTGGTGTAGGTCGCGTAAACCATGCCGGGGATCTTGAGGTCGATGCCGTACAGCGGCTTGCCGGTGACGATGCCGGGGTTGTCGACGCCGCCGAAGCTCTTGCCGATCAGCTTGTATTGATCGCGCGTCTTCAGCTTCAGCGCCTTCACATCCGGGACCGGCTGCGCGGCGGCTTTGATCGCGAGATCGCCGTAGCCGATCTTGCGGCCGCTGGCCTGATGGATGACGGCGCTGTCGGCCGTGGTCAGTTCGCTCACCGGCACGCGCAAGTCCTTGGCGGCGGCCGCGACGAGCATCGCGCGCGCCGCGGCCCCCGCTTGGCGCAACTGATCCCAGCTCTGCGGGATCGAACGCGAGCCGCCGGCGCTCTGGCGGCCGTAGACGGCCGGATTGACGGGCGCCTGCTCGATATCGACGTCGCTCCACGCGGCGTCGAGTTCCTCGGCGATGATCAGCGGGAAGGCGGTCTTGATGCCTTGGCCGATTTCCGGGCTCTTCGAATAGATCAGGATGCGGCCCGACGGCGCGACGCGCAGGAAGGCGTTGGGCACGAATTCGCCCTTCACCGGCGGGGCGGCGGCCATCGCTTCGCCGGAGCCGCCGATCTGGAACGCGAGCACCAGGCCCGCGCCGCCGGCGACGCCGATTTTGAGGATGGAGCGGCGTGAGAGGCGCGTGCGCTCGGGCATCGGCAGCGCGCCGATCTCGCGCATCACGTCGGTGAAATAGGCGTCGGCGGAAATGAAGGGGGCGTTCATGCGACACCTCCTTTCGCGATGGCATCCGAGGCGGCGTTGATCGCCTGCTTGATGCGGATGTAGGTGCCGCAGCGGCACAGGTTGCCGAACATGGCGGTGTTGATCTGCTCGTCCGTCGGCTTCGGGTTTTTACGCAAGAGCGCCGTCGCGGTCATGATCTGTCCCGCCTGGCAATAGCCGCACTGGGCGACGTCGAGATCGATCCAGGCCTTCTGCACGGCGGTCAGCGTGCCGTCGTCTTTCGCCAGGCCTTCGATGGTCGTGATCTGCTGGCCCGCGGCCGCGCTGATCGGCGTTGAGCAGGAGCGCATCGGCACGTTGTTGATGTGCACGGTACAGGCGCCGCACTGGCCCACGCCGCAGCCGTATTTGGTGCCCACCAGGTCGAGCGTGTCGCGCAGGACCCACAGGAGCGGGGTTGAAGGGTCGCTGTCGTCGACCTCAACGGCTCTGCCATTTACCGTAAGCGTGATCATGGGCCCTCCGGCGATCGATGTTGGAAGGGCAAATGTCTCGCGACTAGGGGGTTTTGGGCAAGCGCTTTACGCGGCAGAAGCTGCCGTTTCCGGTAACATTTATGAGCGAAATCAAGAGATCAGGCTATTTCGCGAAAAGCTTGGACCGATCATTGAACGCCTTGAATTCCAGGGCGTTCCCGGACGGGTCCTGAAAGAACATGGTGGCCTGTTCGCCGACCTGACCCTTGAAGCGGATGTACGGCTCGATGCCGAACGTCACGCCATGGGCCCGGAGACGGTCCGCGAGGGCTTCCCATTTCGCCATGGAGAGCACGACCCCAAAGTGCGGCACCGGCACGTTATGGCCGTCCACCGGATTGGTGGCCCCATTTTTTTGACGCGGGGCCAGGTGGGTCACGATCTGGTGGCCGAACAGGTCGAAGTCGATCCAGAAGTCGGAGCTGCGCCCTTCCGGCAGGCCAAGCACGCCGCCGTAAAACTTGCGGGCCTCCGCCAGGTCGTCGACGGGGAAAGCGAGATGGAAGGGGTCCAGATCCTGGGTCATGAGTCTCTTATAGCTCCCTCGCGCGTGAAGGCCAATGTCGCTTGTCCCGCCCCGGTTGCGCTGCCCGCAAGGCGCGGAACAATCTCGCTTTTCTCGCGTTGTGCCGGTCAGGTCAGACGGAAAACCCGTCCTCAATGCGAAGCCTATCTCCAGCGTGGTTCTATGTCACGGCGGCTGCCATTGGCGTGGCGGCCACGTTGCCGTTTGTGGATCTGGACGGCGCCCTGGTGTTCGATCCCGACCTCAGGATCGACGACATCCTCGTCTACTATGCTTTCTTCAGCACAGGGTCGCTGGACGTCCTGACGCCCCCGGCGCCGAACGTCTATTTCGAAGGCCATAGCTTCCTCTACGGCCTGGCGCTGCACCTCTACCGGGCCGTCACGGGCCCGTTCGGGTTCCAGCCGCCCTTACGCGAAGCGGCCATCGCCGCCGTGGGCATTGTCGGCGCGCTCGCGCATATCGGCGCGAGCGTGGTGGTGTTCGCCACCGCCCGGCGGCTGACCCAAAATGGTGCGGCCGCGCTGCTCATCGCCGCCTTCTTCGGCCTCTCGCCGCAGATCCTCGATATCGATCTCATCCGCATCGACCGGCTGATGATCCTGCCGCTGGTGGTGGTGATGCATGTCAGCGTGCTCATCACGCGCCGCGAGGCGGCGGTGCGCGACGGTGTCGTTTTGGGCGTCGCGATGGCCGCGCTGAGCGCAACCAAGATCTCCGGCGTGCTGTTCGGCGTGATGCCGGCGCTCGCGGCCGTTCTCGTCCTCATGCGGGATAAATCGCACGCTTGGCCGCGCGTGCGCGCCGTCACGCTGGCCGCCGCCGCGGCGGCGATCCCCGCGCTCTCGCTCCTGATGATCCGTCATCTGCTGCATTGGCGGACGTTCGCCGCCGCTGTGGCCGAAGGTTACGCCATGCAGATGAAGTGGACCGCGGTGCTGCCGTCCACGCCGCTGCTCTATTACAACATCGATCTCTTCGCCCGCTATGGCGCGGTGTTCCTCGCCCTTGTCGCGCTGTCCGTCGCGGTGCTCGCGGCGCGCGCCTTCGCGGATCGCGACACGACGGCGCTGTGGCTGCTCGTCTGCCTCGCGATGTTCTCGGCGGCCGGCATGGCGGTCTTCAAGTACGACCGGGGCGGCTATCATCTCGTGCCGCTCTATCTCTATGCGTTGGCGGTGATGGTCCGCGCGGCGATGGATGTGTTCGCGGGCCGTATTCCCGTCCGGCGCTCGTGGGGCGAGGCGTTCGCGGCCCTGGCGATTCTTGCGTTCCCGCTCGCAGCCTTGAGCAAATCGTATGCTGCGCAAACCCGCGACGCGCGGCTGCGCGATGTCTCCGTGCGGGAAACCCGCATCGCCTCGCGCGACTGGATCTTCGCGAATTTTTCGCCCGGTGAACGCATCTGCATGATGACCAGCTCGCAGTGGGCCAATCCGCAGCTTGCCGGTCACGGTCTTCAGGTCACCACGGCCCCGCTCGATATCCCTTATCTCGACGGCGCGGCCATGGCCGACTATGCGCCGCCGCATCTCTATCAGCTGCGCGCCGCCTGTGACGGCGTCGTTCTCAACGATCTGCACAGCACGGTCTATCTCAACAATTTCACCACGCGCGGTTATCCCGCCCGCCGTGCCGAATGGGACCATTTGCTCGCCGGCCTCGCGCGCACCTATCCGCCGAAAGTCTTTGAAGGTCCCGCCAAGGCGTTCTTCGTCTCGCGCGTCGAGGTTTTCGACCTGCGCCCGGGACGGGACAATCTGCTCGCCGGAACCTTCGACGGCACGGCGTTCACCTTCGGCGGCCGCCGCGTTCCGCTGACCGGCGCGTTGACGGGCGCCGTCGACGCCCTTGTCCGCACCGACGACGGCCGGGTCGGCGCCGAGGGCTGGGCCATTGATTCCGTCCGCCAGGAACCGGCGGCGGCGATCATTCTTGTCGCGAACGGCCGCGTCATCGGTTTCGGCGGGACAGGCACCGCGCGCCGCGCGGATGTCGCGGCGGCCTTCGAAGCGCCCGACTATCAGCTCGCCGGCTACGCGGTGTGTGCGCCGGCCCCGGCAACCCGGCTTCGCGTCTTCGCCCTGGCCGCGGACGGCCGCGCCGGCGAATTGACCGCGCCTGAAGGCGCGCCGGTCTCCCGCGCCGTGCGCCGCGCGCCCTATCCCTGCCTCTCCTTCGAGAGGCCCTGATGCGCAGGCTTTTCAACCAGGACCTCGCGCCGCTTGCTTTGATGCCGCGTCCGCTCTCGCACCGGCAGGCCAAAATGCGCGCGCTGTTCGACCGTCTCGCGCCGGATGTCGATCGCTGGGCCGCGCGCAATCCCGCGTTCCATGAGGCCGACACCGCTTACCTGCGGTTCCTCGTTCCGGAAGGCCAGCGTGTCCTCGAAATCGGCTGCGGCTTGGGCGATACCCTCGCCGCGCTCGCGCCGCGTGAGGGCGTGGGCATCGACATTTCGCCCGCCATGACGGCGCGCGCGGCATCGCGCCATCCGCATTTGACCTTCTACACGGGCAACGCCGAAGACCCCGCCGATCTCGCGCGGATCCACGGCGCCTTCGACGTGATCCTGCTGTCGGACACGATTGGGTTCCTCGACGACTGCGAGGAGACGTTCCGCCTTCTGCACCGCTTCGCGGGTCCCCGCACCCGTATCGTGGTCAGCTACTATTCACGCCTGTGGGAGCCCGTGCTTGGACTGGCCGAGCGCATCGGCATGAAGATGCCGCAAGGCCAGCACAATTGGCTCAGCACCTCCGACACCATGAACATGCTCGATCTCGCCGGCTGGGAGCCCTTGAAGCGCGAATGGCGCCAGCTCATTCCACGCCGGCTGTTCGGCCTCGGCGCCCTCGTCAACCGCACGATCGGCGCTCTGCCCGGCCTGCGGCGTCTGTGCCTGCGCAATTACGTCGTCGCCCGCCCGCTGCGGAACGGGGCGGGCCTGGCGCCGTCCTGCACGGTGCTCATCCCCTGCCGCAACGAGCGCGGCAATATCGAAGAGGCCGTGCGCCGCCTGCCTCCCCTCGCGCCGAAGACCGAGATCATCTACGTCGAAGGCCACAGCAAGGACGGCACGTATGAGGAATGCCTGCGCGTGCAGGCCGCCTATCCCGCGCTCGACATCAAGGTCATGAAACAGCCGGGCAAGGGCAAGGGCGACGCCGTGCGCGCCGGGTTCGAGGCCGCGGCCGGCGAGATCCTCATGATCCTCGACGCCGACCTCACCATGCCGCCCGAGGAGCTTCCGAAATTCTACGCCGCCATCGCGTCGGGCAAGGGCGAGTTCATCAACGGATCGCGGCTCGTCTATCCCATGGCCGACCGCGCCATGCGCTTCCTCAATTGGGTGGCCAACCGCACCTTCGCGGCGCTGTTCTCGTTCCTGCTCAATCACCGCTTCACCGACACCCTGTGCGGCACCAAGGCGCTGTGGCGCGGCGATTACGAAAAAATCGCCGCCGCCCGCGCCTATTTCGGCGACTTCGATCCCTTCGGCGATTTCGACCTGATCTTCGGGGCCGCCCGGCTCAATCTGAAGATCGTCGAGGTGCCGATCCGTTACCGCGACCGTCTGTACGGCGAAACGCAAATCTCACGCTTCACGCACGGCCTGCTGCTGGCGCGCATGACCCTCTTTGCCTGGAGGAAGTTCAAGGCCCTATGAACCCGAAACTCCAGAACGCGCTGCTGCGCTCCTATGCCGGACTGCACGCCACCGGCGTCCTCTCCACGGCGCCGGGCCGCTGGGCCTTCTCGCGCGCCTACAATCTCTACAAGGCGAAGTTCGAAGCGCCCAGCGCCGACGGCCTCAAGACTCTCATCGCGCCGGGCGCGACCGTTGTGGACATCGGCGCCAACGTCGGTTTCTTCACCCGCCGTTTCGCCAGATGGGTGGGCGCGGACGGCATGGTGCTCGCGCTCGAACCCGAGCCGCGCAATTTCGCCGATCTCTTGGACGTCTTGCGCGAAGACGGCACCTTGGCGCGCGTGCGTCTCTTCGACGTCGCGGCGGCGGAATTCACCGGCGCCGCCCGGCTCAAACTCAACCTGCTGCATCCGGGCGATCATAAACTCAGCGCCGACAACAGCGGCCTCGCGGTGAAGACCGTGCGCCTCGACGATCTTCTGGCCGAGCGCAAATGGCCCAAAATCGCGCTGGTGAAGATCGACGTGCAGGGCGCCGAGGAGCGCGTGCTCGACGGCGCCGCGCAGACCTTGGGCCGTGTGCGCCCCGCCTGGTTCGTGGAAGTGGACGACGACCACCTGCGGGCCATGGGGTCCTCGGCGGCGCAGCTTGTGCGCCGTTTCGCCGCGCACGGCTACGGCGTGCACGACGTCGCGGCGGCGGGGCCGGGTCCCGCGCTCGATTTTGGCGAAGTGATCGCCGCCCTGCGTCCCGGCGTTTATCGGGATATTCTCTTCAAGCCTTGCTGACAGGTCCGCGGCGCGCCCGCTACACTCCGCTCCTTAGTCATCACGAGGGGCGGGATATGGCGAACGTTGCTTTCATCGGTCTTGGCGTCATGGGCTTTCCCATGGCCGGTCATCTCACCAAGGCGCACAAGGTCACGGTCTATAACCGCACTCCGGCGCGCGCAAAGGCCTGGGTGGAGAAATACGGCAATAGCAGCGCGCCGACCCCCGCCGCCGCTTCCAAGGACGCCGAGATCGTCTTCGTCTGCGTCGGCGACGATCCGGACCTGCGCCAGGTCATCGCCGGCAAGGACGGCGTGCTGGACGGAATCGCCAAGGGCGCCGTGATCGTCGATCACACCACCGCCTCGGCCAATATCGCGCGTGAACTCTCCGGTCTCGCCAAGGACAAGGACGTCGGTTTCATCGATGCGCCCGTTTCCGGGGGTCAGGCGGGCGCCGAGAACGGCCAGCTCACCGTCATGTGCGGCGGCGACGCGGCGTCCTATGCCAAGGCCGAACCCGTCATCGCCTCCTACGCCAAGATGTGCAAACTCATCGGCGGCAGCGGCGCCGGCCAGCTGACGAAAATGGTCAATCAGGTCTGTATCGCCGGCATCGTGCAGGGCCTCGCCGAGGCCATGAACTTCGGCAAGCGCGCCGGCCTCGACATGGAAGCCGTGCTCGCCGTCATTTCCAAGGGCGCCGCGCAGTCCTGGCAAATGGAGAACCGCGGCAAGACCATGCTCGCGGGCAAGTTCGACTTCGGCTTCGCGACCGATTGGATGCGAAAGGACCTGCGCATCACCATGGACGAAGCGCGCCGCAACGGCGCGCGTCTCCCGGCGATTTCCCTCATCGATCAGTTCTACGCCGAGGTGCAGGCCCATGGGCACGGGCGTTGGGACACCTCGAGCCTCATGAGCCTTTTGACGGATGATTAGGTATTTGTAGCCCCGGCTCGCTGAGCCGGGGCTCCCAAATACGACAGCCCCCATCGTCATTGCCGCGACGTGTTGTCCCTCGTCGCGACGGTCACTTTGGGCGTGACGCGCGGAGTCTGCATACCGGCGCGCCCGTAACAACCATGCACAAGTTATTTGTAGGGCCGACTGAAACTCATCCGGGAGTCGGACGCGTTTCTATTGCTCTTTCCCTATTGCTCTTTCCAGCGCGCGGCGAGGCGGGCCATTTCACCGCCCGGCGCCCACACGACGACGGCCTTGGCTCCCGCCGGGCCCGTCTTATGACGCACTTTATCCGGCGGACGCACCGTGCCGACCATGCCCGGCTTCAGGATCGTGCTCTTTCCGTTCACCACATGTTCAAGCTCGCCCGCGATCACATAAAAAGTCTCCACCGCGCCGTGCACGTGATCGCCCGAATCGGTGTTGGCGGCGAACGTCAGCTCACCGACATCGACTTCCGTGCCGCCGTACATGGCGGGATCTGTCAGCGGCTTTAACACCGTGCCGGCGGGATTGACGTAAGTCTTGCCCAGCGTCGCCGGTTTCGGCGGCGCGTCGGCGCCAAGCGCCGCCGTGGTCGCAAGCAAGGCTGCAACGAGAATGGATTTCATGAGGACCCTCCCTTGAGGCCTCAAGTCTCGCCGATCCGTGGGCGCGGCGCCACGGATATACGATGCTCTTTTAGGTCCTCGGCCGGCGCGGTTCGCCGACACCTTTTGTGAGGAATGTTTGGCCGCGGTGCTTCTTACCCATGCGCATGCCCTCGCCGCCGGAATTGCCGGTGCCGGCGGGCTGCCATGACGGGATCAACTGGTGTTTGCCCGGGCCGATGAGATCGGCGCGGCCCATGCGCTTCAACGCGTCACGCAGCAGGGGCCAGTTCTCGGCGTCGTGGTAACGCAAAAAAGCTTTGTGCAGGCGGCGCTGCTTCAGGCCCTTGATCGTCTCCACCGGTTCGGACCCGCCGCGGCGCACGGGCTTCAGCGGGTTCTTGCCCGAGTGATACATCGCCGTCGAGATCGCCATGGGCGAGGGCAGGAAGGTCTGCACCTGGTCGGCGCGGTACTTGTTCCGCTTCAACCAAAGCGCAAGGTTCATCATGTCCTCGTCCGTCGTGCCCGGATGCGCGGCGATGAAATACGGGATCAGGAAGTATTCCTTGCCCGCCGCCTTCGCCGCCTGGTCGAACATCTGCTTGAACTTGTCGTAGGCGCCGATGCCCGGCTTCATCATCTTCGACAAGGGGCCCGCTTCGGTATGTTCGGGCGCGATCTTGAGGTAGCCGCCCACGTGGTGGGTGACGAGTTCCTTGATGTACGCCGGGCTCTTCACGGCGAGGTCATAACGCACGCCCGAGGCCACCATCACCTTCTTGATGCCCGGGATTTCGCGCGCCTTGCGGTACAGCTGAATCAGCGAGTCATGGTTGGTGTTGAGGTTCGGGCAAACGTCCGGATAGACACAAGACGGCTTGCGGCACTTGGTCTCGATGGCTTTGTCCTTGCACGCCAGGCGATACATGTTCGCCGTCGGACCGCCGATATCCGAAATGATGCCCGTGAAGCCCTCGGTCTTGTCGCGGATCTTCTCGATTTCCTGCAGAATCGATCCTTCCGAACGGCTCTGGATCACGCGGCCTTCATGCTCGGTGATCGAGCAGAAGGAGCAGCCGCCGAAACAGCCGCGCATGATGGTGACGGAAAAGCGGATCATCTCCCACGCCGGGATCTTCCGGTCGCCGTAGGACGGATGCGGCGCGCGCGCGTAAGGGAGTTCGTACACGCCGTCCATTTCGGGGGTCGAGATGGGGATCGGCGGCGGCGTCACCCACAGCTCGCGCTCGCCATGCCGTTGCACCAAAGGGCGCGCGTTGCCCGGATTGCTCTCGCGGTGAAGCACGCGGCTTGCGCGCGCATACAACTCGGGGTCTTTTTCCACCTGCTCGAACGCCGGCAGGCGCACGACGACTTTCTCGCCGTCCTTGACCTGCTTCGCGCCTTCGTCGCTGGCTTCGATGTCGTCGGCCTTGGCCTCGACGTAACCTTCCGGCACGGCGTTCTTCAGGATCGCGACGCCGCGCACGTCGTCCATGTCCGCGGCTTTCTGGCCCTTGGCGTAGCGATGCGCGACTTCCACCACCGCGCGCTCGGCGTTGCCGTACAGAAGGATGTCGGCCTTGGAATCCACCAGCACCGAGCGGCGGACCTTGTCCGACCAATAGTCGTAGTGTGCGATGCGGCGCAGCGAGCTTTCGATGCCGCCCAGCACGATCGGCACATCTTTGAAGGCTTCGCGGCAGCGTTGGGCGTAGACGATGACGGAGCGGTCGGGGCGTTTGCCGCCTTCGCCGCCCGCGGTGTAGCTGTCGTTGTGACGCAGACGACGGTCCGAGGTGTAGCGGTTCACCATCGAGTCCATGTTGCCGCCGGTGATGCCCCAGAACAGTTTGGGCGCGCCGAGTTTCTTGAAGGCGTCCGGGCTCTGCCAGTCGGGCTGCGAAATGATGCCGACGCGGAAACCTTGCGCCTCGAGCAGGCGGCCGATGATGGCCATGCCAAAGCTCGGGTGATCGACATAGGCGTCACCCGTTACGATGATGATGTCGCATTCGTCCCAGCCAAGGACGTCCATTTCCTCCCGGCTCATGGGCAGGAAGGGCGCGGTTCCGAAGCGCTGGGCCCAGTACTTTTTGTACGAGAACAGCGGCTTTGGCGGCGCTTGGATGGAGGGAAGGGCGATATTCATGGGCGTCTATGTGGGCAAACGCGTCCCAAGGTCAATCCGAAGGGACGCTCATATAAAGAGACGTAATCCCCGGCGCTTTAACTTTCCGCCCCTAACCCGTTGAAAGGGTGCCAAAAAAATCGGGCGGTGTGGGGTTTCCCCGCACCGCCCGACTGTTTCTCAAAGCCTCGACCGGCCTAGCAGCATCTTGCCTGCATGCCGCCGCCGACGCCGAAGCGCCGGTTCTGGCACAAGGTGAAGAATTCGGCGTAGGTCGGCACGTCTTGGTCCGGATGCGTGGCTCTCAGATGCCGGATGTACGTGTCGTAGTCGGGCACGCCGCACATCAGCCGGGCCGTCTGCCGCAACCGGGCGAGCACTTGCGAAAACAGGCTCGGCTCCGCCGAGACCGCGTCCGGAAAGTGATCCGCGAGAAGGTTGCGGCTCTTGGCCATGCTTACTCCGCCGCCTGCGTACGCGCCGCGCTCGGGGTGGCGTCAACCGTCACGCCCTGGCCGCCGCGGATCGCACGGATGCCGAAGAAGAACAGCGCCACGACGATCATCATGAAGAAGGCGCAGATGCCCGCGTCCAGATAGTCGTTGAACACGATGCGCTGCATCTCTTCGATCGACTTCGCCGGCGCCATCACGGTGCCCGACGCGAGGCCTTCCTCGATCATCTTGGCGTGCGACAGGAAGCCGATCTTCGGGTCGGCGTGGAACAGCTTGTCCCAGCCGGCCGCCATGGTGCAGATCAGCAGCCATGCCAGCGGAACGGCGGTCACCCAGATGCGCTTCATCTGGCCGAGTTGAACGATGAGCACCGTCGCCAGGATGAGGGCGATGGCCGCCAGCATCTGGTTGGCGACGCCGAACAGCGCCCACAGCGAGTTGATGCCGCCGAACGGATCGATCACGCCCTGATAGGTGAAGTAACCCCACGCGGCGCAAGCAAGGCCCGTCGCCGTGAGATTGCCCACCGTCGAGGAGGTGTCGCCCATCGTCTTGCTCACCATGCCCAGGAGATCCTGGATCATGAAGCGCGCGACACGCGTACCGGCCGACAGCGTCGTCAGGATGAACATCGCTTCGAACAGGATGGCGAAGTGATACCAGAAGGCCATGGTCGCCGTGCCGCCCAGGAACTGGGACAGGATGTGCGCCATGCCGACCGCGAGGGTCGGCGCGCCGCCGGTACGCGACAGGATCGAGGCTTCACCGACGTCGCTCGCCATCTGCGACAGCATCTCCGGCGTGATCACGAAGCCCCACGAGCTGATCGTGGTGGCCGCGCTGTCAACCGAGGTGCCGATCACGGCGGCCGGGCTGTTCATGGCGAAGTAAACGCCGGGCTCCAGCGCGCAAGCCGCGATCAGGGCCATGATGGCCACGAAGCTTTCGCAGATCATCGAGCCGTAGCCCACCGGGCGGCCCTGGATCTCGTTCTCCATCATCTTCGGGGTCGTGCCCGAGGAGACCAGCGCGTGGAAGCCCGAGATGGCGCCGCAAGCGATGGTGATGAAGAGGAACGGGAACAAGGTGCCGGCGAACACCGGACCGGTGCCGTCGACGAACTTGGTCATCGCGGGCATCTGCAGGTCGGGCGTGACCACGAGGATGCCGGCCGCGAGCAGCACGATGGTGCCGATCTTCAGGAAGGTCGACAGGTAGTCGCGCGGCGCGAGCATCAGCCACACCGGCAGCACCGACGACACGAAGGCGTACACCACGAGCCACCAGGTGATGGTGGTGCCCGACAGCGTGAAGAAATCACCCCATTCCGGATGCTCGGCGACATAAGCGCCGCCGTACAGCGCGGCCATCAGCAGCGCGAAGCCGCCGATGGAGACCTCGAGTACCTTGCCCGGACGGACATAGCGCATGTAAAGGCCCATCAGCACCGCGATCGGGATCGACATCGCGACGGTGAACACGCCCCACGGGCTGTCGGCGAGCGCCTTGACGATCACCAGGCTCAGCACCGCGAGCAGGATGATCATGATGGACAGGATGCCGACGATGGCCACGATCCCGGCGTCCTTGCCGAGATTGTCGCGGATCATCTGACCGAGGGTGTTGCCGTTGCGGCGCGTGGAGAAGAACAGGATCACGTAATCCTGCACGCAGCCTGCGAACACGGCGCCCACCAGGATCCAGATGGTTCCCGGCAGATAGCCCATCTGCGCGGCGAGGGTCGGACCGACGAGCGGACCGGCGCCGGCGATGGCGGCGAAGTGGTGACCGAACAGCACGTACTTATTCGTAGGGACGTAATCGAGACCGTCGTTCCTCAGAACGGCCGGCGTCGGGCGGTTCGGATCGACGCCCAGAACCGTGTTCGCCACATAGGCGCTGTAGAAACGGTAGCCGATCGCATAGGTACAGACCGCGGCCACGACGAGCCACGCTGCATTGATCGACTCTCCCTCATGGAGCGCGAGAACGCCCATACAGGCGGCGCCAAGTATGGCGACACCTCCCCAAAGCACCCATTGTGCCGTCTTGCCCATAGAACAAACCCCTCCGTTGCAGATTGATTCTGCGACTGAAACAAAAGACGCCCTAAATAGCAAGCCAACGCGCGCACCTTTGATCGACCGCACAGCTTTTTCTTGTAAACGAAGTTGGTCTTTGGCGCCCGCGCCTCGCTGCGGTTTTGCTGCGGTGCACAATGGGCTGCATTCCCTGTCGCGAAAAAGAACGCCCGGCACGTCGATCATGACCTGCCGGGCGGTGTGTGTCGTCTTAGCGCGTTTCTAAAAACGCTCGTCGATAATGGCCCAGGCGCCGTCAGGTTGCTGACATGCGCGCCCCCGCCGGCGCAGGCCGGCATTTAAAAGTTTTGAGGGCGCGCCGCATCACACACCCTTAGTCGATAATGGCCCAGGCGCCGTCAGGCTGCTGACATGCGCGCCCTCGGGCTTCTTCGGGGCGGCCGTCGATCCAGATCTTCTGGCTGTAGACCGAGCAGCGGAAGTTGTCCTCGTCTTCATAATAGTCGAGCACATGCAGTTGGCCGCGCGTGCCGGACTGCGGGTTCTGCCAATCGTAGTAGGCGTTGGCTTTGCCCGCGTTGAAGCCGGTCGTGTAGGTCTTATAGGCGTAGCTGCGGTCGTTGCAGTCGAGCTTGCTGGTGAGAGCCGCGCCGATGGCGCCGCCTGCGACCACGCCCATGATCGTCGTCGCGGTCTCGTTGCGGCGGTTGCCGGCCGCGTTGCCGAGCAGGCCGCCGATCACCGCGCCGACCAGCGCGCCCGCCGGGTCCGGCTTGCGGCTGCACTCACGGTAATACTGGTCGTCATTGAGATTGTATTGGCGCGAGTAACGGGCGCGCCACTGCGCTTCACGCTCGGCGCGGCTGTACTGACGCTGGTCGCGGCGGTCCTCGCGGCGCTCATCTCGGTCGGCGCGGCGCTCGGTGCGTTCGACATCGCGCACGTCGCGGACCTGACCGTTGGCGATGGAGGCGAGGACATATTGGTCGCCGATCAGCATCCACTGATAACCCTGCGGCGGACGCTGCAGGTTGCTTTCACGCCAGTCGTAATAAACATAACGGCGATCGCGCAAGCCGCGCGGCAGACGGTCGCCGCGCTTGAAATCGTAGCCGTCATCGCGGCGGTCGTCGCCGCGGTACTGCACGAGCTGCGAAAGGGCCTCGCTCTGCGCGGCGGGCTGTTTCGGCGTCACGGGCGGCGCGCCGGCAACGGAGCTCGCCAGGAAGGTGAGGGCGGTGGCGCTCAAGATCAGCTTTTTCAAAGGGGTTCTCCTAAATCGCCGGTGTGACTAGGGGGGAAAGCCGGCGTACGAAACTGAGTCCGGGTGTAAACGT
Organism: Rhodospirillaceae bacterium; assembly: GCA_041919675.1. Lineage (GTDB taxonomy): Bacteria > Pseudomonadota > Alphaproteobacteria > Rhodospirillales > Rhodospirillaceae > SHVO01. The sequence continues at coordinate 21,663 of JAYRTJ010000028.1, read as the reverse complement.
TACAGAGCCGACTCCGGTTCCGCGCGCGGGCGTGTCCGCGTCACTTCGGCAACAAGTTGAACGCCGCATTGGGGAGAAAATGCGACCGGATTGGATCGATTTGGAGATTGTCGGCGCAACGGCGCGTGGAATGCGCGCAGCAGGCGAGAAGGCCTAGCTTGCCGAGAGCATCAGGTTGCGGGCCAGCGGATAGATCTGTGTTCTCCATTTGCGTCCGCTGAAGACGCCGTAGTGTCCGGCGCCGGGCTGAAGATGGTGACGCTTCAGGAAAGGCTTGAGGCCCGTACACAGATCGTGCGCCGCCAGGGTCTGTCCCACGGCGCAAATATCGTCATGCTCGCCTTCGACGGTGAGCAGCGCGGTCTTCTTGATCGCCGACGGATCGACAGGCTTGCCTTTATACGTCAGGGCGCCGCGCGCGAGATCGGCGTCCTGGAACACGCGCTTCACCGTCTCGAGATAAAAGCGCGCCGGCAGATCGAACACGGCGAAATACTCGTCGTAGAACGTCTTGATGTCGTTGGCGCGCGCGACGTCGCCGGTGGCGAGGTGCGCGTAGAGGTCGCCGTGCGCCTTGACATGGCGCGTCCCGTTCATCGACATGAAGGCGGTGAGCTGCAGGAAGCCCGGGTACACCTTGCGCCCCGCGCCGGCGAGGTTGGCGGGCACTTCGGCGATCAGGTTCTGTTCAAACCATGCGATGGGATGGCTGAGCGCGAGCTCGTTGACCTTGGTGGGCTGCACCCGCGTATCGATGGGCCCGGCCATCAGCGTCATCGACAGCGGCGTCGCCGGATTCTTGGCGGCCGACATCACCGCGACGGCGGCCAGCACCTGCACGCAGGGCTGACAAACCGCGATCACATGCGCTTTCGGACCGATCGTCTCCATAAAGCCGACGATGTGTTCGATACAGTCGTCGAAACCGAAGTCGCCGTGTGTCACCGGGATGTCGCGGGCGTTGCGCCAATCCGTCAGGAAAACGTCATGATCGGCCAGCAGCGTGCGTACGGTGTCGCGCAACAGCGTCGCGAAGTGTCCGGACAAGGGCGCGACCACCAGCACTTTGGGCTGGCCGGTGAGGCTCGGTTTCCTGAAGTGCAGCAATGTGCAGAAGGGCGACGTGACCGCGACGTCTTCGGTGACGGGCACGGGATTGCCGTCGATCAGGACGTGATCGATATCGTATCCCGGATGGTCGTGGGTCAGGGCGGTTCGTGACAGGAGATCGAACGCCGCTGTCACATGCGACATGCCGGCGCCGCCGGGCCACAGTGTGAACGGCATAAGCGTATCGCGCGCCAGCCCCGCCATCCGGCGAAGCGGCTCGCTCCACGTACGCTGTTGTTCATAAAACGAATAAAGCATCTACACCCGGCTGTGGGCCATTCTGGCTTCTCCCGGGGAAAAGCCTAGTGCAATTTTTGCTGCAGTGCGAGATGATCCTTTTACGGCTTCGAACCGTAAGGTTGAGGAACCCCCGGGGCCGGCGAGAGGGCCTCATGGCGGCAACACTTACGATTTCCAGCAAAAACTACTCTTCCTGGTCCTTCCGGGGATGGCTCCTGTGCAAAATGGCGGGCCTCGATATTACGGAGAAGGTCGTGGGCATCGACGATCCGGCCGCCCGCGCGGAGCTCCTTTTATTGTCGCCGTCCTTTCTGACGCCGAAGCTCGAGCACGACGGCCTCACGGTGTGGGACACGCTCTCGATCGCCGAGTATCTCGCCGAACTGAAGCCGGCGGCGCAGGTGCTGCCGTCCGACCCCAAAGCCCGGGCGCATTGCCGCTCCATCAGCGGCGAGATGCATTCCGGCTTTTATAATCTGCGCTCGGCGCTTCCGATGAATCTGAAGGCGCGGTTTCCCGGCTTCAAGGTGTGGACCGGCGCGAAACCGGACATCGAACGGGTGTGCGAGATCTGGCGCGACTGTCTCGCGCGCTACGGCGGTCCCTATCTCTTCGGCCAGGCGCCCAGCATGGCGGACGCGATGTATGCGCCCGTCTGCACGCGTTTCGTCACCTATGATGTGAAACTCGATCCTGTTTGCGCCGCCTACTGCGATACAATCGGCGCCTGGGAACCGGTGGCCGCCTGGACGGAGGCCGCGAAGGCCGAGCCGGACGAAATGGAAGAGCTGGAAGCGGAGTTCTAATCATGAGCGTGGTCGGTAAAGTCGCGGTCGTCACGGGCGCCGCCAGCGGGATCGGCCGCGGCATCGCCGAGGTCTTTGTGAAAGCCGGCGCGAAAGTCGTGATCGCCGATCTCAACGCGGCGCAGGCCGAAGCGACGGCGCGCGAGCTCGGCCCCAATGCTCTGGGCGTCGCCATGGACGTGACCCAGGAATCCCAAGTGGACGCCGGCATCGACCGCGCCGCGCAGCACTTCGGCAAGATCGACATCCTCGTCAGCAACGCCGGCATCCAGATTGTTGCGCCGCTGGTGGACTTCGCCTACAAGGATTGGCAGCGCCTGATGGCGATCCATCTCGACGGCGCGTTCCTCACCACGCGCGCCGCGCTGCGCCACATGTATAAACAAGGCACCGGCGGTGCGGTGATCTACATGGGATCGGTGCATTCCAAAGAAGCCTCGCCGCTGAAGGCGCCCTATGTCACCGCGAAACACGGGCTCATGGGCCTTGCGAAAGTCGTGGCCAAGGAAGGCGCGGCCCACCGCGTGCGCGCCAACGTCGTCTGCCCGGGGTTTGTGCGCACGCCGCTCGTGGACAAGCAGATCCCCGAACAGGCGAAGACATTCGGCATTTCGGAAGAAGACGTCGTGAAGAACATCATGCTCAAGGGCACGGTGGACGGCGAGTTCTCGACCGTGGACGACGTCGCGCAAGCGGTTCTGTTCTTCGCCGCGTTCGAGACCAACGCGCTGACCGGCCAGTCGCTCAACGTGAGCCACGGCTGGAGCATGACGTAATGATCGCGCATCAAACTCCCGGCGCGCCGAAGCTTTAGCGAAGGCGGGCTGGAGCATGACCTAAGGCGCGCGCGCCTCGAATCTCTCAAAGCGCTCCCGCTTCCGGGAACAATCGCAAAAAGGCGTCGTTCTGCCTTTGGGTTGTGTGCGCCGCATGTTTCTTCGCGGTGCATGCGTGTGGAGCGAACCTCACGTTTTTTCGGTGATGCAGAACGCCCGCGGTGCCGGCTGACGCGCTCGCGCGATTTTGCATCGGGTTAGGGAGAGTGTTGCGCGTGCGGACTGTCGAGCGCGTCCTGTTTGTGACGTCCGAACTCACCGGCTTCGTGAAGGCCGGCGGTCTCGGCGAAGTGTCCGCCTCTCTTCCGCGCGTGCTGCGCGACGGCGGTCTCGATGCGCGCATCATGATCCCCGGCTATCGGCAGGTCCTCGCGAAGATCGGCGCCCCACATGTTGTTGCCGAGCTTCCTGGCCTCAACGCGATCCCGTCCTGCAAGGTCGCGCTCACGCACACCAACGACGGGCTTCCGGTCTATGTGCTTCTCGCGCCGGAGCTGTACGACCGTCCCGGCTCGCCCTACGGCGACGAGAACGCGCGCGACTGGGCCGATAACGACGTGCGGTTCGCGCGCCTCGCCCTCGCGGCGGCGGACATTGCCACCGGTACGCGAAACGGCGCGCCGGCGTCCTGGTCGGCGGATGTCGTGCATGTGAACGATTGGGCCTCGGCGCTGACGCCGGCTTATCTCAAGTGGCGCGGCGGCGCGGTGCCCAGCATCCTCACCATCCATAATCTCGCTTATCAGGGTTTGTTCGAACGCAATCGTCTCCCGGCGCTCGGTGTGCCCGAGTCCGCCTATAACGTGGACGGCGTCGAATTCTACGGCCGCATGTCCTTCCTGAAGGCCGGCATTGTTTACGCGTCCCATGTGACGACGGTCAGCGAGACTTATGCGCGCGAAATCCTGACGCCGGAATTCGGCGCCGGTCTCGACGGCGTGCTGAAGAACCGGGCGGCGCGGAACCAGCTCACCGGCATCTTGAACGGCATCGACGACAGCTTCGACCCCACGCGCGACCCGCATCTCGAGCATCACTTCGACGCGGGCGATTTCACCGGCAAGGAAAAGACCGCCGCCGCCGTGCGCGGCGCCTTCGGCCTGGCGAGCACCGGTCCGCTGTTCTCCGTGATCTCGCGCCTCGTACATCAGAAGGGTCTCGATCTGCTGGAAGACTCCGCGGATCATATTGTTCGCCAGGGCGGCCGGCTGGTCGTGATCGGCGAGGGCGATCCGATCATTGAAAAGTCCATGCGCGCGCTGGCGTCCAGGTATCCTGCCCACGTGGCCGTGCGCATCGGCTTCGACGAGACTTTGTCGCGCCGCGCCTATGCCGGCAGCGACTTCCTCCTGATGCCGTCGCGGTTCGAGCCCTGCGGCCTGTCGCAGCAGTACGCCCAGCGGTTCGGCACGCTGCCGATCGCCCACCGCACGGGCGGTCTCACCGACACGATCAAGGACGGCGTCACGGGCTTCCTGTTCGGCCGGTTCTCCCCGGAAGGCTTCGTCGAAGCCGTGGGCCGCGCCTTCGGCGCCTACGGCTCCCGCAAGAATTTCGTCGAGATGAAACGCGCGGCGATGGAACGGCGCAATTGCTGGCGCGCCGCGGCGCGCCGGTACCGTGAGGTCTATCACCACGCCGCACGCGGCGCCGGGGCCGGCGCTTCCCCGTTCCCATGTAACGTCGCATCTGCCGCCTAAGGGCCTGATGCCTGCGATTCGCGTTATGACGTGGAATATCCACGGCGCTATCGGACCCGACGGCCGCCGCGACCTTGGGCGCATCGTGCGGCTCGTCAAGGCGCACAATCCCGACATCGTCGCGCTCCAGGAAATCGATTCCCGGGGCCGCCCCGCCGACGAGCCGCCGCCGCTGGCCTTTCTCACGAACGCGCTCGGGACTCATCGGGCCGAAGCGCGCACCATCGTCGCCGAGGACGGACACTACGGCCACGCGGTCATCAGCCGCTGGCCGATGACCCACGTCAAACTGCACGATCTCTCCTACTGGAAGTTCGAAAAGCGTTGCGCCATCGAGTGCGACATCGAAACCCCCTATGGCCCGGTCAACTTGTCGGCCGTGCACCTGGGTTTGTGGTTCACCGAACGGCGCCGTCAGGCCAAGCAGCTGGCGAACATCGCCGCCAGCGACCATCGCGTGTCGATCATGCTCGGCGATTTCAACGACTGGCCCTGGCGCGGGCCGGTGCGCCGCGCGCTCGCCGCCGCGCTGCCGGCGCGAACGCACCATCGCACGTGGCCCGCGTTCCGGCCTATGCTCCTTCTCGATCGCATCTACTGCCGGCCGGAAGGCGCGATGATCACAAGCTGGGTCGATCCCGCCGGCCGCGACGGATCCGATCACCTTCCGGTGTTCGCCGACATCTCGATTGAGAGGCGCGTCTCGTGATTGTTCCCCCCGCTCTGATCGCCGCCTACCGCGCGGCCATCTACGAAGTCGACGCCGATGGCGAGGCCCTCGCCTTTCATGTGGATCAACCGAGCGCGGCGCTGGACGCGCTTTTGGCGGCGCACGGGGCAGCGGAGGCCGTCCTCATCACGGCCTATAACCCTCGCAGCAAGATCCAGTCCGAAGAGCAGAATGCCGTGGCGCACGGCGCGCTCATCGAAGCCGTGCGCGGTGCGGGGAAGAGGGGCGTGCTCGCGCGCGCGCGCGATCCTGACGGCAACGGGCCGGCGGAAGCGGGCCTCTTCGTATTCGATCTCTCCCGCGATGACGGTCTCGCGCTGGCGCGCCGTTTCGGTCAATACGCCATTGTCGTTGTGGAGCGCGGCGGCGCGCCCGCGCTGGTTTTCACGGAATGACAGATATTGTGGAGCACCCGCTATGCACCATGAGGTTCTCCGTTCATGCGCGCCGATGGAACGGCGCTTGTGACCGCCGGGCCCGGCGACCATATATGAAGCGTAAGGAGTGCCCGCGATGCGTGTGAGTCTCGCTGTCCTGCTGCTCGGCCTCGCTTTTCACGGGCCGGCCCTTGCGCAAGATCTTTGCAGCAATATCCGTCTGTCCGTTTCCGAACAGATCGAGTGCCGCGGCCGCCTCACCAATGCGCTGGGTGACGGCGACCGCACGCGGATCCAGCAGGAATTCGAGGATCGCATCCGGCGCGCCAACGACCAGTTGATCACGCCCCCGGTTCTGCGAAGCCAGCCGCCGCCGGTCGTCAGTCCGCTTCCCAATACGGCGCCGCCCGCAAGGCCCGCGGCGCCGGTCCCGCCGGACGCGCCGGCGCTTCCCGGATCGACGCCAAATCCGGCCGGGGTCCTTACCGCGCCACCCGGAGACGTTGCGCCGCGCGCGGCGCCGCCCTCCGGCGCCACCGCCATTGCGCCGGACCTGACAGCGCCCGACCCGGCCGCTTCACCCCTGCCGCCCATTTCACCTCTACCGCCCAGTCCAACGGGGTCACCGGCGGTTCTGAAGTAACCTCTGTCCATTGTGTTTCTTGTGACATCCGGGCCTCTAGGGATGGGTTCCCGTAAAACGGGAATGTGACTTTCCGGAAAATTCCAAAAATAGAACCTCTCACACGGAACATTTGAACAGTCTCATCCGTTGGCCCGCATAGAGGATATCCGTGTTGGGCCGTACTCGCCGTGGCAGCGGGATGGGTCGCGTGTGCAACGACACACGTCTTCGGCTGATGCGGATCTCCGAACTTTTCAACTCATGAGCCGGCGGCAGTCAGGGCCGTGTCCGGCCTATCCGGGGGTCCCGATGACCAAGACGTCGCAGAAGTCCACCACGCTCGACCAGCATGATCTGCTCGCTGCGCTGCGCGCGCTCCGCAAAGGCGACTTTTCCGTCCGCCTGCCGAGCCACCTGTCCGGGGTCGACGGCGAAATCGCCGAAGCCTTCAATGACGTGGTTGATCTCAACGAGCGGATGACCAAGGAGTTCCAGCGTCTCGGCGACTTCGTCGGGAAAGAAGGCAAGATCACGCACCGCGCCAAGTTGGCCAACGCCGGCGGATCGTGGGCCTCGAGCATCGAGACGGTGAATACCCTGGTCGCCGACCTGGTGCAGCCGACCTCCGAAATGGCCCGCGTGATCGGGGCTGTGGCGAAAGGCGACCTTTCGCAAACCGTGAACCTCGAGATCGACGGCCGTCCCTTGCGTGGGGAGTTCCTGCGCATCGGTAAGACCGTGAATACCATGGTGGGCCAACTCGGCTCCTTCGCCTCGGAAGTGACGCGCGTCGCGCGCGAAGTCGGCACCGAAGGGAAACTCGGCGGTCAGGCGAAGGTGAAGGGTGTCGCCGGCACGTGGAAGGATCTCACCGACAACGTGAACCTCATGGCCGCGAATCTGACCGGCCAGGTGCGTAACATCGCCGAAGTGACCACCGCGGTCGCCAACGGCGACCTGTCCAAGAAGATCACCGTGGACGTGAAAGGCGAAATTCAGGAACTGAAAAACACCATCAATACCATGGTGGACCAGCTGAACTCCTTTGCCTCGGAAGTGACCCGCGTGGCGCGCGAAGTCGGCACCGACGGGAAGCTCGGCGGCCAGGCAAATGTGCGCGGCGTCGCCGGGACGTGGAAGGATCTGACCGACAACGTGAACCTCATGGCCGCGAACTTGACGGGCCAGGTGCGTAACATCGCCGACGTGACCACCGCGGTGGCCAAGGGCGACTTGTCCAAGAAGATCACCGTGGACGTGAAGGGCGAAATCCTGGAGCTGAAAAACACCATCAACACCATGGTGGACCAGCTGAACGGCTTCGCCTCGGAAGTGACCCGCGTCGCGCGCGAAGTCGGCACCGAAGGCAAGCTCGGCGGTCAGGCGCGTGTGCCCGGCATCGCCGGCACGTGGAAGGATTTGACCGACAACGTGAATTTCATGGCCGCGAACTTGACGGGCCAGGTGCGTAACATCGCCGAAGTGACCACGGCGGTGGCCAACGGCAATCTCTCCAAGAAAATCACCGTGGACGTGCAAGGCGAAATTTTAGAGCTGAAAAACACCATCAACACCATGGTGGACCAGCTCAACTCCTTCGCCTCGGAAGTGACCCGCGTCGCGCGCGAAGTCGGCACCGAAGGCAAACTCGGCGGTCAGGCGAAGGTGCCCGGCGTTGCCGGGACGTGGAAGGACTTGACCGACAACGTGAACTTCATGGCCGCGAACTTGACGGGTCAGGTGCGTAACATCGCCGAAGTGACCACGGCGGTGGCCAACGGCAATCTCTCCAAGAAAATCACCGTCGACGTGCAAGGCGAAATCCTCGAACTGAAAAACACCATCAACACCATGGTGGACCAGCTGAACGGCTTCGCCTCGGAAGTGACCCGCGTGGCGCGCGAAGTCGGCACCGAAGGCAAGCTCGGCGGTCAGGCGCAGGTGCCCGGCGTCGGCGGGACGTGGAAGGATCTCACCGACAATGTGAACGCGATGGCCACGAACCTGACGTCTCAGGTGCGTAACATCGCCGAAGTCACGACGGCGGTGGCGACAGGGAACCTCACCAAGAAAATCACCGTGGACGTGAAGGGCGAAATCCTCGACCTCAAGAACACCATCAACACCATGGTGGACCAGCTCAACTCCTTCTCCTCCGAAGTGACCCGCGTGGCGCGCGAAGTCGGCACCGAAGGCAAGCTCGGCGGCCAGGCGAACGTGAAGGGCGTCGCCGGCACATGGAAGGATCTCACCGACAATGTGAACTTCATGGCGGCAAACCTGACCTCTCAGGTGCGTAACATCGCCGAAGTGACCACCGCGGTGGCCAAGGGCGACTTGTCCAAGAAGATCGCCGTGGACGTGAAAGGCGAAATTCTCGAACTGAAGTCCACCATTAACACCATGGTGGACCAGCTCAACTCCTTCGCCTCGGAAGTGACCCGCGTGGCGCGCGAAGTCGGCACCGAAGGCAAGCTCGGCGGCCAGGCCAACGTGCGCGGCGTCGCCGGCACGTGGAAAGACTTGACCGACAACGTGAACCTCATGGCCGCGAACTTGACGGGCCAGGTGCGTAACATCGCCGACGTGACCACCGCGGTGGCCAAGGGCGACTTGTCCAAGAAGATCACCGTCGACGTGAAAGGCGAAATTCTCGAACTGAAGTCCACCATCAACACCATGGTGGACCAGCTCAACTCCTTCGCTTCGGAAGTGACCCGCGTGGCGCGCGAAGTCGGCACCGAAGGCAAGCTCGGCGGCCAGGCCAACGTGCCCGGCGTTGCCGGCACGTGGAAGGACTTGACCGACAACGTGAACATGATGGCCGCCAACCTGACGTCTCAGGTGCGCGGCATCGCCGACGTCGTGACCGCGGTGGCGCAAGGTAACCTGCGCCGCAAACTGACCGTGGAAGCGAAAGGCGAAATCGCCTCGCTCGCCGAAACCATCAACGGGATGATCGAGACGCTGGCGACCTTCGCCGACCAGGTGACCAACGTGGCCCGCGAAGTGGGGATCGAAGGCAAGCTCGGCGGTCAGGCCCGCGTGCCGGGCGCCGCTGGTCTGTGGCGCGACTTGACCGACAACGTGAACCAGCTGGCCGCGAATCTCACGACCCAGGTCCGCGCCATCGCCGAAGTGTCGACCGCCGTGACGACCGGCGACTTGACCCGGTCCATCACCGTCGAAGCGTCCGGCGAAGTGGCCGCGCTGAAAGACAACATCAATGAAATGATCCGAAACCTGAAGGATCAGACCCTCAAGAACACCGAACAGGACTGGCTGAAAACCAACCTGACGCGGTTCACCCGGATGCTGCAGGGCGAACGCGACTTGGCCACCGTCTCGAACATGGTGCTCTCCGAACTCGCGCCGCTCGTCAAAGCGCAGCACGGCTTGTTCTATGTGACGGAAAAAGACGAAGAGAACCACATCGCGCTCAACCTCGTCGCCTCCTACGCCTTCAATCACAGGAAGCACCTGGCAAACCGCTTCGAGCTGCGTGAAGGCCTGGTCGGGCAGTGCGCGTTCGAAAAATCGCGCATCCTGCTCACCAACGTGCCGCACGACTATATCAAGGTCAGCTCGGGGCTGGGTGAGTCGTCGCCCTTGAACGTCATCGTGCTTCCCGTGGTGTTCGAAGGCGAGGTGAACGCCGTCATCGAACTGGCCTCGTTCTCCGAGTTCTCCGAAACCCACCAGTCCTTCCTCGATCAGCTGATGGAATCGATCGGGATCGTGCTCAACACGATCGCGGCGAACATGCGGACCGAAGGTCTCTTGAAACAGTCCCAGCTCCTCACCGCCGAGCTCCAGGCCCAGCAGGAAGAGCTCAAGAAAACCAACGACCGCCTCGAGCAGCAGGCCAATACGCTCCGCCAGTCCGAAGAGCTGCTGCGCTCCAAGCAGGACGAATTGCAGCGCACCAACGTCGAGCTGGAGGACAAGGCGAAACTGCTCTCCGACCAGAACGCGCAGGTCGAAGCCAAGAACCGGGAAGTCGAAAACGCCAAGCGCGAGCTCGAGGAAAAAGCCGAGCAGCTCGCCCTGACGTCAAAGTACAAGTCGGAGTTCCTGGCCAACATGAGCCACGAGTTGCGCACGCCGCTGAACTCGCTGCTCATCCTTTCCAAGCTCCTGTCGACCAACACGCAAGGCAACCTCACCGACAAGCAGGTGGAATTCGCCCGCTCGATCCACCACGCCGGGTCCGATCTGCTGGCGCTCATCAACGACATCCTGGATCTTTCGAAGATCGAATCCGGGACCGTCACCCTGGACGTCGGCGAAACCTTCTTCGGCTCGCTGCGCGATCATATGGACCGCACCTTCGCCCAGCTGGCGCAGGACAAGAAGCTGGAGTTCCAGGTCGAGCTCGACCAGGACCTGCCGCGCTCCATGTACACCGACGACAAGCGCCTGCAGCAGATCATCAAGAACCTGCTCTCCAACGCCTTCAAGTTCACCGAGAATGGCTACGTGCGTTTCAAGATCGCGCCGGTCACCTCGGGCTGGTCGCCGTCCAACGTGCAGCTCAGCCGCGTGAGCCAAGTGCTTGCCTTCACCGTCGAGGATACCGGCATCGGCATCCCGGACGAAAAACAGCGCATCATCTTCGAAGCCTTCCAGCAAGCCGACGGCACCACCAGCCGCAAATACGGCGGCACGGGTCTCGGTCTTTCCATCAGCCGCGAAATCACGCGGCTCTTGGGCGGCGAGCTCACGGTGAACAGCAAAGTGGGCAAGGGCTCGACCTTCACCCTGTTCCTGCCCATGAACTTCACGCCGTCGGCGAAGACCGTCGCCCGTCCGTCGATGCCGGTGGCGCGCGTGATCTCGCCGAGCGCCGAGGACGTCACCGAGCGCGTGCTCGACGACCGTGACACCATCCAGCGCGGCGACGCCACGGTGCTGATCGTCGAGGACGATCCGCACTTCGCCTCCATCATGCTGACGATGGCGCGCGAGGCCGGTTTCAAGGGCGTGGTCACGGGTGAGGGCGGCGGCGTGTTCCCGCTGGCCAAACGCTTCCGTCCCGACGCCATCACGCTCGACATCGGCCTCCCGGACATGGACGGCTTCGCGCTGCTCGATCTTCTCAAGCGCAATCCGGAGACCCGCCACATCCCGGTGCACATCATCTCCGCCGACGAACAGACGAGGTTGGGTCTTGGTCTCGGCGCCATGGGCGTCACCGGAAAGCCGGCCGAGCCCGATACGCTGCTCGCCACCTTGCAGCGTGTGAAGGCCTACCGCGAACGCATCAAGACCCTGATGGCGATCGAGCCGGAAGGCCTTGCCGACGGTATCGCCTCGTTCATCGACGCGGCCGGCCTCCAGGTGAAACGGGAAACCGAAGTGCCGGACGACATCGAAGCCGACGACGCGGACTGCATCGTGGTCAATCTGACCCAGCCGTCCGAAACCCCGATCGAGGATCTGGTCGCCGACCTCCAGGCCGTGGACCTTCCGTTTATCCTGTTCGTGCCGCGCGATTTCACCGAGGAGGAAAAAACGTTTTTCCTCAAGGGCCGCATGACCCGCGGACGCTGGGCCCGCAACGCGCCGGAATTGCAGGACGGGGTCGCGCTGCTGCTGCACCGCGCCCACGAAAGCCTGCCGACGGACGCGCAGGATGTCCTGCGTCAGCTCCGCCAGTCGGATCCGGTCCTGGCCGGCAAGAAGATCGCGGTGGTCGACGACGATATCCGCAACATCTTCTCGCTGACCAGCGCGCTTGAAGAGCACGGGGTCGAGCTCCACTATGCCGAGAGCGGACGCTCGGGGATCGAGCTCCTCAACCGTATCCCGGACATCGACGCGGCTCTCATCGACATCATGATGCCCGGCATGGACGGCTACGAGACCATCGAGGAGATCCGCGCCAATCCGCGCTTCGCGGCGCTGCCCATCGTCGCGGTGACCGCCAAGGCGATGAAGGGCGACCGTCAGAAGTGCATGGAGGCCGGCGCCAGCGACTACATCGCCAAACCCGTGGATATCGAACAACTTGTCTCTGTCTTGCGCGTTTGGTTTGCCCGTGGGGAGCAGGCGCCCGTCCTTCGGACCGGCACGGACAATGTGGTCGCCTTCCCGGCGGAATAGGAATGGTGACGTAGACCGTGGGTCCGAGTGTGACTTCAGTGCGTGTGGACGAAGCTGACCGTTCGTCGGCGGTGCAGGATGCGCCCAAGGCGCGCATCCTCATCGTCGACGACGACCGTTCGACCTCGCTGGCCCTGACCGCGGCGCTCGAGCGCCTCGGCCAGACCCTTGTCGTGGCCTATTCCGGCGAGGAAGCGCTTCAGCACCTCCTGCACGAGGATTTCGCGGTCATCCTGCTCGATCTTCATATGTCGGGCATGGACGGCTACGAGACCGCGGCGCTCATCCGCGCCCGCAAGAAGACGCGTCACATCCCCATCGTCTTCCTGACGGCGGTGTTCCGCGACGACTCCCACCTGCTCCAGGCCTATTCGGCCGGCGCGGTGGACATGATCTTCAAGCCGGTGGATCCCTTCATCCTCACCTCGAAGATCTCGGTCTTCGTCGATCTGCATCTCAAACAGTACGAGGCGCAGCGCGAGGCGGAAATCCGCCATAAGTTGCAGGAGGAGAACTTCAGGGTCCGCGCCGAGAAGATAGCCACCGAACAGGCCCTGCGCCGCTCGCAGGAGCATCAGGAAGCGATGTCGGCCGCCGAGGCCCAGCAGCGCATCCTCATCGAGGAACTGTCCCACCGCGTGAAGAACATGCTCGCGGTGGTCAACGCCATGGCGCGCCAGACCCTCGCGTCGACCCCTGAACCCGAAGCCTTCGTCGAGAAATTTCTGAAACGCATCGAAGCCTTGGGCCGCACGCACGGTCTCCTCTCGCGCGAACATTGGGGCAATGTGCAGCTCCGCGACGTCGCCTCGGAAGCGCTGGAGCCCTACATCGTCGACGACAAGACCCGCGTGGTGCTCGACGGTCCGCCGGTGGCGATCCAGCCCAAGGCCGCCGTGGCGCTGGGCATCGTCTTCCACGAACTGGCCACCAACGCCGTCAAACACGGCTCGCTGTCCAACAACGACGGCATCGTCACCGTGCAATGGGATTGGTCGCGCGAGGAGACCGGCGCCGTGGCGCTGGAGTGGGGTGAAACGCAAGGTCCGAAGGTCAGCGCGCCGACGCGCAAGGGCTTCGGCAGCAAGCTCATCAAGCTCGAGCTGACCCACGAACTCAACGGCAACATCGAGATGGCTTACGATGAAACCGGCTTCCGCGCGATGATGTCGTTCCCGACGGCGCCGCGGCTCGAGGCGTCCGAAACGGAAGCGGTCACGGCCTAAACACCGCCGATCATTCGTCGGGCCAGCGGGTGTGAAACATGGACGTCAGGGATCGAGGCTGAAATGCAGGCCGCTCTTGAAGGCGCGGCTCGGCGCGCGTGTGGCGATCAGCGCGCGGGCGGCCGCCACACCCGTCTGGAATGCGCCGTGGGCGGTGGCGAAGGCGCGCACCGAACAGGCCTCGCCCGCGAAGAACAGGCGGTCGTCGACCGCACGGGCCAGGGTTTCGCGCGCGCCCGCGCAGCCGACTTCGGCATAGGAATAAGAGCCGCGCACGAACGGATCGTCATGCCAGGCCGATTGGGTGACGGGACGGAGATGCTTGCGCACGTCGCTGCCCAAAAGCTTCACCAATTCGCCGACCGCGAAGTCGCCGTGGGCTTTCGCCCCGTCCGCCGCCAGATCGCGCGCCAGCGCGCCGGCCACAAAGACCTCGATCACGGGATGGCCAAAAGGCTTCAGGTGATAGCTCCCCGTCGCGGCGGTATGCCAATCGCCGAAGAAGTGCCCGTCGCTGGGAAACATGGCCGGCCGATCGCAGCTGAGGAACAGCTTGTTCACAAGACCGAGCGGCAGACGATGCGCGGCCTCGATCTTGTCGGGCAACTCGGGGGCAAAGCGCAGCATCTCGCTCGCCAGCGCCGTGGTCGGCACGGTGACGATGACCTGCTGCGCATGAATGTCGCCGCGGTCCGTCACCAGCTTCAGCGTGCCGCCGTCGTGGTTGATGCACAACACGCGCGTGCGCAGCGCCACGGGTAAACTTGCGCCGTACGCGCCGATCAGCGCGCCGTAGCCTTCCTTGATGCGCCAGTTGATGTCCGTGTCCTGGTAGTTCTGATAGTCGGCGGCGGATACGTCTTTCAGCTCGGCGCCGTTCAGATAGGTGCAGATCGCGTCGATCAACGGATTCCAGCGTGACGCGGGATCGAGCAGCGCGGCCGCCGCCCGGTCTTCACGCAAGTCCGCCTTGTCGACCCGCGCCTCGAAATCCGCGAACGCCTGTTGGAACTCTTCCTGCTCCGCCGGGCTCATGCCCTGGTCGCAGCTCTGGTCCTCCCAGGGCGGTTTCGTCTTGTCGATGTGGAAGCTCAGTTTGTAGGCGATGGCCGCCCACGGGTTCTTGTTGGCCGAATGCAGCCAGCCGCAGCCGAGATCGAGCGGCGCCTTATTGACGGTTTCGGTGAAGGCGCGCCCGCCAAGCCGCGCGCGTCCGTCGACCAAGAGGTAAGGGATATTCGCCCGCGCGAGCATATGGGCCGCCGCCAACCCGGCGGCGCCGGCGCCGACAATGGCGACCGCGACCTCGCGATGAAGCTGTTCAACGTTTTTCATGACCCGTCATTCGGTTCACGGGGTCTAACGTTGCGGGCGCGGGACCGGTTCCGCCCGGTTCCGGCGAATCTCTCGGGCGTTACACTACTTATTACTTATGAGGACAGGCGCCGAATTTCGCGGGGCACAGTTTCGCGCCCGTGTCCGAGCAGGGCGTCTCGCGGCCCTTCAGGAAACCGATGAAGCCCGCGAGGGTTGCGACGAAGGTCGCATCGGTGCGCACCGCCGCGATGCGTTTGTAGTCGGGCACGCCCGACTCCTTGGCGAGATCGCGCATGGTCTCGTCCAACTCCACCAGAGTCTCGACATGCTCCGACACGAAGGAGATCGGCGCGACGATCAACGGCACGCCATCCTTGCCCGCGCGCTGGATCTCCGCTTCCGTCGACGGGCCGATCCACTTCGCGGGGCCGACGCGGCTCTGATAGCAAATCGCCCAGTCGAGCCCCTCGATCTCGAGGCCCGCCACGACGGCGGCGGCGGTCTGTTCCACCTGCCACTGATAGGGATCGCCGCCGGCGATGGTTTTTTCCGGCAGGCCGTGCGCCGTCAGCAGGACGCGCGGCTTTTGCCCTTTCGCGGCCATCTCCGCGTAGGCGTTCCCGATCATCGACACGATCGGCGCGATGAAGCCGCGCGCGGTCGGGAAGCAGCAGATCGTTTCAAGGGGCGTGGTGAGCCCCTGTTTGCGCGCTTCCCCGGCCAGCGCATCGACCGACGTGCCCGTGGTCGTGGTGGAGTACTGCGGATACATCGGCACCACGACGATCCGGGTCGGCGCGTAGGCTTTCAGTTGCGCCACCACGTCCGGCGCCATCGGATGCCAGTATCGCATGAAAACGAACGCGCGTACGTCCTTGGCGTAATGCGCGGCGGCGGCTTCCAGGGCCTTTGCTTGCGCGGTGGTTTCCGGCAACAGCACGGAACGCCCGCCGAGCCGGGCGTAATAACCCCGGGACTTCTTGGCCCGCGCGCCCGAGATGGTGCGCGCCAGCAGCCAGCGGAACGGCTGGACCCACGGGATGATGTAACGGTCGTTGAACAGGTTGAACAGGAACGGGCGCACGGCCTCGGGGCTATCCGGGCCCCCCAGGCTGAACACCACAATCGCCAACCGTTCGTCCATGCGCGCTCGCTCACTCTAGGCCGTTACAACGTAAGGCGAAACGGCGGCTCCTTGTCTCACGTCCTTACGGCTTTGTCTCCCCGTTTCCATAATCGGCAAGCGCCGTTATGGTGTCAAAAAACACTGTTCGATCGGTCGGTGGGGGCCGAAAAGATGGCCGGTACATTGAATGTCGCAGAACACCTCTCCGCCGAAATGGCGTCGGAGGATCCCTGGCGGCTGGGCACGAATCTTTTCGAGGCGCGGCGTTACGCCATCATCCTCGATATGATGCGCGCGCACGCGGGCGGCAACGACGCCGTCTTCGCGCGCGGGCTCGAGATCGGCTGCGCCGCCGGTGTCTTTACCTCGCTGCTCGCGCCCCAGTGCAAGACCCTGCATGTGGTCGACGTCATGCCGGCCGCCGTCGCGCGCGCCGCCGCGAAACTGAAAGATCGCGGCAACATCCAATGGGAAGTCGGTTCGGTCACCGACGACTTCGCCGCTGGAAAGACCTTTGACGTTATCGTCGTCGCCGAAGTGCTCTGTTATTTGCCCGATCTCGAGACTCTCGCCCGCGCCGTGGACCGCATCGCCGCGAAGCTCGCGCCGGGCGGCCTCCTGGTGTTCGGCTCGGCGATCGATAGTGTCACCAGGCGCTGGGGCCTGCTCGGCGCCGGCGCCGAAACCACCATGCAATTGTGGGAGCGCACGCTGCGCGAAACCAACCGCGCCTCGTGCCAGGGCGCCTATTGGGGCGAGGACACGCGCATCGTCAGCTACACGCGCGATGCCGGCGGCGCCTTGCCCGGCGCCAGCTTCAAGACGCCGGAAGACGCCATTGTGCCGCACAAGGCCGCGTTTGAAATCCCGGCCAAATCCGTGCTCGTGCTCGCGCCGCATCCGGACGACGAAGTGTTCGGCTGCGGCGGCGCCATCGCCCGTCATGTGGCCGCGAAGGTCCCCGTGAAAGTGATCGTCGCCACCGACGGCGCTTATAAGAAAGGCGATATGGGCGCGGCGGACGTCGCGCAAAATCGCGCCCGCACGCGCGTGGACGAAGCGCGCGAAGCTGCCAAGGTGCTCGGCTACGGCGAGCCTGTGTTCTGGAATCTGCCCGACCGCGCGCTGGCCTATGGCGAGGCGCTGATCGCCAAGATCCTTGCCGCCATGGACGGCGTCGATCTCGTCTACGCGCCCGCCGTGTCCGAGCAGCATCCCGATCACCGCATCCTCGCCATGGCGGCGGTCGAAGCGGTGAAGCGCAAGCCCGGCACGCGCCTGGCCTTCTACGAAATCGGCGCGCCGCAGCGGCCCAATCTCCTGCTCGATATCTCAGCCGTGCAGGCGATCAAACAGGCCGCCGTCGCCTGTTTCCGCTCGCAGCTCGAAACCCAGCGCTACGACGAACAGATCGCCGCGCTCAACCGCTACCGCACCTACACGCTGCTCGGCAACGTGACCGCGGCGGAAGCGTTTTTTGTCGTCAGCGCGGAAGAGCTGAACGCCGATCCCTTGAAATTCCACCGCCCCGAGACCGAACGCTATCTTGCGGAAACCGTTTACGCGCAGCAGGAAATCCAGAAGATGCGCCGTCTTCTGCACGACCGCGAGCAGGAGCTCGACGCCATGCGCCGCTCGACCTCATGGAAAGTCACCGCGCCTTTGCGTAAGGTGATGCGGCTCCTGCGTGGGTGATCGGGAAAAAGCGGGAACCGGTTTTTCCGCCCGATCGCACACGCATTTAAAAGATTTTCGACGCTAAATAAGAGCCAATGAAAACCGTTCACGTCTTTACCGTTGCCGCAGGCAATTATCTGCCCAAAGCGCGCGTGCTGCTGGCGTCCTTGCGCCGTCAGCACCCGGCCTGGCGCCTGCATTTCGCCGTCTCGGACGCGCCGCCCTCCGATGACGCGCTCGCCGGCCTCGGCGCCGACGAGATCCATCACCTCGACTCTTTAGGTATTCCGAACCTGCGCCGCTGGGCCTTCTCGCACACCCTCATCGAGCTCGCGACGGCCATCAAGCCCTTCGCCTTGAAGAAGCTGCTGGCGCGCGAGGATTGCGAAGCGGCGATCTATCTCGATCCCGATATCGCGGTGATGTCGCCCATGAGCGAAGTCGCGGACACGCTGAAAACCGCCGACATCGTGCTGACCCCGCACATGACCACGCCCGAGCAGACGCTCGCCGGCATCGTCGCCAACGAAATCTCCACCATGCAGCACGGCATCTACAACCTCGGCTTCATCGCCGTGGCCGCGCGCGACGAGGGGCGCCGGTTCGCCCAGTGGTGGTCGGAGCGTACATATAGATATTGCCGCGAGGATATTCCCGACGGCATCTACACCGATCAGCGCTGGGTCGATTTCGCCCCGGCCTTCTTCGACCGCGTGAAGGTCCTGCGCTCGCCCAGCCTCAACGCCGCGCCCTGGAATCTGTCCACGCGCGAAATGGGCGGAAGCCTGGCGGCAGGGTTCACGGTCGACGGTAAGCCGCTCGTCTTCTTCCACTTCAGCCAGCTTGGCGTCATGCCGGACGCGCGCACGACCGGCGGCCAGGCGGCTGCGGCGGAACTCGTCGCCTGGTACCGCGATCAAACCGCGGCGACGGCGGCCGAGAAGGCGGTTTCGCCGCACTATGCTTTCGGGCGCTTCGACGACGGCTCACCCATCGCGATGGAACAGCGCCTTGTCTATCGCGCGCGGCCCGACGTGCAGCGCGCCCATCCCGATCCTTTTGCGGCCGGCGACGGCGCCTATCTCTCCTGGTGGAAGGCGCACGCACGTCATGAATATCCGAAGCTTTTCAACGCGGACACGCGCGCGGCGGAAATGCAGCATCTGATGGCGTTTCTGGCCTACCGCCGCGATGCACAGGACATTGTCGGCGACGGCGACGTTCAGCCCGCCGCGCCCGCCGGCGGCGTGACGTCGCGCGCGCTGAATTTCATCCGCAAGATTTCCGGCTAGTTCAGAACCACGATCGCCGCGTTGAGGACGCCGGCGAAGCTGACCCAGAGAATATAAGGGGCCAGCAGCAGCGCGGCGGTACGGTCATGCCGCGCGAAGAGAATCATGTTCGCCGCGATTGCGATCCACAGCACGATCAGATCGATCATGGCGACGGCCGGCTGCTGGAGTCCGAAGAACAATACCGACCACAGCAGATTGAGGGCGAGCTGGCCGCCGTAGGCCGCGAACGCCTTGCGGTCGGAGAAGCCCGCCTTGCGCCACACCCGCCAGCCCGCAACCGCGATCAGGATATAAAGCGCCGTCCAGACCGGCCCGAACACCCAGTCCGGCGGATTGAACGAAGGCTTGGCGAGAGTCGGGTACCAGGTGCCGACGCTGCCGGCCGTCGCGAACGCGCCCAGGCCCGAGACCGCGAAACAGGCGGCGAGGAATCCGATCAAAGCGAGGATGTTGCGCATGATGTGAAAATTTTAGCCGTCTAAACCGCGCAATGCTATTGTTTTCATTAATGATTATGACGCCGAGAGGGGTCTGCTAAAGTCGCCCCGATTTTTGTACGGGAGTCTTCATGAACGCGCGCGGAACCGTCGTTTACGGCATCAAGAATTGCGACACGATGAAGAAGGCGCGCGCGTGGCTCGAGGACGCGGGCGTCGCCTATGCGTTTCACGACTACAAGACCGCCGGCATCGACAAAACAACTCTCACCGGCTGGCTGAAAAGCGTGGGATGGGAAACGCTTCTCAACCGCGCCGGCACGACGTTCCGCAAACTTCCAGGCGCGGACAAGGAAAACCTGACCGAAGCCAAGGCGATCGAGCTCATGCTCGATCAGCCGTCGATGATCAAACGTCCCGTTGTGGATCACGGCGGTCAACTCCTCGTCGGCTTCAAACCGGCGGAGTTCGAGAAGGCCTTCGCGAAATAGCGCCTGGGTGCGTTGACAAGCAGAGGGCTCTCCTCTCTATTCCCATCCATTCACCGATAAAAAGTCCTGCGAAAGAGACGCCCGATGTCCGACACCATGCAAATCTGGGATCCGCGCCGGGCCGCGGTCGGTGCTCACTTGGACATCGCCAGCGCGCTCTTGCCGCTGAAGGACTCTGAAATCCTCAGCCTCGCCATCGGCGCGGGCGATATCGCGCCCGCCATTGCCGTGGCCGTGAAATCCGCGACCGTGACTGTGCTTGAGACCGAAGGCGCGACCGACGATCCGCCGCCCTTGTCGAACCTCACCTATAAAGCCGGCGCCGCCGACCGCATCCCGGCGGAAGACGAAAGCTTCGACATCGTCATCGTGAACGGGCTCTTGTCGCGCATCCCGGAGGACCGCCGTTCGCCGGCGTTGCGCGAAATCCGCCGCGTGCTGCGCCCGGGCGGGCTCGCCTATGTCGCCGAGCCCACGCCCGGCGGTGCGTTCAATGAAATCAGCCGTGTATTCAAGGACGAGAAGCAGGACCGCCTCGCGACTTTCGAACTCATCCGCGGCACGGTCTCCTCCGGCGCCATGGTGCTCGTCGAACAAAAGTTCTTCCAGATGTCGGTCGTCATCGCGGATTTCGCCGCCGTCGAGCGCGGCTATGTGCCGCCGGATGCGCGGATCTCCGGCGCGCAAAAATCCGAAGCGCGGAAGAAGTTCGAGCGGCACGTGGGGCCGAAAGGCGCAACCTTCCAGATCCCCACGCGGATCGATCTTTTGCGCAAATCCGACTAGATCCGGCGATGACAAGCGATGTGTCCGGCCGCCTGCGCGGCATCGCCGTCCGCTCCGCCAAGCGCGCCGCCATGATCACCAAGGCCGCGGCCGAGATTCTCGCGTCCGCAGGCGTCGACGGCGACTTCGGGCGCACGCGCGGCAGGCGTCAGGTCACGGTGTTGAGCGTGGAGGCGTGGCGGGACGCTTGTGATGAACTGGGCGCGGCCCTGCCGTGGACGACGCGCCGGGCAAATCTTTTCGTCGCGGGACTCCCGCTGCAGCCGTTGGCCGGCGCGCGCCTCGTCATCGGCAACGCCGTTCTGGAAGTGACCGGCGAAACCGATCCCTGCAAACGCATGGACGAACAGCATGAAGGGTTGCGCGCCGCGCTCACGCCAAAGGCGCGCGGCGGCGTCACCTGCCGTGTCGTCGCGGGCGGCAAGATCGCCGTTGGCGACGAGGTGAAGTGGGAACCCGCGATGGAGGATCTCTTTGCGGGCTCGAATGAACGGCGCGTGGCCGGCCGACGCCCGCCACGCGCGGTGGGTTAGAACAGCCCCGCAAACACGGTCGCGATCAGGGCGATGGTGAAAAAGCCCGCCACCGCGAAGGCGTAGGCATTGTCCAAAAACGCTGCACGATCCGTCATGACGCACCAACCTTTCATGGCTCCTATTTCGGGTGCGGGCGGGGGCTGCGCCACTCTTGCGGGTGCAGGTCAGTCATGCGGTCCTCGCATGACATAAACCGTTACAATAACTAGCGAATCTAGCCCGAAACCAGCTTGATCGGCCGGT
>JAYRTJ010000027.1:0-37018 GCA_041919675.1 Rhodospirillaceae bacterium | reverse complement strand
GTTAGCCAACTTGTGCGCACCATCGAACGGGTCAAAAAGAGCTTCAATCCGAATCTCGAACTGCAGGGCATCGTGCTGACCATGGTCGACCGCCGCAACTCGCTGTCGGTGATGGTGGAGAACGATGTGCGCGAGTTCTTCGGCCAGAAGGTCTATGCCACGACCATCCCCCGGAACGTGCGAATCTCCGAGGCGCCGTCTCATGGCAAGCCGGTGCTGCTTTATGATTTCAAGTCCACGGGTTCGAAGGCCTATCTCGATCTGGCCGGCGAAGTCCTCAAGCGCGAGACGGCCGCAGCATGAACGCCGATAGCCCGAAGCGTCTTGGCCGGGGGCTGAACGCCCTCTTCGGCGATCAGGACGCCGCGCCCGAAACGCCGGCTGCGCCCGCGCCGGCTCGCGTTGCCGCCGCGCCGGCCGTTGCGGCCGCCGCCGCCGGGCCGGTCACGCGCCTCGCCGTCGATTTGCTGTCGCCCTCGCCCTATCAGCCGCGCCGTCACTTCGACGAGACTGCGCTGTCCGAGCTTTCCGACTCGGTGCGCGAGAAGGGCGTGATCCAGCCGCTGCTGGTTCGCCCGGACCGGGCGAAACCCGGGCACTACGAAATCATCGCCGGTGAACGGCGCTGGCGCGCGGCCCAACGCGCGCAGGTGCATGAAGTGCCGGTGCACCTCGCCGACCTTTCGGACGCCGAGACTCTTGAAGTCGCGCTGATCGAAAACCTGCAGCGTCAGGATCTGACGCCGGTCGAAGAAGCACGCGGTTATCAGCGCATGCTCGACGAGTTCGGTCACACCCAGGAACGCGTCGGCGAAATCGTCGGCAAGTCGCGTGCGCATGTCGCCAACACGCTGCGTCTTCTCAATCTACCATTCTCGGTTCTGCAGATGCTCGAGGAAGGAAAGATCACCGCGGGCCAAGCGCGTCCGCTCATCGGTGTCGCACGCGCCGAAGACATCGCGCGCGAAGTGGTCAAGAAAGGCATGAGCGCGCGCCAGGCGGAACGCTACGCCAAAAGCTTCGGCCGGAAGAAGCGCGCGGCGAACATGCTGCCGAAGGACACGGACACCGCGGCGCTCGAACAGAGCCTCGCCAAGGCGACCGGTTATAAAGTGAATATCGCCTTCGACGGCACCGGCGGCACCGTGACGATCGCGTACACCAGCCTTGAACAGCTCGATGACATTGTGCATCGCCTGTCGACCGGTGCGCCGCGCCATGAGTTGCATGATTAATAACTAATGCTGCCGCACGTTCCGTTTTATTTCCTGCGTCACGGCGAGACCGATTGGAATCGCCGCCGCGTGATGCAGGGGCATATCGACATCGCGCTCAATGAGGTCGGCATCCGTCAGGCGATGGATGTCGCGCCGGCTGTCGCGCAATTGCCGATCAAGACGATTTGCGTGAGCACGCTCTCACGTGCGCGCCGCACGGCGGAGATCGTCAACGTCAACAACGCGACCATCGTCGTCCTCGATACGCTGAAGGAATGCGGCTTCGGCGTGTATGAAGGCCAGGACTCGAACGGTCCGTGGCGCGAGGGCTGGATGGCGGGGGGCGCCATCGAAGGCGGCGAGCGCCGCGTCGACTATATTGCCCGCGTTCACCGCGCGCTGAACGAAGCACTCTCACATCCCGCGCCGGTCCTGATCGTCGCGCACGGCGGCACGTTCTGGGCGATGGAAGAACTGCTCGGCGAGATCGTGCATGTGCAGAACTGCACGTTGTTCGAAATAACGCCGCCGGCGGCGGACCGCAAACACTGGAAAGCGACACAGCTTGCGTGTCCGATAGAACCGCCACTTGCGATTGGACAACGGCGCTAGTTAGCGCCGTCCGCCCCTGCCGACTTGTGCGAGTTGAATAAACGCACGCTCGATCAGCGCTTCGGCCGGCATGTCGGTGGTCTTCGCCTGCATCTCGGCTTCGGTCACGATCTCAAGCCCGCGCGCGAGCAGGTTCTCGCTCCAGCGGTTGGCCTGGTTCGTGAAACGGTTCTTGAACTTGAAGAAAATTGGCGGCCGCAACATCGAGACCGCGGCGTCGGCACTTTTGCCTTCGGACATGCGGCCGCGCGTTTCATGCAGGCGCGAAAGATGGCGCGAGACCATGGTGAGAATGCTGATGGGCGACGTGCCCTCGTTCACCAGGCGGCCGTAGACACGCTGCATGGTGACGTGGTCGCCGTCGGCAAGCGCGTAGATCAGGTCATCCATGCTGAAGCCGGCCGTGTCGCCCACGCAGGCAAGCACGTCTTCTTCCGTCACGGTGCCGGCGCCGCCTTTATATATAATGAGCTTCTCCAGCTCGCGGCGTGAGAGCTCGCGGTCACCGCCCAAGTGGTCGACCAGCCAGGACAAGGCTTCCGGCGCGATCTGCAAACCGGCGGCGCGCAGCATTTCACGGGCAATGCCTTCCACCGCGTCGGCTGTGTCGGCGTAACACGGCAAAGCGGCGATGCGTTCGCCGCCTTCAAAGGCGGCGCGCAATTTAGAGCGCGGACTGAGATCGCCGGCGGTGATCACGACCAGCGCATCGCCGACCGCATCCGCGTCGAAGGATTCAAAAAGTTCACCCAGGGTATCGCCGGCATCGCGCACACGCACCACACGGCGCCCGCCGCCGAAAGACATGGCGGCGGCTTCATCGCGCAGGCGCGCCGGATCGTCGCGCAGCGCGTCACCGGAAATTTCAACCACACGAAACGGATCATCGATGGAGCCGGCGACCGCCTTGGTCAGACCGTTAAGCCGCTCGCGCACGAGCCCGGAGTCCGGACCGTAGACCAGCACCGCGCGGATCTTGGGATCCGGCTTGGCGACAAAGGCGTCCGCGCGTCCGGTGATTTTCATGTGAAGGCTTTTATTTGGAGCATGATCTTATCCGAAAACCGGAACGGCCACTTTTCGGGATCATGCCCTACGGCTTCGCCTGCGCGACAGGCTTTTCCGAGCGCTTATGGAAGTAGACCGCGAGGCGGGTCTTGATGTCTTCACCCACAATACGGATCGCGCGGTTCTCGGCGTCGGCCTGTGAGGCGACGGTCGCATACTGTTCGTCGAGGATGTTGTAGCTGACGATGGCCTGCACGCGGTCGTCGACTAAACGGTTAGCTCCCTCGTTCAGATAGAAGCTCGCGGTGAGGATATAGTTGGCGCGCGAGCTGGTCGCGTCGCGCCGCACACCGACTTCTTCCGTACGCGTGGTGAGATGGATCTCAAGATCGTAGAGCGGCTTGTCGGTCATGCCGCGCGGCTGCAGTTGCTCACGCAGCACCTGACGCAGCTTCTGGCCCTGACGGTCGGGCAGCGGACGGATTACCACCTGGCGCATGGCATCATTGACGCTCGGCGCGGCGGATAGGCTGCGTTCGCCGTAGAGCGGCGTGAAACCGCAGCCGGACACGGCGGCAAGAACCGCCGTGATCGCAACCGCCCGCACAGTTTTAACCGCGAATGCCATTAAGCAACGATGTTGACGATTTTTTCCGGAACCACAATGACTTTTCGGGGCGCCTTGCCATCCAGCTGCTTGGTAACCGCCGGCAGCTCCAGCGCCGCTGTTTCACAGGTCTTTGCGTCGGCGCCCTTGGCGACCGTGATGGTGCCGCGCAGCTTGCCGTTCACCTGAACCGCGATCGTCACGACACTGTCTTCCAGCAAGGCCGGATCGTGCGCCGGCCAGGAGCCTTGGGCCAGGATCGTCTTGTTGCCGAGCAGTTCCCATACTTCCTCGGCGATGTGCGGGGTCAGCGGGTTGACGATCTGGGCGATGATGGACACGCCGAAACGGAACACGGCGTCGCCACCGGTCCCCTTGCGGTCCATGTCTTCCACGCGGTTCGTCAGCTCGCGGATACGCGCGACGGCTGAATTGAAGCGGAACTTCTCGAGATCGTCACCGACGGCGGCAATCGCGCGGTGGATCTGACGCAGCACCGTCGCGGCCGATGCATCGAGATCCGCCGGGATGTCCTGCGCGAGGATTTCGCTTGCCGCCGCGGCCATGCGCCACAGACGGTTGAGAAAGCGCCACGCGCCTTCGATACCGGCGTCGGTCCATTCCAGATCGCGCTCCGGTGGAGAGTCGGAGAGCATGAACAGGCGCGCCGCATCGGCACCATAGGTCTCGATGATGTGCTGCGGATCGACCGTGTTCTTCTTGGACTTCGACATTTTCTCCGACCGCCCAACAGTGATCGGCTGACCCTTGGCCATGGCGACGCCGTTCACGACTTCGACGGCGCCCGGTTCGAGCCAGGTTCCATCGGCGGCACGGTAGGTTTCGTGACAGACCATGCCTTGGGTGAACATGCCGGCGAAGGGCTCCTTCAGATCGAGGTAGCCGCATTCAGTCATCGCACGCGTGTAGAAGCGCGAATACAGGAGGTGCAGAACCGCGTGTTCCACGCCGCCGATATATTGATCCACCGGCAGCCACTTCATGGCTTCGGCCTTGTCGAACGGACGGTCGTCGACATGGGGCGAACAGAAGCGCGCGAAGTACCAGGACGATTCGACAAAGGTGTCGAAGGTGTCGGTTTCACGCACCGCTTCGGCTTTGCAGCTCGGGCACTTCACATGCTTCCACGTCGGATGACGCTCGAGTGGATTGCCTGGCTTATCAAAGGTGACATCCTCCGGCAGCGTGACCGGCAGATCTTTGTCGGGCACCGGCACCGGGCCGCATGTGACGCAGTGAATGATCGGGATCGGACAACCCCAATAGCGTTGGCGTGAAACACCCCAGTCACGCAGGCGGTACTGCACCGTGCCTTTGCCGAGCTTCAAGCCTTCCAGCTTCTCGATGGCCGCGCGCTTGGCGGCATCGACCTTGAGGCCGTTCAGGAAATCCGAATTCACGATGACGCCGTCGTCGGTGAAGGCGACGCTGCCGGCTTCGAGCTTGTCGGTGAAGGCCTTTATATCTTCGCCCACGGGCGCGACCACGCAGTAAACCGGCAAGCCGTACTTGCGCGCGAACTCCATGTCGCGTTCGTCGTGACCGGGGCAGCCGAAGATGGCGCCCGAGCCATAATCCATCAGCACGAAGTTGGCGGCGAATACCGGTACGGTGCGCCGGGGGTTGAACGGATGACGCGCCCTCAAGCCCGTATCGAAACCCTTCTTCTCGGCCATCTCGATCGCGGCCGTCGACGTCCCCGTGCGTCCGCACTCGGCGATGAACTCGGCCAAGTCCGGGTTGTTCTCCGCGAGTTTCGCGGCCAAGGGATGCTGCGCCGAGATCGCGCAGAACGAAGCCCCGAACAGCGTGTCGGGACGCGTCGTGAACACTTCCAGCGATTCGCCGCGGTCGGTCTTATCGGCGTTCACCAGCGGCCACTGCACGCGTGCGCCTTCCGAACGGCCGATCCAGTTGTGCTGCATCACACGCACTTTGTCCGGCCAGCGATCCAAACTTTCGATCGCCTTCAGCAAGTCCTCGGCGTAGTGCGTGATCTTCAGGAACCATTGGGACAGCTTACGCTGCTCGACATCGGCGCCTGAGCGCCAGCCCTTGCCGTCGATGACCTGCTCGTTGGCCAGCACGGTGTGCTCGACCGGATCCCAGTTCACCCACGACTCTTTCCGGTAGGCGAGACCCGCCTTCAGGAAGTCGAGGAACATCTTCTGTTCGTGCTTATAGTATTCCGGCTCGCAGCTCGTGACCTCGCGGCTCCAGTCCAGCGAGAAGCCGAGCGGGCGGAACTGCTCGCGCATGTCCTTGATGTTCTGGCGCGTCCACTTGCCCGGATGCACGCCACGCTCCAGCGCCGCGTTCTCGGCTGGCAGACCGAAAGCGTCCCAGCCCATCGGATGCAGGATGTTGAAGCCCTTGGCCTTCTTATAGCGCGCGACCACGTCGCCGAGCGTGTAGTTACGCACGTGGCCCATGTGCAGACGCCCCGACGGATAGGGAAACATCTCGAGCACGTAGTACTTCGGCTTGGGGGAGTTGGGCTCGACCGTGAAACAGTTACGGCTGGTCCAAGTCTCCTGCCACTTCGCTTCCGTCCGGCGGAAGTTATGGCGCTCTTCCGGTGATGCCATTGCAATTCAAGACCACCTGTTGCCGGGTGGCCCTACCCAATTCTGTTTTGAAGGTGCTGCTCCGTGCGGGCGGATTTGAAGTTCCTCATCAGAGGTGCAGCAAATGCGAGATGAGGAACTTCAAATCCAGACCGCACGATTCAAATTATTCTAGTGTCGTGATCGATTTCAAAGTTCGCTCGGAGTTCGCTGCGAGCACTAGCGAACTTTGAAATCGCGACACCAGCGCAGCAGATGAGCCGAGTTAGTCTTTTTCCGCCACGGCACGAAGTCGAAGATCGCGGGCGCGCGACAGCACAGCGTTTTCGAATTCGGTAGTCATCTCGGCGTTGACGGCCGCATCGCTCCACACGCCGCCCGAACGGGTCTGGCGGAAGATCGAGATGCGGATGCCGTCGGCGCGCAAGGTGGGGCCGAGGATGTAGACGTTCACCTTGAAGCGCTCATCCGGCGTTTCAGGCGGCGCATACCATTCGGAGATAATGACGCCGCCAAACGGATCAGCCGAGGCGAGCGGCATGAAAGCCAGCGTATCGAGAGAGGCGCGCCACAGGTAGGCGTTCACCGCCACGGGCGCGGCCACCGCATTTTCCTTCGAGCCGCCGAACAGGGTCAGGCCGACGCCGCCGTTCGAGAAGATGGTGTCGCGGTTCTCGGTGACGGTGCCCGCCACGCCTTCATAGGTCTTCCCAGAGCTGCACGATGCGACAAGCACGGCTGAAAGAGCCAGGCCGATGGTCGTCGCGGCGCGGGTTACCTGTGAAACTCGAACGCTCATTCTTACCAATCTCCTGCCGGGGGCATGAAACGCCCGCCGTTACTGCTTCCTTTTGCACTCACATGCACCCTTTTGCACCGTTCAGGCCGCAAGGGGAGGCCGTTATAACCAACCCGTGTGCCCTTGCGAAGGCCCTCCAGAAATGGCGCAACTGCCAGCCAACATGATGTTTTTCAGCCCGAAAATGTGTATAGCCGAGCCGGACCAACCCCAGGTTCGCAAAACGGTAGAGTTACTGTCACGAAATACCCTCCAGTTTGGTCATATCGCTGCCGCAAGGCATCTCGTAAAGGCAAAAAATCATGAAATTTCAAGGTATTATAGCCGCCGCCCTCCTGGCGTCGACGGCGTTGACGCCGCTCGCGGCCACCGCAGCGCAACCGAGCACCGACATCGCGCGCGAAATCCAGGCGCTGAAAGATCAACTCGGCGCCCTGCAGAAGCAGCTTGAAGCGCTTCAGGCCCGCGAAGCTGAAGGGCGCGCGGCGCTCATGAAGGAAACCGAAGCCCGCGAAGCGGCCGAAAAGGCCGCGCGTGACGCGAACCTCGCCGCCGGCGGCCGCAACGTCATCGAAGCCGGCGCCGTGAAGATGATCCCGCCGTCGAACCCGAAGGTCACGCAGTCGGGCACCAACCGTTTCGCCATGTCGAGTGCCGACGGCGCCTGGACCATCGCCCCGACGGGCCGCATCCACTTCGATATGGGCGTCTATCTCAATCAGGACCCCGAAGGCACGACCGGCCCCGGCACGGCGGCCGGCGGCAAATTCTCGAACGGCGTGAATGCACGGCGCGCCCGTCTCGGCATCACCGGCCGCGCGATGAGCGACTTCACTTACTCCGTCATTCTTGACGCCGGCGGCACGCAGGACGGCGCTGCGACCATCAATGAAGCGCGTCTCGGCTACGCCGGCATCCGCAATACGGTTTTCGAAGTCGGTTACGGGCCGCAGTACTTCCAGCTTGATGACAGCACGAGTTCGAACGACATCGTGTTCATCGAACGCTCGTCGGCCGGCAACATCGCCGGCGGTTTCACCGGCGGGGACAACCGCTTCTCGGTGGGCGCGCGTACGTGGGAAGCGAATTGGTTCGCGGCCGCCGCGATCACGGGCTCGACCCCCAATGTGTCGCATGCGCTGTCCACGCGCGGTTTCGGCGCCTACGGCCGTGTTTCGTACAATCCGATTCAAACCGATCTCAGCTCGCTGCATTTCGGCGTTTCAGCTTCGAAACTGTTCGAAGTGCCGAACAGCGGCCCGAACACGCCGGCGACCATCACACTCTCCGATCGTCCTGAATCGCGCATCGACACCACCGTGCTTCTCAACACGGGCGTCATCGGCGCCGCAGGCAATCCGGTCACCGGCGTCGAGATTTACGGCGTGCAAACGGCGGGCGCTTTCGGCGGCTTCTTCATGCAGGGTGAATACAGCTGGGACAAGGTCAAGCGTCTGCAAGGCCCGACCGCCGGTTTTGCGGGTGGTTACATGCAGACCAGCTACACCATCGGCGGACGCCGTACCTATGCACCTGCCACAGGCTCTTACGCGAGCGTCAATCCGGTTACGCCGTTCTCACCGAAGAACGGCGGCTGGGGCGCTTTCGAGTTCGCTGGACGCGTCAGCTACATGGATCTCGTGGACAACTACACGCCCCGCGCGCTCGCGGCCGATCAGCCCTACATGGTGAACGGCGGCCGTCAGACCAGCTACACCGCCGCGCTCAACTGGTTCTGGAATTCGAACATGCTGTGGAAGCTCAATTACGTTCACACGAAGTTCGAGAAGGAAAACCCGATTACCGCCGCCAGTGCGCTGCCCATCCCCTTGGGTCTTTCGCTTGATACGGTGTTCGCGCGCTTCCAGGTCATGTACTAGGGCGAAATCTCGATTGGTCGCATTTTCTGCGGCGAACCGGTGCTCACCGGAAAATGCTCTCGCTAAAGCGCCTTTCGGCGGGGCCCCTTTTCGCCTAGGGTATTGGTGAAACAGGGGTTCTTATGAAGGTGTTGCGCTTTGGTACGTGTGCGCTGATCGCGGCGGCGGCTTTGCCGCGCGCCGCGTATGCCGCCGATCCGATCACCGTGAGTCTTGGCGGCTTTGTGCGGCAGTACTTTTTCGTCGCCGACCAGACCGAGGCGCCGACGGAGAACCTCAACGCCGCCGGCATGTTCACCGACGCGCGTGTGGCCTTCGACGGCCGCACCGTGCTCGATAACGGCATCACCGTACGCGCTTACCTGCGCTTCAAGGCCAAGACCCGCGAAACCTCGAACCTCGACGAAGGCTTCGTCGAGATCGTGAGCGGTCTGGGCCGTATCCGGGCTGGTGAGCGCGCGGGCGTGAACTACGCCATCATGGGCGATCCGGTGCCGCAGGCCTTCTTGTCGACCTACGAAGAAGTTGTCGGCGATGCGCTGATGGCGCGCAACGGCATCACCTTGCGCGACGCCTTCACCTTCAAACGTTTCACGGGTAACGCGCTCGGCGTCTCCTATCAGACACCTGAGATCGCCGGCTTCCAGGCGGGCGTCACGTATCATCCGACGCCGCGCGCGTGGGAAGGTCCGGTGAACAGAGCATTGATGCCGAGCAACGCGGTGGATGTCACCGCCCAGTACCAAGGCGACTACGGCGCCGGCACGTATCGTCTCACCGGCGGGTACTTCCATTCCAACTCGCGCACGCTGGGAAATGACGGCATCGAAGCGTGGAACGCCGGCGCCGGGATCACCTACGGCGGTTGGGAACTGGCGGGCGCATATATGAATGTGAAGCCCGCGACCCGCCTTGATGAACGCGCGTGGACCGTCGGTTTGTTCTACGCCATCGGCCCGATCCAACTTTCAGCCGACTACCGCGAAGCCAAGCGCCGCGCGGTGGCCGGATTGAACCTCTACGAATATGCCGACCGCATCACGCTGCAGTCCGCCTACAAACTCGGGCCAGGCATCAGCGTCGGCCTCGCCGGATTTTACGGCGATCAGATCGACGTCGCCGGTCTTCAGTGGGACGGCGGCGGCGTCTTGAGCGGTCTCAAGGTCGATTTCTAGCGCAAGGCTTTCCGCAGCCCATGTCACGCACGATCCGCGACGACGATGCGGCCGAGACCGTCACGGTCGAAAAGCGCAAAAAGAAAATCGCCGGCTGGCGCGAGTGGGTGTCGTTGCCGGACTGCAATATCAAACGCATCAAAGCCAAGCTCGACACCGGCGCGCGGACATCCGCGCTGCATGCTTCGAAGATCACGCCGTTCACCAAGGACGGCGCGGCCTATGTGCGTTTCGTGGTCCATCCCCTTCAACGCAAGAACAAGCCCGCGGCGAGCTGCGTCGCGCTGGTGATCGATCACCGCCGGATCACGGATTCCGGCGGCCGGTCGGAAGAACGTTATGTGATCCGGACCACGTTGCGTATCGGCCTATCCCAATGGCCGGTAGAACTGAGCCTGACCAACCGCGACCAATTGGGTTTTCGCATGCTGATTGGACGCCAGGCTCTGCGCCGGCGTTTCCTGGTAGACCCGGCGCGGTCTTTCGTCACCAAACTTAAACGCCGCAAGAGCGCGGACTAATTTAGGGATCAACGCCGTTTGCAGGGCGTTTAGGGGGCGGTTAAAGTTAAGCCTCCAAACGAACGTCTTCGTTTTTTCCGTACCGGTGCCTTCCGATGAAATTTGCGATGCTCGCACGCAACGCCGAACTCTATTCGCACCAGCGCATCGTCGCTGCGGCGCGGGCGCGCGGGCATGAAATCGACATCGTCGATACGCTCAAATGCTACATGAACATCGCCTCGCACCGGCCCGAAGTCCGCTACAAGGGCCGCCCGCTTGAAGGCTATGATGCGGTGATCCCGCGTATCGGCGCGTCGATCACCTTCTATGGTCTCGCGGTGCTGCGTCAGTTCGAGATGATGGGCGTGTATCCGCTCAATGAGTCCGTCGCCATTGGACGTTCGCGCGACAAGCTGCGGTGTTTGCAGCTCCTATCGCGCAAGGGCATCGGACTCCCCGTCACCGCATTCGCGCACGCGACCAGTCAGCCGGACGATCTCATCGACATGGTCGGCGGCACGCCATTGGTGATCAAGCTGCTGGAAGGCACGCAAGGCATCGGTGTCGTGCTCGCCGAAACGCGCTCGTCCGCAAAAAGTATGATCGAGGCCTTCGGCGGCGTTGAAGCGAACATCCTGGTGCAGGAGTTCATCAAGGAAGCCGGCGGCGCGGACATCCGCGCCTTCGTCATCGGCGGCAAAGTCGTCGCGTCCATGCTGCGCCAGGGCGCGCCCGAGGAATTCCGCTCGAACCTCCACCGCGGCGGCAAGGCCCAAGAAGTGAAGATCACGCCGGAAGAGCGTTCGACGGCGGTGCGCGCCGCCAAGACAATGGGCCTCAACGTCTGCGGTGTGGACATGCTGCGCTCGAATCACGGACCGGTTGTAATGGAGGTGAACTCCACACCAGGTCTCGAGGGCATCGAACTCGCCACCGGCAAGGATATCGCGGGGCTGATCATCGAATTTCTTGAAAAGAGCGCGGCGCCCAACAAGACACGCACCAAAGGCGAAGGCTGACGGGCTGCGCCGAGTCGCCTCACGCGGCGGCGACGCATCCTCGTGCGACCTCACACAGTCTTAAGAGGACTTCCGAGGCCGTCTTTTTTACAACAGTCCCCTGGTGCACCGGGCCCGTTTTGTGGGGTATTTGCCACAACCAGGGCTATTTGGGAGGTTTGGACCCGCATCGTGTTGACCGGCTCTACTAGGGGTGCAAATTTAGATGAAATACCCATGGAGGGCGCAGGTAAGGTGCGCGCCGCGATCGTCATGAAGCGTTTTGGTTCCATCATCGCTGTTGGCTCTGCCCTCTTCGCGGGCATGGGTTCCTACGCCATGGCGGCCGAGTTGCAGACGACCGCCCCGGCGCTTCAAGCTCCGGCCCCGCCGACCTCGCAGCTTTCAGTTTCTTCGAACAATAGCCTGGGCATCGGCTACCAGAGCCCGGCGACCGGCGCGTTCAGCCTGGGCGCCCCGATCGTGGGCGGCCGCCGCGCCGTGGGCGGTCTCGGCGTTTCGCGCACGCAGGACGTCAGCGCGCGCTATTCCACCCATTTCCTGGGCGGTGATGTGGGCGTGTACGGCGGCTACGCCGACCAGCCCTCGACCCTTGCCCTTTCGCCAGTGTCCTCGTGGAACTTCGGTGCGACCGTCGGTTACGCCGGCGTCTACGTGCTCGGCGGTGTCAGCGACACCAGTTCCTTCGGTCCGTTCATCGGCCGCGAAGGCTGGGCCGCCGGTCTCGGCTATGACTTCGGTTCCATGAACCTGCGCCTGACTTACGCCGCCGAAGGCAGCGACATCGGCCGTGTCAGCCGCGTCGCGGAGCAGCAGCAGATCACTCTCGGCGGCATCTATTCGTTCAGCTCGCGCTTCCGCCTGAACGCGGACGCGTTCTACAGCGACTACAGCCACGGCACCGCTTATCTCACCGCGCCAAACGCCAAGACGCCGCAAGGCACCGGCGCGCGCGTCGGCGTGCAGCTGCGCTTCTAAGCGGCGCTATTCTCTCGAAGCAAAACTAATTCCAGCGATACCGGCAAAGCCGGCCGCTTGCGTTTGTGCAAGCTTGTCCGGCGATGCGCCGCCAAGCGCGAGCACCGGGATCCGCGCGGCACGCGCCAATGCAGCGGCGCGCGAAAGACCAAGCGCCGCGCGGTCCGGATGGCTGCGTGTCGGAAATACCGGCGCGAGGGTCGCCGCGTGCGCGCCGATGCGATGCGCGCGGGCGAGGCCGCGCGCGCCATGGGCGGCGACGGTCAGAATGCGCCCGCGCAACCACAAGCGCGCCGCGCTCGAAGGCCCGCGCGCGGCGGCGTGTTCGGGAAGATGCAGGCCGTCGGCGTGAACGGCGGCGGCGATACGCCAATCGCCCGCGACAAGAAAAAGGAGACCGCGCGCGCGGCACAGCGCGGCCAGTTCGCGCGCGAGGGCCGTGCGGTTCGCGGCGCCATAGTGACGAAAAATGACCGCGCATTCACGCGGCAGCGCCGCGACGGCGGCGGCAACATCGCCGCCGCGCGTCTCGTCCGTCAAAAACCACACGGCGGGAAAACCTTGCGATTTGAGCTTACGGCGGGTGTTTGCTAGCAATAGGGTCATGAACGATTCTAACAATCCGCGCGAAAATCTCGACGCCGTATTCGGTGATATCAGCCGCGGCGCGCGCGCCGTCGCGCGGCCCGCGGCGGACGTGACCCTCATCGCGGTCAGCAAAACCCACGGCGCCGAGGCCATCGCGCCCTTCATCGCCGCCGGTCACCGCGACTTCGGCGAGAACCGCATCCAGGAGGCGCAAGCCAAATGGCCGGCCCTGAAAGCCGGTACGCCGGACCTCCGCCTGCATCTGATCGGTCCGTTGCAGTCCAACAAGGCCGCCGACGCGGTGGCGCTGTTCGACGTCATCCACACCGTCGACCGCGAGAAGATCGCGCAAGCCCTCGCCGCCGAGATGGCGCGCCAGAACCGGCGCCCACCCTGCTTCATTCAGGTGAACACGGGCCGCGAGCCGCAGAAAGCCGGCATCGAACCGGGCCAGGCCGAGGGCTTTGCCGCGGCCTGCCGTGATCAGTGGAATCTGCCGGTGGTTGGCTTGATGTGCATCCCGCCCGTCGAGGAGCAGGCGTCGGTCCACTTCGCGTTTCTGAAGGACCTGGCCCGCCGGACGGGCCTCTCCCAGCTCAGCATGGGCATGAGCGCGGACTTCGAGACAGCCGTGCGTTTCGGCGCCACACACGTCCGCGTGGGTAGCGCGCTCTTTGGCCCCCGGGAAACGGGGCGGAAAAAAATGGAAACCGAGGGTAACTAGACCGTATCGCTTTGTAACGTCTTACGGCCCGGCAACATGCGTTCCAGGACGCCGTCCTTCAGCACGAAATGGTGATAGAGCGCCGCGCCGATGTGCAGAATCACCAGCACATAAAGCGCGAACTGCGCGTAGTAGTGAATGTCCTGGGCCGTGGCCGAGAGGTCGAAGCTGCGAGGCACCAGGTGCGGCAGATCGAACAGGCCGAAGATCGGGATTTCGCGGCCGCGGGCGGCAAGGCCGATATAGCCGGTCACCGGCATACCCAACAAAAACAGGTACAAAGTCGCATGGGTGACGAACGAGGCGACGCGCTGGCCCCTGGGCATGCCTTCGGGCGGCGGCGGCGCTGCGTGCGTCAGGCGCCAATACAACCGGCCCGCCGCCAGCAGCAACATCACAAATCCGATAGATTGGTGAAGCGCTAAAGCCGACCGGCTGGTCTGGGTATCGTCGATATATACGGTCCCAAGGCCGAAAATCACCGACAGAACGATGCCCAAGGCCATCAGCCAATGTAAGGCGATGGCAACGGGTCCGAATTTCGCTGGCGGCTTCTGCATGATATAGAGGTCCCCGAATCGAGGCTGGGACGATAAACAAGGGAGAAACGAGGTGTCATTAGGAATTATGCGCGCGCTTGGAATTTCGATGGTGGCGGGCGCAGCGATGCTCGCGCCCGAGAGCGCGGGCGCGGTCGACTGGGCGAAAGTGCCGGAGAAGAACATCACGTTGTTCTATCCCGCGCAGATTTCGTGGGACCGCCTGTTCACGCCGGGCCGCCACAGCGGCCAGCGCCGCTGGCCGGAAAAGACCTGCGTCGGGTGTCATGGCGACATCGATGAAGGCCCGCTCGGCGACAGCCTCGTGGACGGGGAAAAGGACAAGGAACCGGCGCCGATCGCCGGCAAGCCGCCGTTCGTGAAGGCCAAGGTCAAGACCGCTCACGAGAACGACACTCTGCTCGTGCGCATTGAATTCGATCCGGGCAAGCAGCCCAATGTCAACATGGACAAGGACTTCGAGACCAAGGTCACGATGATCCTCGATGACGGCGGCGTGAAGGATTCCAAGAACGCCGGCTGCTGGATTACATGCCACAGCGACGTGGAAAGCATGCGCTGGAGCGTGACGGGCACCACCAAGTACCTCACCGACACGCGCATCCCCAAAAGCGGCGGCGACATCATTAAGCCGGAAGAAGAGCTGGCGAAAATGCGCGCGGCCGGATACTTCCTCGAGTACTGGCAGGCGCGGATCAATCCGGGCAAGCCGGCCGTTGCCGTCGACGGCACGATCCTTGAGAAGCGGTCTACCCACGAAACGCCGGCGGTGAAGGTCTCGGCGACTGTGACCAAGGGCGTTTACACCGTGATCATGTCGCGTAAGTTGGATGCGGGTCCGGGCTACAAGAAGATCGTGCCGGATAAGAAGTACACCGTCGGCTTCGCGATCCACGCCGGCCGCGCTTCGCAGCGTTTCCACTACGTCAGCTTCGAACGTTCGTTGATGCTCGATGGCATTGAAGGTGTCGCGGATCTGCTCGCTCCGGGTTCGGGCGGCGGCGCGGCGCGCTAGAGAAAAGTGTCCGCGCTAAAAAGCGGCGCGGATATCGATAAAAGTCGCACCAGGCAGCGCGCGGAGGATCGACAGAAGATCCTCCCGCGCCAGCGCGACACAGCCCGCGGTCGGCGTCAGGTCCGGCGCGGCGACATGCATGAAAATGGCGCTTCCCGCGCCCGGCACGACCGGATCGTCGTTGTGCCCCAGCACCACCACCACATCGTAAAGCCCATCGTCGCGCCACATGTCCTCGGCGCTGGCGGGATAGGGCAATTTGACCGGGCGATTGTAGTTTGGATCTTCCGGCGCGTCGCACCAGCCGTCGTCCTGCAAGATCGGCGCGACCGGCAAGCGCGTGATCGGCATCATCAGCTTGTCGCTGCGATAGAACACTTTCTTGAGCGCGTATCGTCCCAAAGGCGTTGCGCCGTCGCCTTCCTGTTTGTCGCGCTGGATGCCGCGGCGCCCGAGGACGCAAGGAAAGGCAAAGCTTTTGTACCGCAGCGTTCCGCGCGTCACGTCCATGGCGATGGGGGCAACGACGATGTCCATGGGTTAAAACAGCATGGGGCTAGAACAGATGGCCTGAGCGCTTCGCCTTGGTCTGGAGGTAACTCCAGTTATGGGCGTTGGAGGGAAACGTATGGGCGACGCGCTCGACGACTTCAATGCCATGCCGACCAAGCGCGCCGACCTTCGCCGGATTATTGGTCAGAAGGCGTACGCGCGTAAAGCCGAGCACGCGCAGCATGCGCACGGCCGGCAGATAGACCCGCTCGTCGTCGTCGAAGCCAAGCTGTTCATTGGCGTCGACCGTATCGAAGCCGCGGTCCTGCAGTGTGTAGGCGCGCAGTTTGTTGACGAGGCCGATGCCGCGTCCTTCCTGCGCGAGATAGAGCAACACGCCGCCGCCTTCCTTGGCGATCGAGGCGATGGCGCCGCGCAGCTGATCGCCGCAGTCGCAGCGCATCGAGGCCAGAAGATCACCGGTGAAACATTCCGAGTGCAGGCGGGCCAGAACGGGTTTGGCCGGATCGGGCGAGCCGATGATGATCGCGAGATGTTCGGCGCCGCCGTCGCGCGGGCGGAACGAAATGATGCGCGTGTCTTCGCTGTCGGCCAGCGGCACACGCGCTTCGCTGATGGGGCGCAAGTCGCCGGCGGTGTCCTGATCGTAGCGCACAATCGCCGCGGCGTTTACCGACAAGCGGCCATGACGGCGGGTCCAAAGCTCCTGACTAT
The DNA here is from genome assembly GCA_041919675.1 of Rhodospirillaceae bacterium. Taxonomy (GTDB): domain Bacteria; phylum Pseudomonadota; class Alphaproteobacteria; order Rhodospirillales; family Rhodospirillaceae; genus SHVO01. The sequence goes on along the minus strand of JAYRTJ010000027.1, from coordinate 20,518 downwards.
CGGCCAAAGGCGCGATCACCACGGCGGGAAGCAGGCGGGCGATTTTTGCGAGCACAACGGCGGCGTGGCCCGCATCCGAGGCCGGCACACCGCGCGCGGCCACATCGGGCGGAGGCACGGGCTGCTCGACATCCGGATCGATCAGCGCACGGATGCGCGCGGGACTGAGTTCGTTGCAGCCCAATTGGATGGCTTGTGCCGAGGGCGCGGTCAGGCCCAGGACGGCCGCGCGCCGCCCCGTGACAACAAGGCAAGCCGGGCCGACGCCGGCCTCGGTGAAAAAGGGCGCCGGCCACAGGTCGACGGTCTCGGCGGCGCGGACAAGGGCCGCGCCGTTGTCGCCGGCCCCGAGAATGACGACAGCCCCGCCGCGCCGCAGCTCCGCAACAGCCCGGTCGACGGCTTCCAAGTCCGCGAGGGACAGGGCGCCCATTTGTGGTTCTGATTTGTCGTCGGCTCTAGCGTTCATGCGTATGGGGGATATATAGCCTTGCAGGACCTGTCCAGCCACGTATCCCACATGATTACAACCAATTGTGCATGGCGGGTTGGAGGCCACATAAGGCAGGACGTTCGCGGCAGAACCGGCCTAGAGTAAGCGCTATAATAAGTACCGCGTATTTTAAGAACGGAGATTGGGCCCTCGTGTCATCCGCCCGGAGCATACTTATCATCGACGACGACGACCTGTTGCGCGCCTCGCTGAAGGAGCAACTCGCCTCACAAGGAGATTTCAGCCGGATTGATGAAGCTGCGACCGGCGCCGACGGCGTCGCGCAAGCCACCGGCAGCGTATTCGACATCATTCTTCTGGACCTCAATTTGCCGGACATGGACGGCCGCGAGGTCTGCAAGTCTCTCCGGGAGCGCGGCGTCCGCTCGCCCATCATCATGCTGACGGCACTCGATTCCGATGACGACACGGTCACCGGCCTCAACGCCGGCGCCAACGATTACATCACCAAGCCCTTCCGCCTCGCCGTGCTTCTCGCGCGCGTGCGCGCGCACCTGCGTCAACATGAGCAGTCGGACGACGCGGTGTTCACCATCGGGCCCTATCAGTTCCATCCGGCCGCGAAGATGCTTTCCGCCAGCGAAGGTAAAAAGAAGATCCGCCTTACGGAAAAGGAGACCGCGATCCTCAAGTATCTCTATCGGATCGGAAACAAGACAGTCTCGCGCGAGACGCTTCTCGGCGAGGTGTGGGGATATAACGCGGCCGTGACGACGCATACCCTCGAGACGCACATCTATCGCCTGCGTCAGAAGATCGAGGAAAATCCAGCCGAGGTCAGGCTCCTGATCACGGAGCCGGGCGGGTATCGCCTGAACGCGTAGGCGTTCAAACAATTGACGAACGCGTAGGCGTTCAAACAATTGACGAACGCGTAGGCGTTCAAACAATCGACGAACGCGTAGGCCCCCGAAGGCGCCGGACGCCGCCGAGGCGGCGCCGGCATTTGCCTTCGGTCGACGCGCGAGGGCTACTCGCGCTTCGAGATATTGCCAAGAAGCTCGAGGACGTTCTTGCGAAGATCCGCGTTGTGCAGGCGCCAGTAGGCCCGCACCAGCTCCAGCGTTTCCGTGCGCTGCATCGGGTCGCTATCGGGTCCGCCGACAGCTTCCTCCGCGATCCCCTCGACGGCGCTGCGCGCTGTCGGAGTGGTACGGTCGCCCGTCGTGTCCGGTCCGATGTCTTCGAAGAAGTAGGCGATCGGACAATTAAGGACGCGCGAAATATCGAAAAGGCGGCTTGCGCTTACTCTGTTGTGGCCGCTTTCGTATTTCTGGACTTGCTGGAAAGTGACGCCGATATCGCCGGCGAGTTGTTCTTGGCTGATATGCAGCAGCGTACGCCGTAGCTTGATCCGTTTACCGACGTGGATATCGACCGGGTCGGGACCGCCGCCGCGCGTGCCGGGCTGCCGCCCTCTGCCGCGTGCTTTCATTGGTAAAACTGTCAACTCCGTTACCCATTCTGTTTATATGTTGAACAAAAGCCGCTTCCGACATTTTGCTCCTTCTTTTTTATTAGCGACGCGACGCTTGTTATTCAGCATCTTCGCCGCCCTGCAAAGATGGATTGAAAAATGCACAGGCGCAAGCAGCGGGCGGTAGCCAGTCCTCTGATCCCCGCAATCGCCGGTGGCCATTTCGCGGAGCTGCGAGGAGAACTTTCGATAAATCGAGGGGTTAGAGTAGGTCTGGGCGGCCATTAAAAGCCGTTCATGCGCCGGGTGAATGGGATTCAACCGCGGTGCGGCGCAACTTGAAGGAGCCGAAGGCCTAAAACCTTTTGATCTGGATCAAAGAATTGCCCTAGCGCCGGCCTAAAACCGACGCGAAGATGTGGTCCCACCTTCGCGCATACGATGCATCAACATAGGTTAAAAATGCAGAAGGACGAACGTGTGTTAGCCGAGATGCTGGAGGTGATTGAGCGCCGCAAAAGCAGCGATCAAATAACTTCATATACCGCGCGGCTCTATGCGAAGGGCGTTCATAAAATCGCGCAGAAGGTCGGCGAAGAGGCCGTGGAAACCACGGTTGCCGCCGTGGCTGAAAGCAAGGAGCGGCTCGCGCGCGAAAGCGCCGATCTTCTCTATCACCTCCTCGTGCTTTGGTCTGCGAAGGACCTCGCCATGACCGATGTCTGGGCCGAACTCGAAAACCGCTTCGGCGCCGCCGGCATCAAGGAACTCCGGAAGAAAGGCTGAGCATGTACGATGACAACAATATCTTCGCGCGGATTCTGCGCGGTGAAATCCCATGCAAGAAAGTTTATGAGGACGAACATACGCTTGCCTTCGAGGACATCAATCCGCGCACGCCCGTACATACACTCGTCATCCCCAAGGGGAAGTATGTCTCCACCAACGATTTCGCCGAAAATGCGACCGATACCGAAATTGCCGCACTGATGCGCGCGGTGAAAAAGGTCGCGGCGCTCAAGGGCGTCGAGGCTTCCGGCTACAGACTCATCGCCAACACCGGCGTCGAAGGCGGTCAGGAAGTGCCGCACCTTCATTTTCACGTCCTGGGTGGCTGCGCCGTCGGCCCCATGACGGTTCTTAAATAGTCCGGATAAAAGACGCGGGCCGCTTCGTAAGCGGCCCGCGTATGGAGAGTTTGGCTTCCTGCGAGCGCCGAAGACTTAGTCGCGGCGGCGGCGATCCAGATTGACATCATCCGGATCCGTGAACGCACCAACCGCCGCGCCGCCGGCCCCGCCGATCACCGCCCCGGTCAAGGGATCGCCGCCGGTGATGGCGCCAAGCGCCGCACCGCCGGCCGCGCCGATGCCGGCGCCGGAAAGCGCGCGTTCGCCGCGGTCGTAACCGCAAGCCGAAAGCGCCATCAGAATAAGCGAAGCTGCAACAAGACGTTTCGTCATAACTGCCTCCATCATCCGTCGTATCGACGTGAACGACAGATTCAACGAAAGTCCGGGGTTAAGAGTTTCTGTTCGGAGTAAGGCATCTTCGCCGCAAACCCGCGTGCTGCGTGCGTGGGCCCGGCGCCGTGCAGGCCGCGGTGGCGCTTATTCCACCAGCGCGGACCGTCCCGGCAGAACGCGCCGGTAAGAGAGCGCCTCTGCGATATGGCCGCGTACGATGTTTTCCGATTGATCCAAATCCGCGATGGTGCGCGCAACGCGCAAAATGCGGTGATACCCGCGCGCCGACAGCTTCATTTTCTCGGCGGCTTGCGTGAGAAGCGCGCGGCCGCCGGCGTCGGGCGCGGCGATTGCCTCCAAGGCTTCGCCGTCGGCTTCCGCGTTGCAGGTTGCGCCGTCGCTTGCACTAAACCGTGCGTTCTGCAATGCGCGCGCGGCGGCCACCCGCTGCGCGACCGTGGCGCTACGTTCCCCGGATGCCGGCGTTGAAAGATCCAAGGGATCGACCGCGGGGACATCGACATGCAGATCGATACGGTCGAACATGGGGCCGGAGATCTTGCCCTGATACTCTGCCGCGCATTTGGGCGCCTTTCCACACGCAAGCTGCGCATCGTCGAGGTGGCCGCAACGGCAAGGATTCATCGCAGCGACGAGTTGGAAGCGCGCGGGATAGCTCACGTGTGCATTCGCCCGCGCAATCATTACGCGTCCCGTCTCCAGCGGCTGGCGCAGGGCTTCAAGACTTTGGCGCGAGAATTCGGGAAGCTCGTCCAGGAAAAGCACACCGCGGTGGGCCAGCGAAATTTCGCCGGGGCGCGCTTTCACCCCGCCGCCGACGAGAGAGGGCGTCGAGGCCGAGTGATGCGGATCGCGAAAGGGGCGCCGGCGCAGGATCGTTCCACCCTCGAGTTGGCCGGCCACCGAATGAATCATGCTGACTTCAAGCGCTTCGGCTGCCGAAAGCGGCGGCAAGAGCCCCGGCAGCCGGCTCGCAAGCAGCGATTTTCCCGAACCCGGCGGCCCGACCATGAGCAGATTATGTCCGCCGGCGGCGGCGATCTCGAGGGCGCGCTTGGCGGTCTCCTGGCCTTTAACGTCCTTAAGGTCGAGAAATGCGCTTTCCGCGCGCGGCGCGGAGGGCACGGCGGCGCCGAGGGCCGAGACGCCCTTGAAATGGTTGATCAATTGCAACAGGGTCTGCGGTGCGAGCACGTCGGCCCCGCCGGCCCAGGCCGCTTCGCCGCCCTGCGCTCCGGGGCAGATCAATCCGCGCTCGCCGGCATTGGCGGCGATCGCGGCCGGCAGGACGCCGGCCACCGCGGCGATGGACCCGTCGAGGCCAAGTTCGCCGAGCGCCACATAGCCGCCAATATCCTCGACACCGACAACGCCCATCGCGACAAGGACGCCCAGCGCAATCGGAAGGTCGAAGTGACTGCCTTCCTTCTGCACATCGGCAGGTGCGAGATTGACGGTGATGCGTTTGGCGGGCAACGCGAGGCCGATGGCGTTCAGCGACGCGCGGACACGTTCACGCGATTCCGCAACGGCTTTGTCGGGAAGCCCAACGATGCTGAACGCGGGCAGTCCGCCCGAGATCGCAACCTGCACCTCGATGGGCAGCACCTCGATCCCCGAAAACGCGACCGTGTTTATATGCGCAACCATCCAGCCCCCCGCGAACGGCGACTATAGCCGCGAATATCATGCGTTAGAACGTCAAAGGCGCACGGATGTGCGCTAAACAGCCGGCGGTACGGGTGCGCCCAAGAGCGCTTTACGTTGAACAAAGGACATCATGATGCCCTTCTTGTCGAAGGCCTCTTTCACGGCGCGGTTCATATCGAACTGCACGGCCTGCACATTGGCGGGCGCGGTCCAGACCCGGGCGACGATGGTGATCCCGACATCGGCGAATGACGCGAGGCCGATTTGCGGCGGCGGGCTCTCAAGCACGCGCTCGTCGCGCGCCACGAGCTCGTGGACGATCTTCAGGGCGAGGGTCGCATCATCGACGTAGGACAACAGAAACTTGAGCTCCACCCGCCGGGTCGCATTGCGGCTGAAGTTCTTCATCGTACCGCTCCAGATCAGGCCGTTCGGTACCACGACGTGAACATTGTCGGCCGTGTCGATCTCGGTCAGGAACAAGGTGATGGAGCGCACCGTGCCATTTACGCCGCCGGCTTCGATGGCGTCGCCGACGCGGAATGGACGGAAGAACACCAGAAGAAGGCCCGAGGCCACATGGCTGAGCGTGCCCTGCAGTGCGAGGCCGATCGCGAGGCCCGCCGCGCCAAGGACGGCGACGAAGCTGGTGGTCTGGATGCCGAAGCTGCCCAGCACCGAGATCAACGTAAACGCGACGATGAGATATTTCGCGCCGGAGGCGGCGAAGATGGTGATGGTCTGGTCGATACGCTTTGAACGCCCACCCGCGCGCTGAATCGCACGATAAACGGCGTTGGCGATCGCCCAGCCGAGGAACAGCGTAATGAACGCGCCGATGACACGAAGGCCGTAGGTCGTAATCACCGCCAGCATCGTATCGACGGTATTGAGAAGGTGCCGTTCGATCTGATCGGGGTTGAGTTTGGTGATCTCTTCCATTGCCTTACCTAGAGCCGCGCTTCGATGGCGTCCCACACATCCGCTTCCAATGAAGCGCCATTGAAGCGGTTGATTTCCTGAATCCCGGTCGGCGATGTCACGTTGATTTCCGTCAGGTAGTCGCCGATCACGTCGATGCCGACGAAGATCAGGCCGCGCTCGCGCAAGGCCGGGCCGATGATCTCGCAAATCTCCTGCTCGCGCTTGGTCAGCTCGGTTTTTTCAGGGCGGCCGCCGACATGCATGTTCGAACGCGCTTCGCCCGCCGCCGGCACGCGGTTGATGGCGCCCGCCGCCTTGCCGTCGACGAGGATGATGCGCTTATCGCCCTTACGCACTTCGGGCACATAACGTTGCACGATCACCGGCTCGCGCCAGGTGGTGGTGAACATTTCCAGAAGCGCGCCGAGGTTCTCGTCGTCCGGGCGGATATGGAACACCCCCGCGCCGCCGTTGCCGTACAGCGGCTTGATGATGATGTCCTTGTGGTCGCGGCGGAAGGCGCGGATTTCATCGACGTCCGCCGAGATCAGCGTCGGCGGCATCACGCCTTCGAAATGCGTGACGAACAATTTTTCCGGGGCGTTGCGCACGTGGACCGGATCATTCACCACCAGCGTCTTGGGATGGATGTGCTCCAGCACATGGGTCGCGGTGATATAGGCCATATCGAACGGCGGATCCTGGCGCATGAGAACGACATTCATTGTCCGCAGATCGAGCTCCTGTTCGGGGCCGAGGTCGTAGTGCGTGCCGAGCTCGCGGCGCACGGTCAGCGCCCGGGCGCGCGCGATCACGCGGCCTTCGCGGAACGACAGCTTGCGCGGCAGGTAATGGTACAGGGTGTGGCCGCGTTTCTGCGCTTCGAGCGCCAGCACAAAAGTGGAATCGGCGTTGATGTTGATGGACTCGATCGGGTCCATCTGGATGGCGACTTGAAGTGTCATTGTCCCTCGGGCTGCCGGTTTGGGCTTTAGCGAAGTGTGCAAGGACACTCTTTTAATGCAAGCGCTCGCGCAGTTCTTCAATAACTTGTGCGATCTTGCGCCGGTCCGCGCCTTCCGGGGTTCGCGCCACGAAACCTTCAAAGGCCTCGACGGCATGTTTCAGGTGCCCCAGACGCATATGCATGACCCCCGCCTCGCGCCAGAGGGAGGCGTTTTCGGGATCCAGCATCTGCATGGCTTCCACGGCCTCGAGGGCCCCGGTGACCTCATTGAGTTCCATGCGCCGGGTCTTCACATTGTTTTGCAGCCGGACCAGCACGTCGCGGTTCGAGACGGGCCGGTAATGGCTGGAATCGAGTTCCACCGCCGTTCCGCGCACCAGCTTGAGCAGCTCGCGCAGCGCCCGGCTTTCCATGACTCGCCCGTTGTAGAACGGATCGATGATGGCGCGCCGTCCGTCGCGGCTTTCGAGGCGCACCAGGAAGTGGCCCGGGAAGTTGAGGCCGGCGGCGACCCAGCCTTGCGCGCGCGCGGCGGCGAGATAGAGGATGCCGAGGGACACCGGCAGCCCGCGCCGGCGCTCGATCACACGCATCATGTTGGCGTTGTCGAGATCGTTGTAGTTCTCTTCGTCGCCGACATAGTTGAAGTCGCGCGCGATGACGTTCGACAGCACTTCGGCCATCTCTTCCGGTCCGGGATTGTCGACATCGAAGCCGGATTCGAGCATCGCGGTATGCACCGCTTCGGCGAGCTCGCGCATATGGTCGCGGTAGATCTTGAGATCCGTGGCGGGATGATCGAACGACGCGAGCACGAGCGCGACATCGGCGATATCGATCGCCTCGTCCGCCTGCGCCGCGACATGTCCGAGCGCCGTTTTGATGGTCGCCGTGTTAGCCATACACGACACGTAACGCGATTCGGCGCGGCTTTCCACTCGGGGTTATTACGGACGCCAGGCATCCATCAGATGGACAGGTAACAAACGGCTGACCGTCATGACGTCGAATCTGACGTCGCAATCGCCGCCATCCGGAAAACGAGCGATGAAAATTCCGGCAGCGCGCGCGATACGCGCACGTTGGGCCGTTGTAACCGCTTCCAGCGCCGCGGTTTCGCTGGCGCGCGCTTTGACCTCGATAAAGGCGATGACTTTGCCGCGCCGGGCGACGATGTCGATCTCGCCGACGCCCGTCCCGCGTTTGCCAACCAGCCGGCGCTCCAAAATGCGCCAGCCGCGCAACCGTAAACTCCACACGCACAAGGTTTCGGCGAACCGCCCGCGCCGCTCCGCTTCAAGCCGTGTGTTAAGCGCGGCCATCTTTGCCGAGCTCGAGCGCGCGCTGGTAAATCCGCCGACGCGGTTCCTGGAACGCCTCGGCCACCACATCGGCGGCATCGCGCACCGTCATGGTCGCGAGCGCTTTGCGCAGCGCGCTGTCCAGGTCTTCGGCCGATGTCACGACATCGGGCGCGCCGCCGATCACGAGCACGATCTCGCCTTTCGGCGGGCCCTCGGCTGAGTAGTGCGCTTCAAGCTCGGCGAGGGTGCCGCGGCGCACTTCTTCATACAGCTTGGTCATCTCGCGGCACACGGCGGCGGGCCTTGGCCCCAGAACCGCGTTCAAATCCGCGAGAGTTTCAGGCAGGCGCTGCGCGGACTCATAGAACACCAGCGTGGCCTTCAGGTCTTTCAGCTCAAGGATCTCGCCGCGCCGCGCTCCGGACTTCTGCGGCAGGAAGCCGGCGAACATGACGCGGTCCGTCGGAAGGCCGGCGACGACCAGTCCCGCCAGCAGCGCCGAAGGGCCGGGGATCGGGATCACCGGGATGCCGGCATCCGCGCACGCGCGCACGAGTTTGTAGCCGGGATCCGAGATCAGCGGTGTTCCGGCGTCGCTCACAAGCGCGACGCGCCCGCCCGCTTGAAGCTGGGTCATCAGCTTGGGCCTGGCTTGCTCCGCGTTATGGTCGTGGTAGGGGATCATGGACGTGGCGATCCCGAAGCGGTGAAGCAACACCCCTGTCACGCGGGTGTCTTCGCAGGCAATGACGTCCGCGCCCCGCAACACCGTAAGGGCCCGCGCCGTTATGTCATTTAGGTTGCCGATGGGCGTGGCGACCACATAAAGGCCTGGATTCAAGGCTATCCCAGCCGTAGGTTCGGCCCCGGACGATAAGACCGGTTCACCCGCCTTCTGATGTGAGGATTCGTTTCGTGTCATTGAAGCCATTCTTCCTGGCAATCATTCTCGCCGCCGGTCTCCTGGCCGGGTGTGCCGGCGGATCATCGACACCCTCGCAGACTCCGCCCGCCGCTGCCAAGGCTTCGGGTGCGCCGACCTCGACGCTGAACGCACCCGCCGATCGGCGGGGTGTGCTTGGTCGCAATCAGCTTATCCCGGGTCTCGGCGGCGACGTGAAGCCGCTTCCGTCCGTGGCCGGCGGCCCGATGCCGCAGCGGCCCGTGCCTGACGCCAATGGCCTCGTGCGCGTCGCGCTGCTCGCGCCGCTGACGGGCCCGTCGTCCCCGGTCGGCCAGGCCCTGCTCAACGCCGCCCAGATGGCGCTGTTCGACGTGGCCGATGAACGCTTTGTCCTGCAGGCCTACGACACCGGCGGCACGCCGGAAGGCGCGACCGAAGCCGCGCAGCGCGCGCTGTCGCACGGCGCGCAGCTCATCCTCGGCCCCCTGTTCTCCGCCGAAGCGCGCGCCATCGCGCCGACCGCCGACGCCGCGGGCGTCAACATCGTCGCCTTCTCCACCGATCCCGCCATCGCGGGCGGGCGGGTGTTCGTGCTCGGCTTCCTCGTCCAGGAACAAGTGCGCCAGATGATCGCCTATGCGCGCGCGCAAGGCCTGACGCGCTTTGCCGTGCTCGCGCCGGAGTCCGATTACGGCCGTGCGGTGGTCGAAGCTTTCAACCGTTATGTGCCCGCCGGCGGCGGCCAAGTGACGAACGTGGCCTACTACAATGCCGAAGGCTCGGATCTGAACGACGTGGTGCGCAACCTCGCCGCCTATGATCGCCGTAAGCAGGCGCTTGAGGCGCAGAAGGCGGAGCTCGCGGGCAAAGAAGACGAGATCTCGCAACTTGCCTTGGAGCGCCTCAATCGCCTCGAGACGATCGGCGAAGTGGACTTCGAAGCCGTGCTCCTGCCCGACCAGGGCACGCGCCTCACCCAGGCCGCGACCTTGCTGCCGTTCTACGACATCGATTCCGGGCGTGTGCAGCTTCTGGGCACGATGCTGTGGAATACGCCCGGTCTGGGCCGTGAGCCGGTGATGGTGGGCGGCGTTTATCCGGCACCGCCGCAGGAATCGAACCGCCAGTTCTTCGTGCGCTACCGCGAGCTGTTCGGCCGCGCGGCGCCGGGCATCGCCAGCCATGGTTATGACGCGGTCGCCCTCGCCGCCGTGCTGGCGCGCGGCGATTATCCACAGCCGTTCTCGGCTGAGGCGATCACAAATCCTTCGGGCTTCGCGGGCGTGGACGGAATCTTCCGCTTCCTGCCGAACGGCCTGTCGCAGCGCGGCTTCGCGATCATGCAGGTGACGCGCGACGGCGCGAGCGAGATCGAGAAAGCGCCGGCGACCTTTGAAGCGCCGGCGTCCTAAGCGCTACGGCGTTCCGGGAACCGGCGCGGCCTGTGCCGGGTAGGCGTTCTTCGACAGGATATCCTTGAGGTTCGTCGCCGCGCCGAGCTGATTGCGTTGCACGATGGCGGAGGGATTGTCGTTGCCAACGCCGTAGACGGCCGCGTTCCAATCCCGGCGCGGCTTGATCACCGCGCCTTCGAAAGCGCCGCCGGCGAACAATCCCTTGCTCTGCGAATAAGCGACGATGTCCTTGCCGACATGCGTCGTGGTGGCCGCTTCCGCGCCGACACCCAGTGTACCAAGGGTCATGCCGACATTGGCGCCGATCTTGAATTCGTCGTCGAGGACGGCGCTAAGTCCCTTCTCGGTCAGGATCATGAACACCACGGAGGCCGAATTCATGCCCGCCTGCAGGCCGAGCGAGCCCGCGGTCATGCGATAGAACGCCGGATCGCCGAATTCACCTTCGGGCTGACGCTTCAAAAGAACACCGTCACCGTAAGCTCCGCCGACGATGAAGCCTAGTTTGTAATAAGACGGGATGATCAGGACGCCTTTGCTTCGCTGCAAAAGGTCGTCCATGTCGCCGGAGTTCTTGAGTTCCTCGCGCACGCGAGTGAGTGTAATCGCGGCTTCATCGAGGATGTGGCGCGCGTCGAGCACGTCATCGGCCTTGGCGGCGCCGCTCATGGCGGCGCTCGCGGCCAGTGTGGCCATCAGGAGACTCGCCTGCCTGCGGGAAATGGATTTCGTCATGTTAGCCTCCGTTGATGGGCGAGTGTTGCGGCGAAGTACGCCCGAAGTAAGGCAGTGACCGTAAAGCCGTGACGGGCTCTTAAATCAATAAACGCGTTAACGAATGCCGCGCGCGAGCGCGTCGATGTAACGGCCCTGGAACAACGTGATTCCCATCTGCTGACCGACCTTCACCGCCGCTTCGGAATCGCAGCGCGCGAGAATGGTACGGCCCTTCTTACGTTCGCGGATCATTTCCTTGAGCCGCTGGCCCTGCTCCGTGCCGCCATACGCCGTCATTTCCTGCGCCCAGTTGAGCTTGGCGTAGGTCACGCCGAGGCGGTTCGGATCGGCGAAGGGAAAAGTCGACAGACTGAGGCCGTCGATACAGATGCGGTAGCCGCGCTCGGTGACGAAATCGCGGGCGAAGGCGAAGCTGCCCGGATCGGCGAACATATCTTCGAGACGCATTTCAAGCACGACGTCCTGGCTGGACGGCGCGAAGTCGTCGTCGAAGGACAGAAATTCTTCCGACAGCACGGTTGATACATTCACGTTGATGCTGAAACCGTCGCGCACCAGGGTGCGATCCTCGCGGCGCGCGATTTGCGCCATCACGCGGCGATCCAGGGTTTGCGTGAAGCGCTGGAACAGCCACGGATTGATGGTGAGGTCCGTGCGCGGCATCAGGGTCTCGCGCAAGTCGGCGATGGACACGAACACTTCGGTGAAGACGATTTCGGGCTTGCCGTCTTCGACAAAGGCGCACACCGGTTGGCGGCGCGTGAAGCTGGAAAGATCGACACGCGCGAGCGCGTCTTCCGCCTTGCCGAGTTCCGTCGGCGTCAGCGGTGTGCCGCGTTCCGCACTGTTGCGCAGGAGTTCGCGCGCCGCGATCAACTCGGGCAGCGTCTTGCGCATGCTCTTTTCCGTGCTCGCCGCCTGGCGCATGGCGAAGGTCAGCAGCTTGTCGTAGTCCGCATTCATGTCGAACCAGTTCGACAGGCGGTTCTTGCGCGCGTCGCTCTTGAACTTGGCGATGAGCGGATCGCGCTCCCACAATTTCAGGAGCTTGAGCATCGCGCGTTCGGCCGAGGCGGTTTCGTGGTTCTCGAAGACCACCATCAGATCCGAATTGCGCATGCGATAGAGCTGCGCGGTACGCGTGCGCGCAAGATCGTCGAACACGGTTTCGGCGTTGCGCAGATTGTCCTTGTCGCGATTTTCAGGAAGCAGGCGCGACAGGTGCAGGCGGATGACGCCGCGGTCGCGGCTTCCCGGATCCAGCGACTTTAAGTCGTCCAGGAAGCGCGCTTCGTGGCTGGCGCCCAGCGGATGTGCGGCGGTACCGGTTTGCGGGTCCATGCTCATTACTTCGACCGGTTCGTACGCGCTTGCAGCGCGGGCGCCTTCTTACGGTAGGCGTCCAGGAAGTGGCCCTGGAAGACGCTGATGCCGGTCTTAAGGCCCCACTGCAGCGCGTTGGCCGAATCGCAGCGCGACAGGATGACTTTCTCCGCGCCGATATTATGCACGATGAAGGCCGCGCTCTGATTGGTCGCCGGATCCATCATGTCGAGAAGCTCGGGCGCCCAGATGATCTTGGCGTAGTCCGGCTTCATCAGCGCGACATCGAGCATCGCGAGAGCGGACGTCGATAGGCCGTCGATGAGCACCGCATGACCCATGCTCGAAAGTACAGCCTGCGCGTCGAGATACATGCTGAAGTTCGTCAGGAGGTCCACGGCCTGGACTTCGATGATGACTTTCTGACCCTGCTCCAGACGCTCGAGGAAACTTCCGAAGGTCGGGGTGAAGATCGTTTCAAGATTGAGATTGAGGCTGAGCGCGGGTGCGCCGCGGGCATCGGGGTGACGCAGCACGATGTCGAGCATGCGCAGGTCCATCGTGCGCGACAGATCCTGGAACAGCGAACGGTCGCCGAACAGGTTCCAGGTAGGTGCGACGGTGCGCTGCAGGTCGCCGACGGACAGGAAGAATTCGTAAAACTCGATCGACGGCGCCTTGGTTTCCTGATCGAGGCGGATGGCCACTTGGTCGCGCACGAAGGGCACGACGTTCAGGAATGCGAGCTTCTTATGGATTTCATCGAGCGCGGCCGGCGTCACGGTCGGGAGCGGCGGCGCAGTGGTGACGGGCTGAGTGTTCTGGGCTTCCTGGCGCAGTTGCTGCGCCGCATGGATCGCCATGGCGGCGTCGAGCTGCAGATCGTACCAGACCACAAAACGGTCATTGCCCTGATCGTCGTCGAGGGTGAGCGGATCGCCTTCGAACAGTTTGCGGATCCGGTGGATGATGTTGTTCACGTCGCGTTGCGCGCCGCCGCCGACGATCATCGCCAGATCGTCGTTGGTCAGGCTGAAGATCTGCACCTGGCGTCCGCTTTCCAGCGTGCGGAACATGCGCGTGACGATCTTGATGCGCACCGGCGTGCGGTTGGCCGGCATGAGTTTGGACAGGCGCAGGTGCACGACCTTGCGCCCTTCCGGATTGCGGCGCATCCGGTCGAGCGTGTCGACGAGCAGAGTCTCTTGATAGCCTCTGGCGCCCTGATTCATCGTCTCGCGTTACTCAACCCTTACGAGTTCCACGCCACGGCCCATCCGCCCCGGCGGTTTAAAACCCAGCCGGAAGCTGGTCCTGGTGCGACTCTAAGCCCATTTGGCCCCATGGTGAACGGTAACCATTTGGAAAAGATTAACAAATATTCTTTTTCTGGCCGGGTGACTTAAGCCGGCGCCCCCGGTATCGCCATCGTCTCCCGTGGGAGCGTCCATTATCATAAGCCCGGACCCGCGCGAAAGCCGTCGCACCCACCTTTTTGACCTCCGGTTACCATCCGATACATGACCACAGCCTCCGATCCCGCCCTCGATGATCTGGCCGCCCTGGCGGCGGTCCTCGGCAAGTTCCAGAGCCGGCGCGTCCTGTGCGTGGGCGATGTCATGGTCGATCATTCGACCTACGGCGAAGTGAAGCGGATTTCGCCTGAAGCGCCTGTCCCGGTGGTGCGCATCACCCGCGAGACCAGCGAACTGGGCGGCGCGGGTAACGTGGCGCGCAATATCGCCTCCCTCGGCGCGTGCTGTGCCTTCGTTGCCGCGATCGGCGACGACCGTGCAGGACAAGAGGTCAGCAATCTCCTCGCCCGCCTGCCCGTGGAGCCCTACCTGCGGGTCTCCCGGCATCGCGAAACCACCATCAAGAACCGCTTCTTCAGCCTGGACGGCCATCATCTGCTGCGCGCCGACCGCGAAACCCGCCTGCCGTTGGCGCCCAATGACGCCGCCGACGTGATGCGCGCGGTTGCTTCCGAACTCCTGCGCGCCGAGGCCGTGATCCTGTCGGACTACGGCAAAGGTGTCTTGTCCGGCGATATCGCCCAGACCATCATCACGGCGGCCAAGGCGCAGGGCAAACCGGTCATCGTCGATCCCAAGGGCACCGACTACGGCCGCTACATGGGCGCAGCAGTGCTCACGCCGAACCGCGCCGAACTCGCCGAGGCGACGGGCCTTCCCGTCGACACCACGGAAAATCTTGTCACCGCCGCGCGCGGCCTATGCCGCGATGTCGGTGTCGGCGCCGTGCTCGTCACACGCTCCGGCGAAGGCATGACCCTCGTCACGGCCGACGGCGCCGTCCATCACCAGCCTGCTGAGACGCGCGAAGTCGCCGACGTCACGGGCGCGGGCGATACGGTGATCGCGACACTGGCGCTGGCGCTGGCCTGTAACGCGCCGCTGCCGGTCGCGATGCGCCTCGCCAATATCGCCGCGGGCGTGGTGGTTGGCCGTCATGGCACCGCCGTCGTTACCGTCCAGGACATCACGACCGCGATGCGCCAGGCCGGTTTGGCCAGCGTCGAGCACAAAGTCGTTGATCGCGCCGAAGCCTTGCTGCGCGTCGCCGAATGGCGCCACGCCGGACTTAAAGTCGGTTTCACCAACGGCTGTTTCGACCTTCTGCATCCGGGCCATGTGTCGCTGTTGCGCCAGGCGCGCGCCGCCTGCGACCGCCTGGTGGTCGCGCTCAATTCCGACGCCTCGGTAAAGCGTCTCAAAGGCGAAAGCCGTCCCGTGCAAACCGAAGCGGCTCGCGCGGCGGTGATGGCCTCGCTCGCCTCGGCCGACCTCGTCACCGTTTTTGACGACGACACGCCCCTTGCCTTGATCGAAGCCTTGCGGCCAGATGTACTGGTGAAGGGCGCGGACTATTCGCGCGCGACTGTGGTTGGAGGCGATATCGTGGAAAGTTATGGCGGACGCGTTGTGCTCGCCGATCTTGTCCCGTCGTTCTCCACCACCGCCACCATCACCGCGCTGAAGGGCGCGCGGACGGTTTCATGACGCGGGGGCTCATGACGCGACACACACTTCGCCTTGCTTGCGCGGCCGTTGCGGCGCTCATGCTGGCAAGCTGCGTACAAGGACCGAACGATCGGTTCCCGCGGTTTCGCAACGACATCAGCATTGTTCCGCCGGGGCCGCCGCCCGCCGTGATCCGCCAGCCCGTGGTGCCCGAAATGCTCGTACCCTGCCGTGGCCATGTGCTTGTGCCCGCGCTCGGGATGACATTCGTGTCGAAAGGCGCGGCCGCGCCGGGCACCGGTCAGTACATGCGCGAAGAAAATCTCACCCCGCCCTACCGCATCCTGCCGCCGGGCGTCATCGTCACCAAGGAACACAATCCGGGCCGCGTGAACGTCGAGCTCGATGCGCAGAAACGCATCATCGGGCTCTATTGCGGCTAAGGGCCGCTTAGACTCTCGGGTCGACGACGCTGGCGAGCCGCTGACCGGCGGCGAGGGCAAATCTCAAGGTGAGCGCCTTGCGCCGTGACGCATGCAGCGGATGCTGCGGTGCGGGGCGCATGATGGCGGCCGTGTGGGCGTCGGCCATCACCACGCCGACATTTTCGGGAAGGATCTGCCACGGGAAGTGCGGCGGCACGGCGAAGGAGAAGGCGTCGCAGTAGGGCACGTATTCCAGCCACTTCGCGTCGCCCCGAAAATCCTCGGGTGTGCTTTTCACTTCGACCATCAGGATGGCGCCGGCTTCGTTGAGACCGACAACGTCGGCGCGCCGGCCGTTGCCGAGCTTGAATTCGACCAGGCTCGAGAAGCCGAGGTCGCCGAGCCAGCGGCACACGCCGCGTGTAACAGCGGCCGTGACGACCTGCGGCGGCGGCGGCATGCGCGCGCTGACCGGCCCGGGTTTACTGAGGTCGATTTCAGCACCGCCCGTGACAGGTGTTCCAAGTAGGTCAGACAATCCCAGGATGTTCATCGAATGTTCCGCCCGTCATTCGACTTTACGTGGGCTGCTATGCCTAAGCAAGCGAGGCCCCGCCTTTACCCACGGGACAAAACAAGTATGGTGCCGCCCGCTATTTCGCACCGCACATAGAAGAGCGTTTCCCCCGATGATCAAAGTCATCCGCGCCAAACTCCACGGCATTCGTGTCACCGGTGCGGACCTTCATTATCACGGCTCGATCACCCTGGACCCGGAGCATGGCGCTCTTGCCGGCCTGTACCCGTGTGAATTCGTCGAGATCTGGAACAAGAACTCGGGCGCGCGCATCTCGACCTATGTGATCTACGGCGAGCCCGGCTCGCGCTGCTGCATCCTCAACGGCGCCGCCGCGCGCACCTGCCAGGCGGGCGACGAGCTGATCATCGCCGCGGCCTGCGATGTGCAGCCCAAGGAACTCTACGACCTGAAGCCCACGGTGCTGACCTTCACGCCCAACAACGAAGTCGATCAGGTGTTGCACTACGAAGTCTACAAAGGCCCGGTGCGCGATTTCGATTTCCGTATCGTCGATGCGTCGGAGAAGGCCCCCGCCGCGACCCATAACTACGCCAATGTCGACTTGCGCGGCATTCGCGCCGAATTGAAGGCCAAAGGCCTCTCGCTCCCCGAGGTCGAGGATTTCATCGGAAAGTATCTCGCGCGATAATCGGCGCGATCCGGAAAAGTGTGACGCGGTTTTCGGACGAGATCGCGCCGGAAATATAAAGAGCGGAAGGGTATTACCCTTCCGCGGGAAGTCGCGTACGATTCGCGGCGTATGAACGTCGTTCCCGTGCTTTCCCTGCCGATCACCACGCGCCGCCTCCACATCCGCGAGTATGTGGTGGCCGACATCCCGACCGTTTTCCAGTACGTGAACGATCCCGCCTATTGGCAGTATCAGCGCAGCGAAGCGCCGACGGCGCAGCAGCTCGATACCCTGCTCAAGTGGGTCGTGAATGAACAGGCCGCGAAACCGCGCCTGGCCTACTTCCTCGCCGCCACGCGCAAGGACACCGGTGAAATCATCGGCGAGGCGGTTCTCAAGATCACCAATCCCGCGGAGCGCCAGGCCGAACTTGGCTTCGGCGTCGCGCCGCGGTTCTGGAAACAGGGTTTCGGCACCGAGATCACGGGCGCGCTGCTCGAGGCGGCCTTTTCACAATTGAAGATGCACCGGGTCAGCGCCCAGTGCAGCCCGGAGAACAAGGGTTCCATCCGCATCATGCAAAAGACCGGCATGGCGCGCGAAGGCCTGTTGCGCGATGTCCATCAGGCGCGCGGCAAATGGTGGAGCACGGTGATCTATGGCGTACTCGAACACGAGTACGCCAAGATCAGAACCGTGATGAAGGGCTAAGCCCGATCTACCAGCCGGTCGAGATGCGCTCGACCAGTTGTTTCACCGTCGGTACGAAGCCGTCGTTGTACCAGGGGTCCTGGCCGAAGCGGTAAGCGTTGTGGCCCGCGAACATGAGTTCGGCATCGACGTTGCCATCGTGCGCGATGTTCTGCAGCGTCTTCTGGATACAGAAGCTGCGCGGATCGGCCTTGCGGCCGGTCGAGCCTTCTTCGTTCTGCGACCAGTTGGAGAAGGAGCAGGCGGACAGACAGCCCATGCAGGCGATCTGGTCGGCGCGGATTTCCTCGGCTTTTTCGGGCGTGACGAAAATCAGCGTCGAGTCCGGCGTCTTCATGGCTTCGGTGAAGCCGTGATCGAGCCAGGCTTGCGCGCGCATCTTGTCCGGACCGGTCACATAGACGTCACGTTTCCGGACACCCATGTTGAACGCGGTGTCGTGCGCGCCCACGGGTTCCGGCGTGAAGGGGATCTGACGTTCGCTGCGGTGTTCGAGTTCCGACAGATAGCCGTTGTGCACGGCCGATGAATAAAAGCCTGTCGGGCTGAAGCGGTGCAGATGCACGTCACCCGGCTGCAAGGTGACCAGGCGGCGTTTCCATTCGTCGGAGATCGGACTTTCCTTGGTGAGCAAGGGACGGGTTCCGAACTGGAACGCGATCGGGCCGATCTCGGGGTTATCGAGCCAGTGTTCCCATTCGGACAGCCACCACACGCCGCCGGCCATGATGATCGGCACGTTCTGGAGGCCGCACTCGTTCATCACGGTGCGCAGCGCGGCGACGCGCTGATAGGGCTCTTCCGGCTTCTTCGGGTCTTCCGAGTTCGAAAGACCGTTGTGTCCGCCCGCGAGCCACGGATCTTCATAGACCACGCCGCCGAGCAACTCGGCGTACTTGTGATAGGCGCGCTTCCACAGCGCACGGAACGCGCGGCCCGAGGAAATGATGGGGTAGTAGTAGATGCCATAGTGCGCGGCGAGCTCGGCCAGGCGGTACGGCATGCCGGCGCCGCAGGTGACGCCGTGAATGAGGCCGCGGCACTTTTCCATCACGCCGGACAGCACGCGCTCAGCGCCGCCCATCTCCCAAAGAATGTTGATGTGCAGACGGCCCGCATTACCGCGGACTTCGTGCGCGATGCGCGCCTGGGTGATGCCGCCTTCGATGGCGTATTTGACCAGTTCTTCGTGGCGCTCTTTACGGGTGCGGCCCTTATAGGTCTGAGGGATCGCAATACCGCGCGCGTCGAACGAATCGGCGTTCACGCCCGAGAAGGTCCCCACGCCGCCCGCTGCCGCCCACGCGCCGGACGACTGGCCGTTGGAGACGCTCACGCCTTTACCGCCTTCGATGATCGGCAGGACTTCCTGTCCGCCCAGAACAATCGGATTTAGTGCTTTCATTTTCCTACTGTACCAAACCGCACGCTCCCGGCGGAAATATAAGCCGCCCGTGCGAGTGAACCAAGGAGTGAAGCCGGGGCCGTCATGTAAAAGCCTTCAGCATGGCAGCGGGAATGTCCGTAAAAATCCCGTCCACACCCCAGCTTTTCAGCGTTCTAGCCCGTTCGGTATCGTTTACCGTATAGGCCATCACGCCGTAACCGGCTTCGTGCATTGCGCGAATCGTGTCAGCGGTCAGGTGCTGATGATTGGCGCCAAAAGAGATGACATCGAGCTGCGCGCCCGCGTCTTTCCAGTCTTCGGTGACGCGGTCGAACAGAAGGTCGCGCGGCCAGCCCGGCTGCACTTCCTTCGCCGCCGCCACGGAGGCAAGCGAGAAGCTGGAGATCAGCGGCGCGGGCAAATCGGACGGCCAGCAGTCGCGCGCGATGGCCAGCGCGACTTCCGCCGTTTCCACTTCGCGGCCGCGGTCCGGCTTGATTTCCATGTTGAAGGAAAGGCCGAGCTCACGGAACAGCTCGAGCGCTTCTTCCAGCGTCGGGATCGGCTCGCCCGCGAAGGAGGGGCTGAACCATCCGCCGGCGTCCAGGTTCCGCAGCGCATCGAACGGCGTCGCGGCCAGGGGGCCGGTGCCGTCCGAGGTGCGGTCGAGATCGTCGTCGTGAAAAATCACCGCCCGCCCGTCCGATGTCAGCGAGACGTCGAACTCCACCCACGCCGCACCGTCGCGGGCCGCCTGGCGGAACGACGCCAGAGTATTCTCTGGCGCCGCCCGCGGCGAACCGCGATGGCCGATCACGAATGGAAAAGGAAGCGGCTTACGCACGCGCCTTATTCGGCAGGCGTTTCGCCGCCGTCCTTGCCGCCGACGTCGATTTCGGCGCCTGTGGCCTGATCGACGCGCTTCATGGACAGCTTCACCTTGCCGCGGTCGTCGATGGCAAGGCACTTCACCTTCACGACATCGCCTTCCTTCACGACGTCGGCGACTTGCTGCACGCGCCTCGAAGCAAGCTCCGAGATGTGCACAAGACCGTCGCGCTTGCCGAGGAAGTTCACGAACGCGCCGAAGTCCATGATCTTCACGACAGCGCCGGTGTAGATGGCGCCCACTTCCGGCTCGGCAACGATTTCGCGAA